>JAGVWJ010000045.1 GCA_018304385.1 Microcaldota archaeon
CAGTTACGCTTCCATCACCGTTATTATTAGTAATAACTGGGCTAACTGTCACGTTGACAGGCTGACAGGTTGCACATGGCTTGCATGCCTGTGGAACTGATCTTGGTAGCTGTGGCTTTGGTTTTGGTGGTTCAGGCTTTGGATCGGTCTTTGGTGGCTCTGGTTCAGGTGGTTTTGGCTCTTCTAATAATCTAACGCATACTGAAACTATGTGCCCAACCATCTCGTCAAATGCAAGAGTTCTTTCGACCATTACTACTCCATCTAAAGAAAATGTAAACACATATTTTCCATAAGTAATCGGCACGCTTTGGTTCTGCTCATTCAATAGCACGCGTCTTGTATCATTACCATCGAATGTCACTTGTAAATCAGCAGCTTGTTTATCATAACCTGGTAGATCGGCAGCTTGTTTATCATAACCTGGTAGATCGCTCATTCTTATGGAGGATATTGTAACTGAAACCGGTAAAGGTGCTGCCAATGTTGCACTTGTCTTATCTCTAACAAGAACAGGCCCATTAAATACACTGTTACAATCATTTGGTTTCTCATTTGGTTTGCCAGTGCCTGCAATAGTATCTGCCTGAGGTGTTTTTGTCTTAAACCCTGGCTGCGCTTTATAAGTACGATCTGAACATGCAACTGTTGCGAGCATTGTCGCACCAAGTATAGCTGATTTCAATTTCATTTTTATCACCCAATTATAACTAGTCAAAGGTGCTTTTTAAATGTTAGCTTTACAGACATAAAATCAGCGACAAAAACGACAAAAAATGTTATTAATTATGACTATTCTGGTTCTACCCATCCTTCAGAATGGATTACCAGTCCTTTATGATATATGGTAGCTTTTCCGCTTCGATCTATTGAAATATAATTTCCGTGAAGGTATATCTCTCCTCCTTTAGCTCCAGTACCAACAATTGGCCCTCTATCAACATCTCTTCCTGTAACATCACCAAAAATCTCTATTATCCCGCCTTCCATTTTTTCTCCAACTACTCCATGTACATCTCCTCTTATTACTACTTTACCACCAGTCATATTATTACCGACACCATCAACTGCAGAGGAAGAGCCATTCACTATAATTAGTCCACTCTTCATTGAATCTCCAACACCATCCATACTATCTCCTTCTACAATTATACTACCTCCATCCATTCTAATGCCAAGCGATACATCGACATTTCCTTCGATAATTATATTTTTCGTATTCTCCATACCAAGAAAATGTAATGGGTTTGGAAGATATTTTAATGGCAATCTAAAATTATCATCGCTGCAATTATTTACCAGTGCACTAATGAAAAACCCTGCACGCCTTTCAAATTCTGTCTGCTCTGTAAACTCCGCAAGCGCAATAACAAATCTTTCAACATCTCTAACAGTATAATTAATACCTTTAACCAGCACATCTGCTCCTTTGTATTCAGGATTCTTGCCAACCACCCATCTTGCCTTATATTGGTATCTTTCAAAAGCGTCTTTCAATTTGGCTAACACCTGATCTTCTTTAACATCAGCTTTTCGAACTTTTTGTTTTTCTTCTGTCTTATACCTATCAAAACCTCTAGCCATTTCAGTACGTGTTCTTCCTAATTGCGCTCTAACCATCATTTTAATCAACTTTTGGATAAATTAATTCTCCTTTATGAAAAATTCTTCCGCCCCTTATATCCCCACAAAGACTTCTATAAGATCCATTTAGATGTATCTCACCATCTCTCATAAATGCACCAACTTCCATACCAGCATTTCCCCTAATTATGATAGTTCCGCCTTGCATTGCCATTCCGAGTTGAAAACCAGCGTTTCCTTCTATTGCAATTGTTCCGCTAACCATTTGCATTCCAACCCACATACCAGCATCTCCTGTTATCCTAATATTCTTAGTATTTTGATAACCTAAAAAGCAAATATCTTCTTCAAGATGCTCTGTATGAATAATATAATCTGTTTCATTTCCAGCATTTATCAAAGCGCTTAAAAAGAAGCCAGCCTTACCTGAAAAGAGCGGATCGCTTTGAAATTCTGCTATTGCGATGCTGAATAACTCCACATCTTTCGCGGAATATGCTATCTGTCTTACCAAGCCCAATATTTCAGGATAATTGCTATCATCTATTACAGCGCCGCTCCATTTATAATTTCTAAAAAGGTCCTTAAGCTGTTGAACTGTTTTATTTTCTTCAACTTCTAATTTTCTTACAGGTTGCTTGCGCTCTTTTTTATATCTCCTAAATGGATCGCTAGCCCTGATAGTATCAGTATGTAAATTGCCCCCTCTACCTCTAGTACGCATAGTGTTATTTATGTTAGAATGTGTTTATAAGGGTAACAGGTGTTAACTTACCTTTCCTTCCCAACTCTGCTTTAAATTATAAATATCCTCATTAATTATGAATTCCTCTACCCTGCGGATAACATATCTTTTATCCCCACGCACACGACCAACCTTAGCAAATGCATTACCAGCAAATGCCTTTTCAAATTTTTCAGCATTCTCAACCTTAACAGTTACAATAAACCTACCTGCACTTTCAGAAAATAATAAAACATCCTCGCGTTCGCTATCACTCGGTAGTAAGGATATATCTAGATCTGCACCATATCCAGCACCAAATGCACATTCTACTAAAGCAACTGCGATTCCGCCATCGCTTACATCATGACAACTTGCAATTAACCCTTCTTCAATTGCATGCGACAAGCTGTGATAAAGCGGAATAGTTTCGTCTTTGCGCACTACTGGATTCTTGTTTCCAACTCCACCAAATAATTTGAAATACTCACTTCCGCCCATCTCATCGCGCGTTTTGCCAAGCACATAAATATAATCTCCTGGTTGTTTAAAATCAGAAGTCAGGGCTTTTTGTACATTATCCATTTTACCAACTACAGTTACCAAGAGCGTTGGAAGTATTGAATATTTTCTATCAACTATATGATAATCATTTTTCATTGAATCCTTGCCAGATATTAATGGAATGCCATAAGCAGTAGTATAATCATATAAAGAAATACATGCTCGAACAAGCTGCGCTAATTTATATTCGCCATCAAGATTGCGCTCGCTTACAACTGGGTCAGGCCAACAGAAATTATCCAATGCAGCTAAATATCCATACTTTGCACCAACTGCTAGTGCATTGCGTACTGCCTCATCTAATGCGAGCGCGGCCATATCATAAGCATCATGCACAATCTTTGGACATATTCCATGCGCAATTACTAATCCTTCGCTGCTATTTGATAGTGGTTTAATTACTGCTGCATCATTAGGGCCTCGCATAATCGGCTTAACAACAGTCATTGCCTTGACTTCGTGATCATATCTACGGATAACGTTTTCTTTGCTTGCTATGTTAGGCAAGGAAAGTAATTTTTTCAGTACTTCACCTAAATTCGTCTCGCTTATATTTGGTTCTGGAAATATTTTTCTGTTCCATGCTGCTGATAATTTCATTTGTGGCAATCCTTCATGCAAGAATTTCATATCTAGGTAAGCAACAGCAACGTCACGAAATAGTACATGGAATTTACTGCTATGCGTAAATTCGCCAACTACGCTTAGCTCAACATCATGCTTTTTTGCTAATTTCTTTAGTTCTTCTAATTTTTCAGGTGTAATGGCAAGCGTCATGCGCTCTTGTGATTCGCTAATTAATATTTCCCATGGATCTAAACCAGCATATTTTAGCGGGCAACGCTCCAGATAAATCTTACACCCATTGCTAAAGCGAGCAAGTTCGCCAATGCTTGAAGAAAGCCCGCCTGCGCCATTATCAGTTATTGCTTCGTATAAGCGTGCATCTCTTGCTTCTAAAATAAAATCAAGCATTTTCTTTTGTGTTATTGGATCGCCTATTTGCACAACACTTTGTGGTACTCCTTCGCTTATTTGTTGCGAGCTAAATGTTGCGCCATGAATACCATCCTTGCCAATTCTTCCACCAACCATTATTGCTAGATAACCTGGCTTAATTATTTTTTCATTTGTTCTTCTATCTCCAATACGCGAAGGCATTATACCAACTGTTCCACAATAAACCAATGGCCGTGCAACAAACTCGCGTTCAAATGTAATACTACCATTAACAGTAGGAATGCCCATCTTATTCCCACCATCTTGGATGCCACGAATCACGCCTTCGTATATGCGCTTAGGGTGAAGCACACCTTTTGGAATTTCTTTTTCATTTAAATAGCCAAAGCATAAAACATCCAAATTAGCAATTGGCTCTGCACCTAATCCAGTGCCTAGCACATCACGTTGTACACCTAAAACGCCAGTAAGCGCACCGCCATATGGATCCAAGGCAGAAGGCGCATTATGTGTTTCTACTTTTACTGCAATATCATACTCGTGATTGAATTTTATTATGCCTCCATTATCCTTGAATACGCTTACAACAAATGGCTTGTTTATTGCATCTGTGGCGCCAACAATAAATGTTTTAAATATTGAATTAATTGCATGTGCTTCATTTCCATCATCATATTTTATCTTTGCATTGAATATTTTATGCTTGCAATGCTCGCTCCATGTTTGTGCAATTGCCTCTAATTCAACATCTGTAATTTTATTATCCAAGCCAACGTCTTTTCTTTGCTTTAGCACGCGCTCGTCACGTAAATACTCGCGTACTACTTCCATTTCATCTACGCTTAATGCGAGTAAGCGATCTTTAGCAAGTAATTCTAGCTTTGCCTTGCTTATGCTTAGGCTTATTTTTTCTACGCGTGGTTCATGCTCGAGTGCAACCTTTGGTAAGTATATATTAGCAGGTTTCAATGGTACATGAACAAAATATTTTTCAATCAATGGATTATGTAGCAAGCCAGCAATCTTAATGCATGCATCTTCGCTTATCGAACTAATAGAGTACATTCGTGAATAATAAACAAAAACCTCTCTACCAAGCGCATCTCTAACAGCTTCTTGCGCGGTTTTTCCAACATTATCTGTTACACCAGGCAATAAACCAATCTCAATACGCCACATATCTACATTTGCGGGATTATTATGATGGCACTCTTGAATAATAGAATCAGTAAAGCTTTTTTTGAGTGTTTCAATTTCTTGCTCTGATAATTCTGCATCTATATTATAACATTCAACAAAATGTGCAAATTGCAAGTTCAAACCAAGTTCGTCCTTTACCCTAACCCTAAGCTGCTCTGCAACAACATCTCGAACATTTGGTTTTATTGTGATTTCTAAACGAGCGGGCATAAACTATCTAACTCCAATCAATTGCGCAATAGGTGGTGCGAGTATATAAATTATTATTAAAATAATTGTTATTACCCAACCATATTTCGCGATTTTTTTGGCGGATTTGTTATCTTTTTTTACAAAAACTATTATTGAGGCTAAAGCGCTAATTATGATTAATACAAAGACTAGCATACTTATCCATGAGTTTGATGCTGCTGGAAGCGACCCATGAGGAACTGGTATGATTGTTTCGTTAGGCATCTTTCTCACGTTCTAATATCGAGGATAAGAAATTAAAGATTATCTATTTTATCTCAAAACCTTTATAATCCCGTCAAAACCAGAATCGAATGTTGCCAAGTAATCGATATTATAATGTTTCATTAATGCAATGTTAGAGCAGTCTGTAAAACTTAATCGTTCAAATTTTTTAGAAAGAGACCAAGAAGCAGCAAAAACTTGTTGGTCGACTCTGTAAAAAGAAGAAGAATTAAGAAAATAATCTCCTATTTCATTTGCCCTTTTATGGCCGACATGCTTTTTTAAAAGGGTAATCGCCTCATCAAAAATATAATCAGATATACTTGAAGTTCCGAATGTGCCTTCCGTTATTTCTTTTGCAAGTTCAGTTGCACTATTATTGTTATCATCGTCTAAACTGTAAAATGCAAGAAGATAAGAGGTATCTAAAAGAACGGATATAAAATCACCTTTTGTAAACCAACTCATCAACACGTTTGCTTAAATCACGTATGCCTGAGTGGAAACCGAGGCGTCTGGACTCTAAAAGAGTCATCTTCTTTTTCTTTATCGGCCATTTATGCTCAAGCCACATCCTCAAAGCATCCGCTAATGCCTCTCCAAATGTTTTATTTTCTCTAACTGCCTCTGCCTTGAACTCCCTTAGAACCTCTTCATCCACATTCCTGAATGTTATATCTATGCTTGTCATATTACGCACCAATGTATGCTTTGTATGCGTATATTTAAAATGTTACTGCTTTATCTTACTTCTCCCATTAGGTAGTATTTGTAATAGCTCGTCAGGATGTACACCAAAACGTTTAGCCAATTGCTTTGCAAGCTCGCCTTTTTCCTTTCCAGTTTTGCTTGGAATTAACAGAACTTCGTTTTCGAGCTTTTTCTTGGAAACTGCTGGTAGGATAGTTAGTATTGGCTCACTGCCCATTGCTGACGGCCCAATGCCAATCTTCAGTTCCAACTTAGTACTTCTAAACCATCTTCTTTCCCCTGCAATAGCAAATCCGCCAGCAGCAATAAAACCACCATGACTATGTTTTGCAAGCTGTTCTTTGCGAACAGCATAAACATCAACTGCTGCATTTGCATTCTTCCATGCATTGCTAAAGCATGCTGCAAACTGTGCTACTTCAAGCATTTCCTGTTCTTCTGCATTCGTTCCATCTTTTAGAAATACTGCACTAGCACCTTGGATGTCAGCATGAAAAAAGATATCACTACTTTCCATGTGCTTTGCAAAGAGTAGATCGTTCTGCTGTGCATTCTTGCCACCTATTGCTAGTTTGTTGCTGCTAGTAAAAAACCAATGAAATTTCTCATGCCATTTTTTCTCTTTCTTAACTTTAACTTGCTTTTTCTTTTCAGCTGCATCTTTCTCTGCAGCAACAAGCTCTTTTTTTGTTTCTTCTATTGCCTTTTCTACACCTTTTATCTTCTCTCTGGTTTCCTTTGCCTCTTCGTAGTATATGGCAGCATTTTCATGGACTGATTTGGTAATTTTTAGGTGGAGTTTCATTTTTGACGCCTCGAAAATGAAAAGATTTGGGCTATGCTCAAACAGAGTTTCATGCTATTAACTCAATAACATGATTTTAAAAGGTTTATTGAGAAG
Organism: Microcaldota archaeon; assembly: GCA_018304385.1. Taxonomy (GTDB): domain Archaea; phylum Micrarchaeota; class Micrarchaeia; order Anstonellales; family Bilamarchaeaceae; genus JAGVWJ01. The sequence goes on from JAGVWJ010000045.1 coordinate 7,101, forward strand.
AAAATTTATGAAAGAAGACGTTTCACTTTGGTTAAAACAATCAGAAGCAGATTTGGATAGTGCAGAATCACTACTTGAAATCAAAAAATATTACGCCTCTGCATTCTTTTCCCAACAGTCAACAGAGAAAATTCTAAAGGCAGCATGTATAAAAAAATTTAATGAATTGATAAAAATTCACGATTTGGTATTTCTTGCCAGAAAGCTAAATGCACCCGAGGATATAGTTAATAATTGTAGATACTTAAATAATGTTTATATAGAATCAAGATACCCTAGGGAGATCTATGCACCTGCAGAAATTTTTTCTGATGAAGATGCCAAAAAAGCAATAAAGTTAGCAAAGGAGGTAATCAAGTGGGCCAAAAAAAATCTATAATTAATATCCTTAAGAAGTTTGGGGACAAGATTTCATCATCAATATATTTAAATAAAATGGTCCTATTCGGCAGTTTTGCAACTGGCAAAACAAGAAAATGGAGTGATATCGACCTCCTGATTGTTTCTAAATCATTTAAAGGATTGAGGCCGTTAGATAGGGGTTTAGACCTTTATGATATGTGGGATGCAAAATACCCGGTTGATTTTCTTTGCTATACTCCAGAAGAGTTCGAAAAAGCAAAAAAAAGAATAGGCATTATACGTCAAATATTAAAAGAAGGGAAAGTGATTTACTCTTCGTAATACATAGCAGCATTTTCGTGAACTGATTTGTTGATCTTGATGACTTTCATCAAGAGGTAGTGGCCAAAGGTCACTAGATTTTTAGGCGGAGTTTCATGTTGATCATATTACGGAAGTTTAAGGAAATTATTAATATTTCCGATATTATCTGAGTTTATAAAAAATTTTTCTTCCTGCTCTTTGTTTATCCAAGAATCCCTGATCTTTAAGTCGGTTTAGATCAATTCTAGCCCGGTTTTTTAAATATTGCGGAAATCCTTAGAAATTCCTATAATTTCCTGGTTAGGACTAAGTAGTCATTGAATGGTTAACTGGCAAATCCTCAATCCTTAGATTAGCGAAATATGTCAAAAAACGCTACTCGTACTAGCATTTTTCTAAGAAAAACGCTAATTCAGTATAAAATGATAGCGAGAATTAGATTTAGTAGTAATATTAAATTCTAATTACTTAATATTCTCATGGCTTACGAAAGAAACAAAACCTTAGACTTGCTACGTGGTTTTGCCATAATCGGAATGGTGTTTTTTAGCATTATAGTTCGTTTAGCTGACAATCTACCTGATTTATTAGAGCATAATGTTGCTGGCGAAGTACATACGGGAGACTTTGTCCTCTCTTTATTTATTTTTGCAAGTGGAATATCAACTGCTTATTTTATTAATAAAAGAAAGGATAAGAAAAAGAGCGAATTTCTTCTGGATATTATTGAGCGATTAGGAAAACTCATTGGTATTTCTATTCTTTTATCGCCTTTTTCAAGTGGTGCTGCTTTTGGAATGGATGAAGTGATGCTTATAGCAATTATGTTTGGTTTTTCTATTATATTCTTTCCATTAGCCAACCAATATTACGTTATTGTATCTATTTTATTACTTGTTTTCTATTCATTTTTGGTTTCGCAATTCGGTTTTAGTATTTTTGATAACGCTTATCTTGGAGGTTACAAAGCAGCGATCTTTTATTTGCCAATAGCGCTAGGTGGATTGGCTATAGGGAAGAATGGAGGAATTGTGAAGAGTGTTTTATTTGCGAGCGCAATATTATTTATCCTCTCGCTTTTCTTTTTTCCAATAGATAAACTAAGGGCAACACCTTCTTTCATGTTTGCTTCCGTGGTCATTGGAACTGCTACTTATGCTCTTCTAAATTCATTTAACAAAAAAATACCCTTACAATCAATTGAATATTTGGGTCAAAAATCGCTTCGCTATTGGATTCTGATGTTTGTTTTGTTTATTATACCGTTTAGTTATTATTCGCTTGCAACTGAGGTAACGATTACATGGACTAATGCAGTAATTGTTAGTGTGACATTATTGTTTGTGTTGTTTGGGGTTTCTAAGGGGATTGATAATTTTATCATCTTTTTCTTAACAAAAATGATGCCAAATAGGAAACCAAAGTCAGTATAGTTAGAGCCTTTATACCAAAAATCATTACACTATACTCAGCCATACCACCAACAACTGCACCAATTAGATTATAGCTTAGATTATGTGAAAGATTGTTTTTTGAAATTGTAATAGAATTAGCAAAAATAATTCCGGAAAATAAAATTGGTAATGCAGAAATTAGTAAACCAAATACGGCCCCTTCAAACAAACCAAAACTCAAGAGATCATTGGGGGTTATAAAATATTGAATCCCTAAAGATAAAATAAGCAAAATATAAACAATATTCAAGTTAATATTTTTATATTTTGAAACTAGTAAGTTAGAGAACAAGATCATAATAAGAATTGCGCTTATTGTTAATGAACTAATTATCCAAGTTGAATTTATAAGAAGAGAGAGGAAAGTAATTGTTTTTGTTTCAATAAGCATAAATGAAAACCCTAGTAAAAAGAAAAACATACCTTCCTTTGAAATAGCAACTATTGGGCAATATTTTTTCACTAATACTACCGCTATAATGATAACGATTAAAATAGAGAATAAATAGTTTTCAGGTACAGATTTTTCTTTTAAATATAAAAACGGCCAATCATCAGTTGGGACTAAATTGCTTGTAAATTCTTTTGAATCTATAAAACCGGAGATGTTCTGTTGAGGTACCCAAGTTGGACTTATCGGTGAAATAAAATAATGAATTGGAAGAGTTTCATTAATTACAATATCTTTTAAGCCTGGCCCAGCTAAAAACAAGGTTCCAAACCCATAGCGGCTACTTTGATATATAATTATTGGTTCTCCAAAATTTTCTCTAAGTATAGCAACAATACGATCTGCAATCCACTTCTCGTTAACTGCAAAGGTTACTGCTACAATGCCCCTATTAGAAAGACGATGTCTTACAATCTTAAAGTTTTCAGTTGTATAAACATGACTTTCTAACCTAACACTTGACATTTGGGACAAAATACGGTGAGAATCTAGATAACCAAAAGTGATAAGATCGAATTTTTCTTGCGTATTTTTAATATAAGATCTTGCATCAGTAACCTCTAACCCCACCTTTTCGCTAGAGTAGGGTTTTTCTGGATGAAGCTCCTTCCCTATTTCGGCTATTTTTGGATCTATTTCAACTGCTACTACTCTTTCAGCACCTTGCCTTAACGCAGCTGCAACATCATTGCCAGTACCTGCTCCAAACACTAGAACACTCTTTGGTTTGCTAAATTGATAAGGCAGTTCGTATACCTTTTTTTTCTCTGAATTTACTTTATTACTTTTATCATCAAATAGCTATCAGTAGTATTACCTTTTGTTGAAAATGGTGTTATAATTATTTCATAATAAGGTGACCAAGTAACATTTTTTTCGACTGTATGCCAAAAAACAACTAGAAAAATAAAGAAAATAAAAATTCCGGACAAAATCAAAAAATTACGTTGTTTTCTTATTAAAAATAATAATGGTACAAGCGAAAGCAATAACCAAATATAAGGTGGTGAGTTAAAATTAGCTAAAAAAATTGTAAAAATAGTGCCAGTTAAACTTCCTATAATGTTTATGGTATAACCTGCAAGGTGGCGGACCATTTTTAGCTCTAAACCAAGAAAATTTCCAATATAAATAAAGATTACTGTGTTTGTTATAAAAAACAAAAACATAAATAAATACGCAAAGGCACCGGTTCCTAGTTCTATAGCCCAAACAAATTCGTTTGGTGAGTGTGGCGTAGATGCTAAATTAGAAAACATTATAACAAAAAATACAAATAATGACACACTACCAAAAAAATCAAAAACTAAAAACTTTCGATTTGTGAGAAGGCCAATGCTCATTCCCAAAAAACTAGATATTAAAGCAAAATTTGTAAAATAAGCAAAGAATACTATATTTGAAGACAACCAACGTATCAAAAAGAGTTCAAATGTTAATATGGTAAAACTAATTAGGAAAATTTTTACTTCACATTCTCTATCTTGTAATTTTTTTATTATTTGATTAAGTATCCAATCACCAGACTAAATTTCCATTATCATTATCAATAAACAATTTTAAATACTTTACGAGCAAAAATGATTTATGAATAAAGAGTTACTAAAGGCACCTATTTATGGGGTTTTGTTTCTTTTCACTACCTTTTATATAGTACTATTTGTCGGTATGCTACTAATGAATGGCTCTTTATTTATCTTCTATGATCAGATGTTTTTAATATTGCTAACCGCTTCTGTATTTTTGGGGCAGGTAAGAAATACTATTCTATATTGGAGTCCATTCATGATTCTTTTTTTAGCCTATGAGGCCATGCGGGGGATAGTGGATGAACTTAGCGCTAATGTCATTTACATGCTCCCAATAGATTTTGAACAAAAATTATTTGGGAATGTCCTTACTATATCTTTTCAGAACTTTGTTAATGCCAATTTTAGCCTAGCGAGTATTAATATTATTAATTTAATAGCTGCATTTCTTTATTCATTACATTTTATAGCTCCCATGGTATTTGCGTATATCCTTTTTCTAAAACATAAAAAAGAATTTCTTGATTTTTCTATAGCTATGATAATACTTAGTTATGCTGCTTTATTCACGTTTTTGCTATTCCCTACTGCCCCACCTTGGATGGCATCAGAAAATGGGTATATAGACGACTTAGAGCATGTTACAGTTAATATTGCTAATCTACCCATCGCCACCTTATATGTTTGGATAAACCCAAACCCAATAGCAGCAATACCATCTCTTCATGCAGCATATCCTCTGCTAATCACACTTTTTTGTATAAAGCTATATGGGAAAAAGGCATTTATATTATTCACCTTCCCGTTTCTTATGCTTCTTGCGCTCATATATCTTGGAGAACATTATCTCCTAGATGCATTAATTGGTTATCTATATGTTGTTGGAATTCATTTCATAGTCCCAAGATTTGATCTTTTTTATAATAGCGCAATGCTTATTAAAATCTCCAACCGACTTGCAAGATGAGAACCTTTTTAAACCTTATTTAATAAGAATAATCAAACATATTCACAACCAACAAGTAATTATAATGTTGTTGTGAATAGATTGATCCAAACAACATGGATCAGGATATTCAAAAAACACTTAGGTTTCATATAAGAAAATTAAGTGGATATAAAAAGGTGACTAAAAATGGATATATACAAGACAACATTACGTATATCTAGATATATTGGATTATTAACCCTAACATTATTGCTATTGAACATTTCTATCACATCTGCCAATGGAGCTAATGGAATAGGTGATGCTTTAAAAGGACTTTGTAAGCAAGTTAAGACTTTCTTAGGCGCTGCAATGGTGTTAATGATATTACTCGCAGCTATTACTTATGCTGTTGGCCAGGTTATGGGTGCTGAAACTAGAGCGCGCGCAACAGTATGGGCTACTGCTATGCTTACTGGTGCGGTTATCGGTGCGATTATATACATAATTACCCCATATGTCATAAAGACAATTATAGGTACTGGTAGTGGTAACGTAGATGTTGGTGCTACTGCATGTGATTAGAGTATTTTTCCTTATTTTTTAACTTTTGGAAGAAAGATAAATATGTTGAATATCACAAGTCTCCCATGGAAACTATTTTCTTTGCGAAAATGGTTATTCCATATTTTATTTTTACTAAGCATCACTAGCTTATTCTATGCCACTGACCCAGGGCAAAACTTTCGTAATGCTTTTGGCAGCCTATGCAAATCATCTCTAAGTATCCTGGCAATAGGCGCGATTGTTCTAATTGTTTTAGCAGCTATTGCGGCTATAATTTTTGTAGTTGTCCCCTGGCTAATCTCTATTATAATGACTGGCCAGGCAAGCGGGGATTGGGTAAAGAACTGCTGTGTTGATAATCCAGAACCTGATTGTGCTGGCCTAGGGAATGTTGAATCAAGTGAGTAAGCGGCTATTTGCTCAGAAACCCCTTTATTTTCTTAATCATTTCTGCCGTTGTATATGTTACTATTTTATTTTGTTGCTTAAGATGAGGATCATTGCTCCATATACAGACATCTTTAAAATAAAAGGCAGCAGCTAGCAACAGATGGTCTGCTGAGTCAATGTCCTTCATCATCCGTTTAGCTTCGTTTTTATGTTTTATTATTTCTTCATCAGGAATTATCTTAATATATTTGAAAAGTTTTTGATACGCCCCATAAAATTCGTGTTCAGTTATGTTCGCTTTTTCCCTTATTGTACCTTTATATTTCTCTATTTCACTTGCCATTGCTTCTGGATAGTAAGCGTGGGGATACAAATCAACTATTATTTTTCTTGTTATTGAATCTTTTATAAGTGCAGCTATAGTTACATTTGAATCTATGATTATTATCATATTTTCACTGCAAAAACCCTAATTTCTTAGCAGCACTTCTTTTTATTAGTTCACCTATTTCAAAGGCATCTTTTTCTGTTAATTGGCTCTTTTCCGTTAATTTATTTAATAGCTCTAAATCCGTTATCTTATGCTCTATGGTGTGCCTTATAATAGCACTCCAACTTATTTCATCATGTTCCTTCATTTTTTTATGTAGCTCTTTTGGAATTGCTAAGGTAATATTTACAGTTTCCATCTCATCACCTAAAAATATGTGAAATCACATGTTTTTAATACTATCGTTTACTACTAAATGGGAACTACTAGAAAGCTTCTATCTCTTAATCTTCCATATCCTATACCCACTTTCAACATCCGCCAGTTCTAAACAGTTAGGAATTTCTTTTAGTTTATCTTCAACTAGATAATCATATGGA
>JAGVWJ010000046.1 GCA_018304385.1 Microcaldota archaeon
TTAGTGATAATTATGGAAGTTAGAAGATATAATTACGATGTGCGCAGAGCAACTACTAGAGAATCGCTTGCAAGAATGTTAAAAAGATGCAAGGTAGAGAGCAATGTAAGATTACATAGTACTACGGAAAAACTAACGTTAGTTGGAATAAGAGATGGAGGATTCGTTATTGATTCATCTGAACCAATTGCGCATCTAAACGTACGTGATGTGCCAGTATCAATAGCACTTAATGTTAATGCTGATGCAATAGATTTTGATGCGTATGGTACTCCTGAAAAACCAGTTGTAGCACTTTATCCGGATCATCTTTTGCCGCAGGCAGAAGAGGCATATGATTTATATGTAATGAAAAAAGTTAGAGGCGACGGAATTTATTTTGGAGAACATCTGGAATTATTGCAAAAAGCCAGAAAATTTATAGAAAACGGAAAAAGAAGAATTCCTGGAATTTGGGTATTCCCCCAAAGCATACTACCAATTTTGATAGGGGTCGGATTAGAAGATACAGATTATGCAAAATGGAAACAACTTGCAAGAGGCGTATATGTAGATCGTTGCATTGTCGATAGAGCAACAACCTACCTACTCCAAAAGGTTGTTGGTGTGTTAGCAATGAGAGATGGACTACCAATGGAGATAAGCGGTGAGATAGCACGACTAAGCGAGATCGCATTTGGACCAATACCACTAGCTAGATTAGGGGAGTATGCAACTATCGAAAGAGGGGTGTTTTATAAAATTTTATCAGAAACATATAGTACTAATGAAACAGAATTTCTAAGAATGGAAAGAGAAAGAATCAAAGCAGCTGCTAGAAATATTATTAGAAGAGATTATCATAAATGCGGCAAAGAATTTAATGAAGATGAAGTATTTGCAGTATTGCACGAGCTGAAAGCTGCACTACAGGACATCGAACCTATATACTTAGAGGAAGAAAAACCAGTTATTAGAGTGGAAAAAACGCAACCACTAGTAGAAGCTAGGCCAGTGCAACCTCATGAAAACGTAGTTCAGTTAAGACAACCAGCAAGTCCACCAAATATTATACCAAAACCCGCAGAGGTAATAAGAATATATAAACTAGAATTGAGAGAATTTATAGCTGCATGCAAAAATCAATTCATAGGAAGTCCAATAGAAATACTAACTGCACTGCACGACATTGCAAAAAATAAGGAGCTAAACTATACAATAGATCATCCAGAAAATTTAATTAAACTAATTGAAAAATATCGTAGCGAGCTAAGAGAGAGATACTTTGATGTTAATAGTGTTTTAGAAGAAATGGCAGCTAAGAATGCAAAGTTAGCACGAGCTAGTTAGACCTCAATTCTGTTGCTATAGCTGCTCTTAAAAATGCAGATACATGTGCTTCTTTGTATTCACTTCTAACTACAGTTTGCACATTCTCTCCTTGTTTTAATGCTGCTGCAACAACCCACCCCATCTCGTTTTTTACTACAAAGAGTGAACATCTTCTAGCCTTAAGATCTTCCATAATTTTGTTTGGATGCTCTAGATGCTGTGAAGATCTATTAAGAAGAGATATTCCATCAACAAATTCTGAGCACAAAGGTCCAAATACTCTTAGTACAGTCATGTTTGCTGTTGTTTTTAAGACACTGCTCATTCTTACGCCTTTTGGCAATTCTACAAGATCAACAGGTAATGGCATTGAAGGTAAATGTGTTTTTCCTAGCCTTAGTAGCGCTATTCTAGCTTCTTGACTATCTTTGGCCATGGCAATAGCCATATTAGTCCATGCTTCAATTTCTTTTACTCTATCTTCCTGAGATTTAAGATCTTGTATTTTTGCTGCTTCTGTTAATCTTACTGCTACTTCGATCTTCAAATCCAATATCTCTCTTGTATGTGAATAAGCCAATTCAACTGATAGTAAACGAAGTTGTGGTTTTAGTTCGCCTGTCCAGGTCTCAAGTTTTCGAAGTGCGGCAAAAACTTTTTTTGAGGTTTCTTCAAAAATACTGCATCTTACTGGCTCTGCTAGCGGTGATGAAAGTACTTTTCTACGTGCCTTTGGAGCTGTACCTTGTTCTATCAATTTTCTCATTGCATTCTACCTTCCAATATTGTTTCTAGTGCATCAGATCTAACTAATTTTTTAAGCAAAAATATGCCACCACGCAACTCGTTTGTAGTTGTTTGCCTTTGTTCCAATCTCATTGCTACATGATCTGGACCCATTAATACAAATTTTGCCCCTAAGGCGAATCTCTGATGTACCATTAGTCTTGCAGCCTCGCCACTAGCACCATAATAAGTTTGCATAAGTATATTATGCATAATAACCTTTTTAAACCTTTTATTATAACAAGCTATTTCATCGCCAATCTCTCTAGCGCATTAACAACCAGTCTAACTCCAATTCCGCTCGCCCCTTTCTCCAAATAACTATGCTTCTCGGAGATCATATCAACGCCAGCAATATCAAGATGCGCCCATTTGCATTCGCCTACGAATTCTTGCAGAAATGCTGCTGCAGTTATACTACCTGCATCGCCCACCTCGCTACCAATATTTTTAATATCTGCAAAATCTCCTTTATCCATTTCTACATATTCTTTATCTAAAGGCATGCGCCAAACACGCTCGAATGTTGCTTCGCCAGCTTCGAATATTGCTTTAGCCAAATTATCATCATTACTAAAGAGACCTGCGCGATATCTACCTAAAGAAATTATTATTGCACCAGTTAGCGTAGCTAGATCAATTATTGCTTGAGGCTTGCGCTCTGCAACATAAGCAAGCGTATCAGCTAATATTAATCTACCTTCTGCATCTGTATTTAGCACTTCAATTGTTTTTCCATTATAAGCTGTGATTATATCACCTGGCTTTTGCGCTGTGCCAGAAGGCATATTCTCTGTTGCTGCAAATGCGCCTATTAAGCGAATTGGTAGTTTAAGCTCGCTAACTGCTCGCATTATTCCAAGAGTGGTAACTGCACCAGTTTTATCATACTTCATCTCTTGCATTCCTTTTGCTGGCTTGATTGAAATACCGCCAGAATCAAATGTTATCCCTTTGCCAACAACTGCATAAAACGGTACGTCTTTCTTATCTTTATTATACTCCATTATGACAAGCACTGGCGGAAGTGCGCTACCTTGATTAACACCTAATATCGCGTTCATTTTCATTTTCTTTAAATCATCTTTTTCGAAAACAGTGCATGCTAATCCATTTTGCTTTGAAAGATCACGAGCTGATTGTGCAAGCATCTGTGGTGTTGCAATGTTTGCTGGATTCTCGTTAATATCTCGCACATAGTTTTGCGCAGTTGCCAAAGCACTTGCGCGTTTTATCGCATCACTAACATTCTCTTGAGAAATTATGTTTGCAGTCTTAACCTCGAAATAATCATCTTTTTTTGTTTTGAATTTTATTGGTTTATAGCTTGCAAGAATTGCGCCTTCTGCAATTGATTGCGCTGCTTCGCTTGCATTCTTTACATTTGGTAATACAATACTTACGCTTGCACTTTTAGCACTTGCAGCATAGCGAACAGCTGTACCACCAAATCTTCGCAAATAATCTAAATTAAAATCTTTTTCTTCTCCTAATCCATAAAGTAAAACCTTAAACTTGAATGCTGTAATGCTATTGAAAACGTATACCTGCCCTGACTTTCCTTCAAACTCTTCTTTGCGTACATACTGAGAAAGGTCTTCAAATTCCTTTGGATATTTCAGGGGGGTTGCGCTAGGGGGCTGGCCCCCTGGCACTTGAAAGACCGCGATTGCGATTACTTCGTCCTTTGTTTCTTTGATTGAAATCTTATTCTGATTGACTTGCATAGAATACACCCCATAATTAGCAATGGGCCTTGGGCAATGAGCCATTGGCCAGTGTGTTTATATTAAAAGAAAAAGAATAAAAAGAAAGCACTAAAATATAGTCTGGGTGGATTTATGGATTTACCGTGGGGAGATGAACGAACAAGAAAATTTATTACAAATGTCGGATTAATAACAAGCAACGGACCAAAAGGCCAAAATATAATGGCTGCAGAATGGACACATCATATATCATACTCACCTGGTCTGATAATAATTAACATACATACAAATGATGCTACTTATGAGAATATCAAAGGAACTAAGGAATTTGGAGTAAACCTATGCGCAGTTGATCAGAATATAGTTTCCAGTATCGCTGGTGGAAGCCATGGGCAGAATGTTGATAAAATTGCTGTACTTAAAGAATTGGGTTACGAATTTTATGCTGGAAAAAAGATTAAAGCGCTCATGCTTAAGGGCGCTGCAATGAATGCAGAATGTAAGGCAGTGAAGAAAATGACGCTTGGAGATCATGTAGCAATTGTTGGTGAGGTACTCGAGGCAACTGCAAACGATAAAGCGCCGTTAGCCTATCATGATGGAAAATATTGGAAATTGGGAGAGCAAATTAGCAAGCCGCAGCAAGATAAAATAGACAAAATAAAGCAACTGGTGGAGAAGCATAAAAAGTGATAATACGTTCAGCTTTCCGACCATTTTATGCTATTTTTGGTTGATTTTCTGAACAAAAATATAGAAAAATTAGGACTTGGCCATCCTTCGCTGCTCTGTAACCTCTTTTTCTCTTATTGTATTATCAAGAACTTTTATAATTCCTGCTGCATTCGCACCTACAGGTAAAACATTACCCCTAATGTCTTTATTACTAGAAAGAATGCCCTTAAATTCTAATAAATCCTTTTTATCCATATCACCCATAAGGCGCATTTCACCACGATCTTCTCCCTTACCTTTGTAAAATCTAAGACCAACAAGCTGTTCTTGCTTAGTGAATGTATTAATTTCAGTGACTAGCACTCCTTGCCAACCACTTTTTGTTGGTTCCAATTCATATTCCTTATCTGATCCTGTCCTTTCTCCCATAAAATCACCTTAAGCTAACAGTACCTTCAAATAAAACCATGGATTATGAAACTGCTTCTGGTTTTCAGGATCAATTAAAGCACCTGAAATAGCATCCCTAATTGTTTGTGAGCGGTTAGCCTTATCTATTATCATATTTATTAGGAACTTATACTTTACAAGCTTCTGAAGCTTATAGCTCGTATCAAGCTCATTACCAACCTCATCATACAAAGCAGTTTGATACTCACTAAGTGTTGCTTCACTAAAATCATTTTTTTCAAATGCTTTAAGAATAATGCTGCTGGCAATTTTACCACTTACTAAACCATTGCCAATGCCTTCGCCAGTAAATGGATCTATGAGCGAGGCTGCATCTCCAACTAGCAAATATCCGTTTCCATAAACTTTTGGTCTATAAGATCCCACTGGCAATTGCCAACGTTTCACATCGCTTATTTTCTTTGCATTAGCAAATCTTGGCTTAAATAAATTATTTTTCTCAATAACCTCATACATAACTTTCTCAAGGTTAATTTTTTTCTTTGCCATATCACTAACAATCATGCCAATGCCTACATTTGCCTTCTTATTCGGCAAGGGAAATATCCAGAAATATCCTGGTAGTGATTCATTAACAAAATGTAATTCAATCTTATCACTCATACCTTCAACGCCATCATAATAGGCGCGCAGTGCACTTACCAAATGATCATTATATGTATTAATAGCGCCTACTTTGCGAGCAGTTATGCCACCTATACCATCTGCGCCAACAACACATTTTGCTCTAAATGAATATGGTTTTCCATCGTAAGTTCCAGTAACCCCAACAACCTGGCCATTCTCAATAATTAAGTCATTTGCAAAAAATCCCTCAATTGTATTACAATGTTTTTTCGCATTCTGGAATAGTACATTATCAAAAACTTCTCTTGCACAGACAAAACCTGGTGGCTCATTAGAATCCTTTTTCTTTGCTGATATTTCTACAACCACGCCTTTCGGACTCGAGAACGTTACGCCATGCATTTTTAGATGCTCGACTTTATGAATATCATCAATTACACCTAGCTCTTTTAGTATTTTAACGCTCTTTCCGCTTATACCATCGCCACATGTCTTATCCCTTGGAAATCTAGCCCTATCTAGCAGAAGCACATTCTTTTTTGCCATACTTAGAAATGTTGCTGCGCTGCTTCCGCTTGGCCCTCCACCTAAAACAATTACATCAAAATCTGTGTTACTGAATGCAGTAACATCTTTGGAGAGTTCTTCTGGTGTTTTTTGTTTGTCTTTTTTGACCATAAATATACCTCATCGTCAATTAATATGTAAAAAAGTATAGAGTTATATAAAAGAAAACATTAAAAATATCTAGCATAACTGATCAGCATCTAGCTCGTCTACACTGCACGAACCTTTAGGCTCGAATAAATCATCGCAATGACAGAAATCACCTACTTTAAAATGCAATAAATTTGTTTCCTTTGCACTAACTGACTGGAATATAATTTTTTTATCAGAAATGCCTCTCATGAAATAATCCTGTGCATCTTTATCTATTATACCCTCTCCACCCGTCAGAACATTGATATCAACAGTATACATACCTGGTTCTATAGTTATTGCATCTTCATCAAACATATTTGGTTCTATAAAGACGCTTGTATCGGAAAGTTGCTCATCATAATAAATTGGGTCGTTTACTGATAGGTCGTAGATAAAGTCGTCTGGGCTTCCGGCCTGACTCCATTCAATATCAAAGCCATCAATAAATTCCTTGGAACCGTATAATGGTTTAGTTATTGATAGACCAGGTATTGTAATACTTCTTTCGCCATCTATCTTGCCATCTCCCTCTATATCTACAACAAGTTTGTAGACCCCTTTTAATTTTTCTTTTGTGTTTAGCTCAAATGCTGCGTATCTGCTTTTGATTGGGTCTGGGGTATCACTAGTAATAAATACCCATTTGAAAAGATTTGGCATGAGGTCATAATCAGCCTGAGATACTGCATTCTGTTTTAGCAATGTTTCTTTTCCATTAGGACCAACTAATTTCACAACTGCTTTTTCAGGATTTTTAAGTGCTTTATTGGTACCAGATCCAGCAGAAACATCAGAAATCTCAACAGCAATACCATAGGATTTTGTAATATTATCATAATTGATAACAGGTTGTCTTTTATCAGCAACGTATGCGCGTTTATCTTGATACCTAAGTTGTTGATCAAATTGCAATACTGCTGCAGAAACAAGATATTGATTCTCTGGTTTATTGACTGCTGGAGGTGGTTGTGGTGTTGGAAGTGGAGTTGGCTGAGGTGCTGGCAAAGGCGAAGGAGTTGGTTCTGGTGAGGGGGTTGCGCTAGGTGGTGAGCCGCCTGGCAGAGAACATCCTAGTAACAATAATGACAATGCCAAAAGTAAATAAAATTTCATAAGGATGATTCGCATATTATATTTAAAAACTTGATTGGCGCATTGTTAAATGAGAGGTATGAGAATATATACCAAATTCGGTGATAAAGGCAAGACTTCACTTGTAGGTAAGGTCACTGATAAAGATGATCCTCGCGTTGCTGCTTATGGAGAAGTTGATGAACTAAATGCTGCTATTGGGCTAACGATTGCATTTTGCAAGTATAGCGACATAAAAGAAATATTGACACCAATCCAAAAGGATTTGTTTATTGTTGGCGCTGATTTAGCAAACCCCCAGGGCGAGAAACTAAACAGAATAAACCCGATTCGAGTGAGCGAGTTTGAAAAAACAATAGATGAAATCTGGGAGCAGCTGCCAGCATTAACTCATTTTATATTGCCTGGCGGAACGCAAACTGCTAGCTTACTGCATTTAGCCAGAACAATATGCAGACGTGCAGAGCGCAACATAGTTGCATTAAGCAAAAAAGAAAAGGTAAACCCAGATATAATCGTTTATATAAATAGACTAAGCGATTTACTATTTACATTAGCACGATTTGCGAATAGAAAAGAGAGAGTAGAAGAGATAATTTGGAAAGGGAAGAAATAGGACACAATTATATCTTCTCTTCTAGTTTGATTCTCTTTAGACCGATTTTATCGTAAACACTATCAGAACTTATTATAACGCCGTCTTGTCGAGCAATAACAGCGTGCATAGAATCAAATGGTGAGGCTTTGTAATTGCTCATTATATGACTCGAAGCGATAATATACTCATAGTTAATTGAAATATTTTTTATTTTTATTAGATTTACTGTCTCTTCTATAATCGTAACTGTATCTAGCTTATTTTTATAGGAGTATAACATTAATTCCTGTAATAAAATTTGCGAACCCCATATTTCATCGTTATATTTTTCATAGATTGACTCTGCATTATTCTTTAGCCAATCGCTTTCTTTAACTAAAGCAAGAATAAAATCAGTTTCAGCGTACATTATACTCCTCCCAGCGCAGTTTCAAGAATCTCTTTTTTTATCTCCTTTATTGACCGCTTTTCGTGCTTAAAAATTTTCCTGAGTGCCTTAAGTGGTTCCTTAGACTTAATTACTGGGTGAAAAATAACATCTCCATTTGGCATGGGAAGAATCATGTATTTCTTGCCTCTAAACTCTTCCTCTAATGCGGCAGGTACGTATATCTTTCTCGCTTTATCCATACTAACATATTCAAATTCTGTCATATTTATATTATTTCCCGAAATATTTATAAATCTTGGGAAAAATAAGGAATTTTTGGGAAATTAGAATTTTGACGCTATATCAACAATAAATACGAAAATACCTTTTTAAACCCTAAAATAGAGTATTGTCCATGGTAGTGGTATTATGACTGGTTTATTAGAAACCCAAATCCCGGTTTTAGTTGTTACTATATCTATTATATTAGCTGGCATACTAATTGGCATTGGTCGCGCATTTAATTATAAAAAAATAGAACGATTTGGTTTGGAAGAATTTGTCCAGGCAATAATAAATGCTGCAATATTTGGCGCTGCTGTAGTAATAATTGCAACCTCAGTTGAAATTGGAAAAACAGTGCAAACTGCTAAATGCCTGGAAGGTGCTGCTGCTATTGATGAACTTTCTTGTTCATTAGATAAGGATTCGAGTGAGTTGTTTTCTTTATTCCAAGAAAATGTAAAAATACTTAATGTTTTGGGTTATTACCAAACGCTCAACTTAAACTTTGGCGCGTTTTCTATCCAACCGCTTGCAAATATTGAAAGTATATCAAACACGATTTCATCTCAAACACAAGCAATGCAACTAAATCTAATGCTATTGAATTTAAACCTGCAGATAGTAAACTTTATTTCTAAAAACGCATTGGAATTATTGTTTGTTGTTGGGTTAATTTTTAGAATGCTCTTTGCTACGAGACGATTTGGCGGGTTTTTGATCGCACTAGCAATTGGACTATATTTACTTTATCCATCTTTTGTATTAATGTTTCCAAGTCCAGGTGGCAATATAAATAATGCAATAAACATAACCAAGAATTTTACAAATAATACTGCTTACGCGACTGTTCCGATTGTTGATCTTAATGATAATAATGCAATAGCTGAGAGAATAGATTTTATGAGCGGAAGGATTGCTCTAAATACATCTGAAAATGCTACAGTAAATGCAACAGCAGATTTCAGCGGTGATTTAACCATTGTTATACAGGCAAATTCACAAGCAGTTGCAGATAATTATAACTATTCAGTTGTTGCACCGATATTCTCGCTCATATTAACTATAGTATTTATAAAAGAACTTGGAAATATTCTTGGCGGAGAAATAGGTATCGCGTCTATATTATAGTTTTGGGTTGTGAGTTATGAGTTATACAAACCGAACATTAACTGTTGGTGCGCTTGCCGGTGGGCTAATTGCAGTGCTGGCTGGCTTAAGTTTTTCAAATCCAATATTAGAAGCATACTAATTTGGAAATATGGTTATCTGCTAATCCCTGCGCTAACTAAGGCAACAAACATTGTTGAGATAAGAAATGGACATGAAGTCGGCGCAACACGCGATTATATAATTAAAAAAACAGAAAACGGATATTATTCAACAAAATTTTTAGAAATAAGATTTTATGAAAGCACAATGGATAAGGAAGAATCTAGAAAAAATTTATTATTTGAGGCATTTGAAAAGGCAATCAGCTCATTAAAATATATTGTAAAGATTTCCTTGCTTATTTCTGCAATTGACCTATCTAAGCATATTGATGATATTAAGACTAAGCGCAGTGCTGCAGAATCAAAAAAAGCAAAATATATAAGAGAAAACTCTGATGAGGTTGTACGATTAGATCGTGCAATTGCAATGTGGACGCGCGAATTGGATCGCATAGCGCATGGTGAAAGGCCAGTTGAACTTATTGCATTTGCAAGCACAACTTCATTTGGTTTAACAAAAGAAGAGGCTATTTCTAAGGTGCGAAGACAATCTAAGGAAATTAAAACAATTTTATCCAGCTCGCTTGGCGGAGATGTTGTTGAACTTGTAGATAAAGAAATGCTGCGATGCTTTGAATGGGATTTATTCTTTCCAACTACACAAGAAGAGCTAAGGGATGAGGTATTCTAATTCATTTTTTCTCATAAGCATATCTGGTTGCATCTAAAAGGAGATGCTCAATATCTCTTTTGTATTCCATAGGTATTACCTGGAAACCAGCTTTTTTCATATCTCTTGATTGCTCAGTTTCAGGGCCAGTACGAAATACAAAAACTCTGTGGCTTTTCATGACTTCAATGAATGCCCTGCTGATGCTTGACCAGTTATATATTTGAGTATCAGTAATGAATAATACAACGGCTGGTTTTCTATTCGCATATTGCTTGCGAATTACTCTCATATCAATTTCTGTTCCACCAAATTGCGGCCTGCAGGCAAATCTCTTTGCATCTGTTAACCCACTATAATCTGCCCAACCACTGCTAATTGTTGCGTCTGAGAAAAATGTAAAATTAACATTAATATATGGTAAAATATCTTCTAGTGAAAGATATTTTAGCGAACCGTTAAGCCCTAAAAGAACAAAATGAAACGGACTGGCATCCCCCCACGGAATAAGTGCATGTGATCCACCACCATGCATGCTTCCAGAACAATCACATATTAAACCAAGGTCCATAAATCCTTCAAAAGGAGTTGGTGCGCTTATTGGGAAGGATAAGCGATCTGCATATGCATCTAACTCCAAGGTTAAACCACGCCCAACATCTCTTGCATCTCTTATTGATAAACCGCGAATATCGCTAATTCTATGGGTACTAGGTTCAAAAGGAACTGAATCGAAACGTATTAAAGGCAAACTTGAAGATGATGCGTCTCCTTGAGCAACTATACCTATTTCGGGCGCATTAAGCTCGTACCATATTCTTAATCTTTCATCCAAATCCATAAAAATAGCTTCGCCAGCTTGTCCCATTCCCTTGCCAAAACGACCGCCTTGCCCACCATCCTCTCCTTCTTCATCTTCATTTCCCCAACCAAATGCCTCATTTAATGCCTTTTTCCTAGCATCAGGATCGTTGTCAAATGCATCTTGGAAAGGATTGTTACCAAATCCGGTGCCAGATTCTCCAACCCCCTTAAAATCATCTGACCCGTCAATTGCGAATAATGGTTTACCACCACCTCGCCCAATTCCGCCATTACATCTATCAATAAATACAAGTGGTGCCAAATATTCTGCAAATGCCTTTGCAAATTCTGGCCAATTTTTACTATTAAGCATTAATTTTCTTGCTATTTTTGTTTTGTTCAGTTGATATAAAGCAAATAATTCAACTAATGCCTGATTAGAAAGGTTTTCAGATTCTTGTTTATATTTATCATCAATATTGTCAATAGTCAATGCCGGTCCTAAAAATCTTCTCTCTTCTTCGCCTGCCCAACCAGCCAGATTTAAATTAACAAATGCCTTGAAAAAAGGAGAATATGGAACCTGCATTGCATAAAAGATTGCTAGGCCGGCGCGCGTGCTGCGGGAACCAATTGCACTCCCAGTATTATCTATAAGGTCTTCAAAAGCATTCGTCAAATATTCTATTAATTCCTTAAATATAATTATGTCATGTCCAGCACGTGGAATAATATTGTTAAGCGCAGCAATTACTCCTTCAGAAACAGCTTGCATAATTATTATGTGCTCGCCAAGACTAGTTGGGCATTTTCTATTGTGCCCAAATTCATGTCTGCTTGCTGCATGCACTAGCACAATATCATCATTATCTGGTTTTAATCTTAGATCACGTAACAATTCTGAAACTGATTTGACAGTCATTCCAGGGCGCCAACCCTCTCTATAAAATATTTCAACAGCCCAATCCATTAAAGAGGTATGGGCCATGATATTAACATTTCCACCTTGTTTCCATGTTCGTTCTCCTTCTACCTTATCCGTGAGTGGTTTTAATGATGTAAATGAACCAATAAGTCCACTACGTGCTCTTTCTTGCTGTACTGTTCGTTCAAGAATTTCAAAGCGCGTTAGGCGTATTGATGCAAACATTCTATCCGCCTTCTGGCAAAAGGTCTAGGGCAATTGGCCTTGCGCTGGCTTGTGCCCTAGTACGACCAATCCTTTGAGCTAAAATAAGCAAACCACTTGCATGTTGTGCTGCACGTGATCTAGTACTAGCTTCAATTGCTGGAGCGCTACTAATATCTTTTAAAACAGAATGTGCTGCCATTACAGAATCAGTAATATCTGCCTCTGAATCTAATGCACTAGTCTGTACCTTGCTGCACATTGCATAACATCTATCTAAAACAGTAATTGCATCTTCTATTCTTAATTTTTGTTTCTTAATAAGATCAGCAAATGTTAAAATAAGTGCTGGAGAATCATCAAACTTAGAGATTAATAATTTTAGTGTAAGTTCCTTAACCTCTGGGGTAGAAGAATTTAACAAACTAAAAACTACTTTAAGATCTTCATCTGCAGATAATCTTTTACCAATCTGATAAAATTGATATCCTGCTGTTTTTTTAAGATCTGCATCTGGGACATTATGTCGAACGAAAAAATCAGCTATTGCTTTCAAAGAAGCAGCAGACCCATGCTCTCCGAGCCATATTAAAGCGTATCCTAATTCTGTTTTATCACTTGATTCCCTAAGCTGAGTTAAGTAATCTTCTTCGCGATCATCAAATAAAGTAGCACCTAAATCTGCAGCTGGCCTACTGCGCTGTCTTCTGGTTGTTCCATTTACCTTTAGGTTTCTAACGCTTTGTATCAACTGAGCCCTTGGGATTCCGAACACTGCCTGATCCCCAAAGTTTGCAGGTGACTCTGGATCTCTTAGCATATCAGCAACAAAACCCATTTGTCTTGTGAATAATTCTGCAATCCTATCTGCTTTTTCTCTATGTTCTGACAATAAAGAACCTGCTGCTAAAAGCAGGCTTCCGCCCCTTATTGCAGACTCCATTTCTTCAGTTATTTTTGCTGTTACCTCTGCTATAGCACGATATGCATTATGGCGATAATGCTCTCTTATTCTGGTTGCATTGTAAACATCAACTGAAGGAGCAACCAAAGAAAATACTTGTAACGTATCATGCCAATCAAGGCTATTTGGTTGCAAACCAAGTTTTTTTGCCTTTGCCTCTGCAACGAGCTGCAATGCAATTGTCAATCGTACAATAACATCTCCGATCCTTGGCTCAACAGGCAGAATATAACCGCATGCTTGAGCTAAGTGTTGGCAACCCTGACACATACCAGGCATTGCCCTCCATTGCATTCGTTTTTTTGTATTATCGCGCGCGCAATGATCCAGACCAAGTTGTAGGTATTGTGTAACAAGAATCATCTCTAATGAAGGGATAATACGAGCAATAGAAAATGGAACATCTGGAGTCAATGCAGGCGAATCCGCAGGTTTAACATAAGCCTTTGGCTCATGGGTCTCAGTTGCATGCCTGACAAGATCACTGGTTCTAGGGGGAAAACAATCTGTATCCAGGATAACATGTAATCTCTGGCGCATTGGCGGTGTTATCTGAAACGCACCCCTGTCACTGCCTTCATGATTTGCACTTGCCAAGAATGTGCAATACCCATCTCCAATCTGATAAGACTGACCTCTTATCTCAATATATGCCTCGGCCAGTTGTTGAAGCGGAGCCTGAACTACCTCAGGCGCACGATTTATATCATCTGCAACTATAACATGGACTCCTACTGCCTCGCTTTTACCAGTAAGTGTACTTGCACTAAGTGTAAGCTTGCCACCTGCAGTTCTTTCCAAATTAAGTTTTTCAAAAATATCTTTTGGTTTCATGTCAAAATGACATGGAAACTGCACGCCCCTACCTGCAAACCACGTTGCTACTACGTCTCTAGTAAATAAGGATTTTGCTATACCAGGCCTTCCCATTAGGGCAAGGTTTAAGCCACTGCCAGCGCATGCGAGCGCAATATCTTCGATCATTATGGGTATTCTACGAATTGTTGTAACAACTGTGCTATTTCTAAATTTCTGTAAAGGGGGAACAGCTGCGAATCTATCTATTATTTCAGCTCTGGTTAATCTTTGGACTTCTGCCATATTCACAACCATGTTTCCCGATCCACAACCCATGGTTGTGAATGGACTGATCCGACTTTTTTCGGAGGATCAGTATAATTAGCACCAATGTGTACGCTAATATAATTATATGTTAACTATTTAAAACCCTAGGTGGCCACTACTGGTACGTTTTTAAATCCCAAAACTCTATTTTAGCTGTTGGCTATTGGCTGGTAGCAAATAGCTACGAGCTAAAGGCTAAAGGCCGAGGGCAGGGGCAAATATGCAACTTTCTAAAATGCTTTCAACACAGGTAGCAAAACGCATGATTCTTGTGCATCCGCCAGAGCCACGCAAAGAGCTTTTGCTCAGTGCACCAAGTGATGGGATTTATCTTGGTAAAACTAGATATCTGAGCACACCTGTATTCTGGGACCCGAAAAAAGTGATTAATCCGCATATTTCAATTGTTGGGATTACTGGATCTGGCAAAAGTTACCTCGTAAAAACCTTCCTAACACGCGCCAGCATTATATGGAATAGCAATGCAATAATTCTTGATTGGGTCGGCGAGTATAACAAATGGGTAAAACAAGCTGGCGGAAAAATAATTAATCTTGGAAAAGAAAAATTAAACCTGCTTGATCTTGTCGGACTTAAAAAGCGCGATCGTGTCAAACAAATAGTTTCTGCTTTAGATATTCTAGTTGATTTGAAGAATCATCCACACGAACGTGATGATATTGAAGAGGCATTAGAGGATGTCTACGAAAAAAGCAAGGCACCAACTTTACGCGATGTTGTAAAAATACTAGAACGTAGGAGAAAAAAACATGCAGCACGCTTGCTTAAAAGGTTTACGGCAGAAGGCAGTGATTTCTTTGCTGGAAAAAGTACGCTTAATATAAAAAATCTAACTGAAGGTGGACTCGTATGCATTGATCTGCACGAACTGCCAACAGAAGAGATCCGCAGCCTTGCTGGTTTAACTATACTACAATATATAAAAGAAATAATGCGTGGCGAGGGCATAAAAGATAAAAGCGGCATTAGATTGTTTGTTGTATTGGATGAGGCATGGAAGATTGCTAATGATGAACGCAGTGATGTTATTACCATTGTACGTGAAGGAAGAAAATACAATTTCGCATTAATTGTTGCAACGCAAAACCCAACAGACATGCATAAGACAATATTCAGTAATATCGGAACAATGTTTGTATTGCGCTTAGTACTAAAAGAGTTTAGAGATTATGTTAAGAATTCTATTGGTTATAGTGAGTTTATTGATAATGAGATATCAAAGTTTGGCGTAGGTGACGCTGCAGTAAATATGATATTTGCTGAACGCCAGGCAAAAATAACAACATTCCTAATGAATAAAATAGATGGTGAAGAACCGCTATTCCTTATGCATATAAAAGGTGGTGACATGGAAGTTGAAATAGAAAAGGAACAGCTCATGCGTATGCTCTATGAAATAGGTCTAAACGAAAGCCAGATAAGCATTGTTAAGATGGAATTTGAAAAGAATGATGGGTTTACAGATGCAGAACAGCTCGTTGCTATGCTTGAGAAATTTGGATATTCAAAATCATCAATTATTTCATTCCTGCGCCAGCTTGGAATAGACGAGAAAAATTTAATAAAAATATTTTCACTTGTAAAGATGAGAAAGGCAACTAAAGGCGTAGTGAATGTAGTATTGGAAACGGGATGAAAATGCCAGAAGAAAAAATAATAATACAGGCAAAACGAAAGAAAAAATTAGGCAAACTTACTGGCTTACTGCGCGAGCTAGGCTTTACTAAAGTAAAAACAGTTGGGAATGATATTGTTGCTGAAAAGCTATTAGGTGAAAGCCTATCCGGCAAACAGGCATTGGTTGATTATAGAATAATCTTTGGCAAGAGCAGCATAGAATTTCAGTTCAGCATACCACAAAAAGAAAGCAAAAAAAAGCGCATGCTTACCCTATTCCCAATATTCTTGAATGCTGCACTACTTGCAGAAGACGAATACGAAATAAAAGTAAGCACAATTTTTAATCAGGTTAGTAGTTTCTTAAGTGACATTTCTAAAGTTATAGATAAGGATACTGTTGATCTTGCAAGCGAGCTTAATGAATTAAAAAATAAGTATGATGATCTATCTAAAAAATACGCAGAACTTGTGCGCTCGAGCGAGGAGAATGCGCGATTACTTTTAGAATGCGAACGTCGCCGAGATGAGCTTCATCAGCGCACGCATAATCTTGAAAAACTAAGTGATGAAGCGCTCAAGGAAGAATTATATAAATGGGTAAGAGTACACGAGGGCAGCATAAACCTGGAAGAATTCTGCAAGGCTTATGGCATGCCAACTAAGCGCGCAGAAGAAGGACTCGAGATGCTTGTACGGGAAGGTTATATTAAAAAAAGAAGTGAGTAGATGAAAAATAAATACGAGTTTGTTATATTGAAGAATTATCCAAATGAAAGGAGATTTATTATAAGAAGAAAATTAAAGGAATCGATTTTTGATAAACTGAAAAAAATATTCAGATTAAGTTGATTTACATGCGCATTGTATTAATAGGGGGAGGAGCACGAGAGCATATAATAGCTGAAAAACTTGCAACAGATGATAATGAACTATTTGCAGTGATGCAAAGGAAAAACCCAGCAATAGCAATGCTTGCGAAAAAATATTTTATATGTGATATAAATAATGCAGAGGCAGTTGCAAATTGCCTTAAAAATGAAGATATTGATGTTGGATTTGCTTCTCCCGATTCAACACTCGCTGCAGGTATTAGCGATGCACTTGCAAAAATAGGCATACTTGTTGCATCACCATCAAAGGCAGCAGCACGCATTGAATGGGATAAAGAGTTTGCACGAACACTTATGACAAGGCATAAAATAAAGGGTTCTCCAGAGCATAAGCTAATTACGCATATTAATGATGCTGCAAAAGCAATCAAGGAATTTGAAGAGGTTGCGATTAAGCCAGTAGGTTTAACTGCTGGAAAGGGCGTGCGCGTAAGCGGTGATCACTTAAACAGCAACGAAGAAGCGCTTAATTACGCAAATGAACTGATAAAAAAACGAAGAAGCGCTTAATTACGCAAATGAACTGATAAAAAAGGATGGACGCGTGCTCATAGAAGAAAAACTAGAAGGGGAAGAGTTTAGCCTTCAGGCATTTTGCGATGGTACTCGCATTGCTACTATGCCACCTGTACAAGATCACAAAAGGGCATTTGAAAAGGATGAAGGTCCGAACACTGGTGGTATGGGATCTTATAGTACAGGTAACTTGCTTCCGTTCATAGAAGAAAAAGATATTGAAGAAGCAACCAAAACAATGCAAAGTGTAATCCATGCAATGAAAAAAGATGGCATGCCATTTTGCGGCGTGCTTTATGGGCAGTTTATGGTTTGCAAACAAGGTTTGCGCTTAATAGAATTTAATGCAAGGTTTGGAGATCCAGAAGCAATGAATGTGCTTGCGCTTTTGGAAAACGATCTTAGTGACATATTATTATCAATTACTGATGGGCAGCTTGAATCGCCACAGTTTAAAGACGCAAGCACTGTTGTAAAATATATTGTACCAGAAGGTTATCCTGATAAACCAGTTGCTGATTCTCCAGTTGATGTAGATATTGAAAAAATAAAACATAATGGAGGAAAGGTTTATTTTGCAAGTGTT
Organism: Microcaldota archaeon; assembly: GCA_018304385.1. GTDB lineage: Archaea > Micrarchaeota > Micrarchaeia > Anstonellales > Bilamarchaeaceae > JAGVWJ01. The sequence continues at coordinate 18,103 of JAGVWJ010000046.1, forward strand.
TATGAAAAGGATGGACGCGTTTATACGAGCGGTTCGCGTGCGTTTGCAACACTTGGTATTGGCGAGCATTTAGAAGATGCTGAAATGATCGCAGAGTAATGCTGCAAATATGTTACTGGAAAGGTTTGGCATCGCAAAGATATAGGAACTAGAGAGCTAGTTGAGAGAAAAGTGGAACATGTACGAGCATTGGGCCGTGGGCCTTGAGCCATGGGCAGTGTGCGATGGGTTGTTTTATTGCCCACTGAATAAATCATTAAACAGTAATATTATCTTATTCCTAAAATTATATGTATTGCCCATCTTAGCATAACCAAACCAGCCATTTAAGCTACAAAGAACTTGTTCATAAGTTATCTCTTTTCCATCGTATTTTATTCTTAGTTTTTCTAGACGTTTCAAAGCTCTTCGCATATTGCTTTTCTTCAGAAGTTTGTAGTAATAAAACATTCTAAAACCAAGCAAGGTCAAGCCTTTTCTAAGCAGTATGATACTTGATTTTTGCGGATGAAGTTCGATTTGCAAATGTTGCCTGAGAAAAGTATCGATATAAAATTTCCACTCCTCCAGAACTCGTTTATTTCTGTGAAGAATTACAAAGTCATCAACGTACCTTAAGTAATATTTAGCTTTCAATTTATGTTTGACGAATAGGTCCAATTCATGCAGATAAACGTTAGCAAAAAATTGCGAGGTCAAATTTCCAAGTGGCATTCCTTTTCCAGGAATCTCGATTTTATGATTTTCAAGTATCTTTCTAATTAGCCAAAGCACATCTTGATCTTTAATTTTATTTTGAATTATATCTATAAGAGTTTCATGATCAACAGTTTCAAAATAATGTTTTATATCCGCTTTAAATGCATAACCAAGTATGGCATTACTATCTAACACTCTAGACTGAAAACTGGAAACCCATCTGCCCCCCCCCATTTTGATATTTTGCCGTTCCACGACAATTTTCTAAGAAAATGATCAAACCTTTTTAACGCAGCCAATGTCCCCTTTCTTTTTTGATTTGCAAAGGAATCATAAATAAACTGCTTTTCGAATATTGGGCCGATGATATTGCATATTGCATGATGAACTACACGATCACGAAAATGAGAAGCACTTATCCTTCTTGTTTTTGGATCACGAACAATAAAAGTAGTCAATGGAGATGGAGAATAAGTAAAATTCTCTAGTTCGCATTTTAATTTTAGGAGATTATCATACAAATCTTTTTCGAATTCAATCACGTACGGTTTGCTTGTCTTTCT
>JAGVWJ010000001.1:0-4714 GCA_018304385.1 Microcaldota archaeon
TTGCCCTTGTAGTCTAACCTGGACAGGACGCGATATATTACATCATTTATGTAGTATGTGTATCCCTGCGGTCTAGCCCATAACGAAACAGTTTTGGGCTGCCTTTTACCTAAAAGGCAGAAAGGTTGTAATTTGGGTTCTGATTTATTTTTGATTTTATAATTATTCAAAAATATCCCACCTACAAATCCCAATGAGGGCGTTTTTATTTTTTCTTCTAATATTTTTTAATTCGCTATTGTTTAGGGTATATCCATTCGCCCATATTATATATTCTTCCGCCTCTAAATTCGCTACCAAGTTGTTGGAATACACCGCCTACATAAATTTCTCCACCGCTCATTCTGAGTCCAACTATCCCATAGACATTTCCGTATACTTGTATGTCGCCACCTTGCATATCGTCTCCAACACCAACGGAATTAAAAATTAATTTCGAGACTAGCACGTGTCTCTTTATTATAATGGTGCCTCCTTTTATCCCCTGCGCCATAACTCCCTTCGCGCTTCCGTTAACAGTTATCTCTCCTTCAATCATATTAAATGCAAAGAACTGGCCAATATCTCCATTTATTGATATATTTTTTGTGTTCAAATATCCAAAACAAGCTACTTCTTTTTCGAGATTTGCAATGTGTATTACATAGTTGCGATCTTTCCCATTATTTATTAATGCGCTTAAGAATAAGCCTGCCTTAAATTCAAAATCCCGTTCATCTTGAAACCCTATCAACATAATACTAAATTTTTCAACGTCATTCGCGGAGTAATTAATATGTTTTATTCTTTCAAGGAGTTTGTTGTACGGTTCCCGCATTTTTATTGACCACCCCTTTGTTATCTCAGAAGAATCAAAAGTTTTCCATACTTCTATAATTTGTCTAATTGATTCACTTTCTCTTACATTCGCCTGTCTTACTTCTTTTTTCTCTTCTTTTTTGTATCTACCAAATTGCCCAGCTGCTGAAGTTGTATCAATAGTACCCCTATTCACATTTCTACCAGCATGCATCATGTTATTTTTTATGTCAATATATATTTATAATATTTTCGATCAATTTACTTACACTTGCCCACTACTCAAGGCCCAAGGCTCAAAGCATATAAATATTTATACCTTTTGCTTCATTACTATTCTAACTATTTTTATTAAATCATTAGGTGGTTAATTGTCAAACGATAATCCATATCAAGGAACTACATTTGTCGAGAGGAAAATTCTTCAGGATGTTGGCCCGAAAACCAAAGACGATGAAGAAATAATGAAATTCCTTGAAGAAACAAAGCAGAAAATATATGTAATTGGCGCCGGTGGCAGTGGAACAAACACTGTAGATCGGTTATTCGAACTAGGTACAGAAGGAGTTCAGCTTGTTGGCATGAATACTGATGCAAAACATTTATTGAGAGTTAGATCAAATAAAAAATTAATAATTGGAAAAAAATTAACTGGCGGCCGCGGAGCAGGCAGTAATCCACAAATTGGTGAAGAAGCAGCAAAAGAAAGTGCCACTGAAATAAAAGACGCGCTTGCAGGTGCATCGTTAGTATTTATTACATGTGGGATGGGCGGCGGAACAGGTACAGGAAGCGCTCCAGTCATTGCAGAGCAAGCAAAGGCAAATGGCGCTTTAACTGTTGCAGTTGTTACATTGCCATTTGCATCTGAAGGAAAGGTAAGAATGGAAAATGCACTCGCTGGCTTAGAAAAATTAAAAAAACATACAGATACCTTAATAGTAATAAAAAACGATCGCTTGCTTAGTCTCGTTCCAGATCTTCCGCTTAATACTGCGTTTAAAGTATGCGATGAAGTGCTTGCAAGCAGTGTTAAAGGCATTGCAGAATTAGTTACAAAATCAGGTTTAGTTAACGTTGATTTTGCAGATCTAAGAACAATATTAATGGAAGCGGGCTTTGGAGTAATCGGATTAGGAGAAGCATCTATTGATGCAAAGCACGAAGATCGTGCACGCGTTGCAGTTGAAACAGCGCTTAACTCACCGCTCTTAGATGCAGATGTTAGCAGTTCAACCCGCGCTTTAATAAATGTAGTCGGCGGAGATGATATGACATTAAAAGAAGCAGAATACGTTGTATCAGAAACTGCAAAGAGAATAAATCCAAATGCGCATATTATATGGGGTGCGCGGATAGAAGAGAATATTAAAAAATCTTCCATGCGTGTATTAGTTGTATTAGCTGGAGTTAAATTCCCGAAATATGAATTTGTACCAAAAACTCCAGAGTTAGAAGGGTTGGAATTGGATTTAATTGGATAGTACTTAGTTATGGGTATTGAGTTATGAGTTTGATTGATATTACATTATGATTTCATAGAACGGTTGGCTGGAGTACCTTCGCGCAGCGAGGGGGATCGAGAAAAGCATGGCTTTTCGAGAGATTTGCTCCACGGAGCAAACGGAGTCTCACGCCTTATATTAGAATAATATTATGCTGGAGCATAGGAGAACATAAGACGATGGATTTAGGCGACTTAATTAAAAGATGTGTTAGAATATTTTATATCGCAAGAAAGCCTACTGATGATGAATTTAAAGAGGTAGCAAAGGTTACCGCAATAGGCATGGTAGTGATAGGAGTAGTAGGGATGATAATATCATCTTTATTTGCTACTTTCTAATGGTGTGATTATGATATATACAATACGAGTAACTTCGGGTCAGGAAAAAATAATTGCAGAAATACTAATGAAAAAGTCACGTGCAGAAAAGCTCAGTGTCTATTCTATAGCATACATAGAAACTGTTAAGGGTTATCTATTCGTCGAAGCGCTAGAAGAAAATACAGTTGTTAAGCTTATTCAAAAAGTAAAACACGTTAAAGGATTCTTGAAAAAAGCAATTACTATACAAGAAATAGAAGGATTAATAAAAGCAGTTAAACAACCAGCTCTTACGATTGAAGTTGGTGATACAGTGGAAATGGGTGCAGGGCCATTTAAAGGCGAGCGTGCAAAGGTTACAAAGATTGACGAAGCTAAAGATGAGGTTACTGTTGAGCTCATTGAAGTTGCGGTTCCAATTCCAGTTACGGTAAAGAGCAAAATGGTTAAGCTATTCCAGAAGGCCGGGACTTTAGACTAACTCTATTTTTTCTTTTTTTCATTATATATGGTTCTAACTGGAAACGGTATGTTTATTTTATTTTTCTTAAATTCATAGAACAATTCTTTATTTACTGTTTTAAGAACGCTGAATTGTGCTAAAAAATTATTTACCATATACCCATATTTAAAAATAAGTGCGTAGTCTCCGAATTTATCAAATCTTACCCATGGTTCACTATCCTTAACAAAATCAGGGTGTTCATTTTGAACTTTTTTTAGAGCATTATAAATTATTTTTTCAACTTTATCTATATCTTCATTATAATCTACTCCTATTTCGTATAGCATCCCGGTCTTTTCATTTGGAACTGAAAAGTTTATTATTGTACTTTGTGCTAATTTTGCATTCGGGATTATTACCTCGTTATTATCTAATCTTTTTAATTTTGTGCTTCTCCAGCCTATGCGTTCTATCGTACCTTCCATGTTATTTTCCAATCTTACATAATCCCCTTCTCTTACTGGTCTGTCAGCTAATATATGTATTCCTGCAAAAAAATTGGAGAGTGTATCTTGCAATGCAAGTGCTACTGCCAAACCAACAATCCCTAGACCTGCAATTAATGGAGCTACTTCTATTCCTAGTCTTTCTAGTATTATTACCAAAAATGCTATGTATATAAGAACTTTTACAACATTTCTTACAAATGGAAATGCTTCCTCTTTTTTCTGTTTTCTTGCTATGGCTATTTCTTTCCCATACCATACTAAAAGTGCATCTATAAGTCTGTTTATTGTAAAGGCAACAAGAATGAAGAGAGAAATTAGATATAAGTTTGTTAGTGCTACTCCATAAAATTGTACGTCTTCGTAAAAAGCCAATATTGAAATTTCTATGGCTGTTAATAAAAAAAAGATAAATAAAGGGGTTTTCAATTTTTTTAATATCTCGTCATCTAAAGTAGTCTTTGTTCGTCTGCTTAGAAACGATAACAGTTTTGTTATTATTGTAGCCAATAAATAACTTGATAATATTAATATAGTAAACAGTGTTAAGAATCCGACAAACTGCCCACCAGGTAGGTTGTTGAATGGTGCTAGAAGTTCAGTATTAATTTGAATCATTATTCTAATTCCAATGATAAGTTTAAAAACATCTACGGAGAGATATTGTTGGAGGTGCTAATATGTGCGGAACGTGTGCAAAGCATAATCCAAAAAAAGGAAAGAAATAATTTTCTTATCTTTTTATATTTTAATTACTAATTCTTCTTTATTTAATTAGTTGCGGTCATAGTCTAGAAACCTTTTTAGTAAACTGGTTTGGATATTGGTAGGATTCTAGCTTCCCAAGCTAGTGACTCGAGTTCGAGCCTCGATGGCCGCATATTTTATATATTTATTTGTTGTAGCAACTTTAGGTGAGCACATGGTTTTATGGGTAGTTGGCATTGTATTATTTTTTGTAGGGATATATCTATTTTTTGCAATTGGTGATAAATACGAAAAAGGTCCAAAGATCGCAGGTATAATCCTTGCATTTGTTGGAATAGGTTTATTTTTTTCGTCTACATTTATTGTTGTGCCTGCTGGGCACGTTGGTGTAATATACGATCCGCTTAGTGGAGGTGTACAGGATAAAGA
>JAGVWJ010000001.1:4749-38084 GCA_018304385.1 Microcaldota archaeon
ATAAGATCCCAGGCATTTAATATGCATAAAGGTGGAGACGATGTTGCAGTTTCGGTACTTACCGCAGAGGGTCTGGATGTAAATGTAGATGTTAGCGTTATCTATCATCTTGAACGAGGCAAATCCGCAGAGATACATAGAAATGTTGGTGAATTATATTCTGATGTTTTGATAAAACCAGTTTCACGTGCTACCGTCCGTGATCTTGTCTCAACGTATAGATCTGAGGATTTATATACAACCGAAAAGCGCGTTACATTGCAAACTACATTGACAGAAAAAATTCGAGAGAGACTAGAACCTCGTGGAATTGAAATAGAGAACGTACTAATAAGAGATATAGAACTTCCAATACAGGTTAAAAGTTCTATAGAATCTAAAATAACTGCTGAACAGGATGCTAAAAGAATGGAATTTGTGTTACAAAAAGAACAAAAAGAAGCTGAGAGAAAGATTGTAGAAGCAGGCGGTGTTGCAGAAAGCCAGAAAATAATCTCTGCTAGTTTAGATGATAAATTGCTTACTTGGTTCTGGATAAAAAGTTTAGAGAAACAAAATAGCGTAATTTATGTACCGATAGGAGAAAGCGGGTTACCTTTATTTAAGGATATTGATGCTGTTAAGACACAACCAAAGCCTGTGAGCAATGACAGCTAACCACTTCAGAGCAGCCATGTTTTTAAATGTTGTATTATTAATAACACCATGGCTTCTGCAGAACCAACTCCTAAAAGATCAATTACAGTATTTACTGTTACTCATCACGGACAGAGAAAATTTGTTGGTCAAATGAGACACATAGAGCCAACGCGATTCTTCGGACTTTATCCTTTGGTTGATGCATTAAATGATAAACACAGAAGCAATGTTCGTTTGATGGCTCCAGACTTAGTGGATCATGCGTTTGCTGAAGAAGACCATAGTCGTTTTCATGTATTCCCTTTTGTTGTATACGGTAGTCATCCGGTTAATGCAGTTGTGGCATATGAAAAAGTTGGAGTGCCATTAGGTAGGGAACTTGTTTTTAGAGAAGGTGAGTTAAGTGCAGTTTTTCCAGTGCCTTCTGATCTTGTTGGCGAAAGAGATATTGGATTAGTTGCACCTAGTTTAACAACGAGGGATTTTGCGAAACTTGGAGATGAAACAATACTTACTGTTCCAAGAGAACGAATAATTGTAGTTAGAAGTTTTCCAATTGAAGATGGTTGGTATCGTCAAAGGGACCCAAGAACAGCAATACCTATTGGCGAGCGAGTTCGAGGGGTTCCAGAAGATGCACGTTCTTGCTGTGGTATAAGAGTTGATGAGCCAGTCCCAGGTGAGCAACCAGAGCCACACGATCATCAAGAACATATTTTTGATATACCTGGTGCTAGGGCGCTTAGAAGACACGAAGGTCCATATGTTGGAGGAATGCTAAGACTTAGTGGCGCTGTTGCACATAATTATGATGATTTTGTTTCTGTAACAGGTGCTTTATCAGAAACATTCACAGCATTCCCATTTGAGATTCCAGAAGGAGATATAGGTAAACTCGATATAGACTATGTTCGGTTGACAATAAAATTAGGTATTACATTTCAAGAGCTTTCTGAATTATTAGCATCTGCTTTTCGAGTTTGGTATGCCTTTTGCAAGGTAAATCAGAATGCTCACAAACATGAAAAAGATGTGCTATGGCAAGCACTTAATCTTGACATTTATCACGAACCAAAAGGATGGGGGCACCCCGATCTTTCCTCTCTTCAGTCATTTGAAGGTAGAGAATTAGAACCTAGTTGTGCTAATAACCTCGCTGAGATTTTGGCTGACCATGGAAATATCGTTAGCGTAAGAGCTGATATGGAAGCAGCAGAACAAGCACTTGGAGATTTGTTAGGACAATTAGATAGTAGAGTGGGTGCAGAAGACTTTGCGTCCCTAAGAAGATATATCGCTTTATTAAAGACAGCGAGAATAGAACCGATTCTTTAGAATACATTTTTATTTCTTAACTTCAAATTATGGCTATGAAACACGACATTCTAATTATAGGTGGAGGGTTAGCTGGGTTGCGAGCAGCTATTGAGCTTAAAGGAAAATGTGATGCAGCAATCTTATGCAAAACATATCCTAATGAGGCGCATTCAACTGAAGCGCAAGGCGGAATAAATGCAGCAATAAATCCAAAAGACAATTGGCAAGATCATGCATATGATACTGTTTATGGCGGAGATTTTCTTAATGATCAAGATGCAGTAGAAGTTTTATGCAGCGATGCACCGCGAGTAATTAACGAACTAGTTGAATTTGGAGTAAATTTTAACAGAACGAAAGAAGGCGAAATAGCACAGAGGCCATTTGGTGCACAAAGATTTAATCGAACTTGTTTTGCAGCTGATCGCACTGGCCATGCGCTTCTTCATTCTTTATATAAAAAAGCAATTGAACTAGGCATAAATGTTTATAACGAATTTCAAGTAGTCGCACTATCTACAAGCCAAAAGCGAATATCAGGTGTTATTGCTATTAATCGTGCTAATGGCGAATTTACAGCAATTCAAGCAAAAGCAGTAATACTTGCAACTGGCGGCGCTGGACGAGTATATGGAAAAACAACCAATCCAGATAACACTGGAGATGGGATTGCAATTGCATACAATGCTGGCGCAGGAATAATGGATATGGAAATGGTTCAATTCCATCCAACAACTATTCGCGGTACAAATAAATTATTAAGCGAGGCAGCGCGAGGCGAAGGCGCGTATTTAATAAATGCAAAGGGCGAGCGATTCATGAAAAGATACGCGCCTGATAAAATGGAACTCGCTTCTAGAGACGTGGTTTCAAGAGCAGAAGCAACTGAAATAATGCAAGGTCGCGGCGTTCTAGGCGATTCTGTTTATTTGGATTTTAGGCATTTGGATAAAGAAATTATAATGTCTCGAGTTCCAGATATTAGAAAAAATGCGCTTGATCTTCTTGGTATTGATATTATTCATGATCCTGTACCAGTGCAGCCTGGTCAGCATTATACAATGGCTGGCATTGCAACAGATGTTGATTGCAAAACAGAAATCGCTGGATTATTTGCTGCTGGAGAATGTGCATGCGTAAGCGTGCATGGCGCAAATCGCTTGGGTGGGAATTCCTTAATGGAAACATTGGTTTTTGGAAGAAGAGCAGGAATTAGTGCACTTAATTATGCTAAGAATGCGAGTTTCGATGCAATAGACGATAAACTGCTAAAACAGGAAGAATTACGCGCGAAGAAATGGACCGATAACTCAAAGAAAAGCGAGTTAATGCCTCGAGATATTAGATTAAAAATGGGAAAAATAATGGATGATTTTGTTGGCCCATTTAGAGATGCAAAAATGCTTGAAACAGCTAGAAAAGAAATTGCGAAATTGAAAAAAGATTTTGAAAATGTGGCAGTAACAGAGCATAGTGATGTTTTCAATGCTGAATTGCAAGCTGCTTATGAAGTTTCGTTTATGCTTGAATTGGCTGAATGCGTAGTTGCAAGTGCAATGCATAGAACAGAATCGCGAGGCGCGCATACGCGTACTGATTATCCAAAGAGGGATGATAAATGGTTGAAGCATATATTATGCTATTGCAATGGGCCTTCAGCAATGAACCATGGGCCACGATTGGCGTATCGCGATGTTAAAATAACTAAATGGAAGCCTGTTGAGAGGAAATACTAGTAATCCAGCGTAGTATACAAAGGAAACTTCTTACAAAATTCCATTACTTCTTTTTTCACTTGCGCAATAATCACATTGTTTCTAATCTCAGAACGGAAATCATCTAAATATTCCTTTATTTTTGTTTTATCTTCTGGCAAGCTATATTTACTAGCAACCTCTTTTATTATTCGAGCGAGCCATTCTGCAACATGCTCCATTTCTTTTTCCATTAATCCGCGCGTAGTAATTGCAGGCGTACCTAAGCGCACTCCGCTAGGGTAAAATGGAGAAGAAGGATCTGCTGGAATGGTATTTTTATTTAAGGTTATATGCGCGAGATCCAAAGCCTCTTGTACAAATACACCTTTTCCTTTTCCATAAGGTGTAAGGTCAATAAGCAACATGTGATTATCTGTACCATTAGTTACTAGTTTGATATCTCGTTGCATTAATTCCTCAGCAAGCGCTTTCGCATTTTTTACAATCTGTTTAGCATATTCTTTAAATTCTGGTTTCATTGCCTCGCCAAGCGTAACAGCAATCGCAGCAGTCTGATGGTCATGCGGTCCGCCTTGCAATCCTGGAAATACTGCCTTATCTAATTTATCAGCTAGTTCTGGATCTTTATCTAAACCGCGTTGCGTAACCATTACCATTGCGCCGCGAGGACCGCGCAATGTTTTATGCGTTGTAGTAGTTACAATATGTGCATAAGGTACTGGACTTTTATGTGCACCGCCAATAACTAATCCAGATATATGTGCAATGTCTGCTGCAAAGTAAGCACCAACCTCATCAGCAATCTTTCCAATCTCTTCAAATGGAAACTCTCTCGTATACGCAGTTGCACCGCACCAAATCAGCTTCGGCTTGTTTTCGATTGCCAGTTTCCTTATCTCCTCCAAATCCAAGTAACCATCTGCCTTAACATGATAAGGAACACTTTTGTAGAATAGACCTGAGAAATTAACTTTCCACCCATGTGTTAAATGTCCACCATCAGGCAAATTCTGGCCCATAACAACATCACCAGGTTTGCACGTTGCCAAATATACTGCCATGTTTGCCGGGCTACCAGAATAGCATTGTACATTTGCATGCGGAACACCAAATAATTTCTTTGCTCTCTCGATCGCAAGCATCTCAACTTCATCAACGTTTTCATTTCCACCATAATATCTTTTCTTTGGATACCCCTCAGAATATTTATTAGTAAATACTGACCCAAGTGCATTGAGAACCGCTAAACTAACAACATTTTCAGATGGAATAAGCTCTAAGCCGTTGCTCATTCGCTCTATCTCATGTCGAATAATTGCAGAAACTTCCGAATCTGTTTTTTTAACTGAGTCATTGAAAAAAGTTTTCAAATTAGACATATAAAATCAACCCTCCATTTTCATTATACAAATAACAATTAAATATGTTCCTGATTAAGAATAGTTTGGGTGGATTTATATGACATTAGTTGGAAAAAAAGCACCTGATTTTGAGTTAGATGGAAACTTGAACGGAGAGGTAAAGAAATTCAAACTAAGCGATTTTAGTGGCTGGAAGATTTTAATCTTTTTTCCTCGTGCATTTACTGGGGTTTGCCAAAGCGAAGTAAAAGGTTTTTCAGATGAAATTGAAAAATTTAAGGCAAAAGCAGCGCAATTAATCGCGATATCTACTGACAGCCCATATGTGCATAAGGCATGGATACAAAAAGACATATCAACATTACAATTCCCACTTTTAGCAGATGTTACTCAAGGTGTTTCGCGTGATTATGGTGTACTAGCAGACAACGGTGCTGCGCTACGAGGAACATTTGTAATAAATCCAGACGGAATCATAGTACACGAGAGTGTTAACTTTTTCCCAATAGGAAGAAATAGCGAAGAGGTCTATAGATTGCTCTGCGCCTCCCAAAGTGGCAAATCCTGCAACTTAAATTGGAAACCAGAGTAGTTTTAATTTGTTCTTATTCTAATATTTATTTTAATTACGCCGAGATCGCATAATACGATTTTTGTGTGCAACCTGGTAGTGCGCACGCCTGGAATTGTACCTTTTGAAAAAAGGCACCCCAAAATATTTAGTAAATAGCGTCCCAGTTTTTGGGCGCTTTTTCCTAAAAAGCGCAAGCGTGTCCCTCGTGGATTGTCGGTTCAAAGCCATTTTATTATGGTAGAAAATCCGGCTCTCGGCGTTTTTATTTTAAAATTAGTCTACTTCTTTTCCAATTAGATCAGTTATTTTGCCATTAGGTCCAGCTAATTCTTTTAATTTTTCTAGTGCTCTGCGAGACTCTTCTGTTCCTTTTGCAACAACTACAAAAACACGAAATAATTGGCCTTCTGGTTTTCTTGTAATATATAATTTCAGATTATCTACCTTCAGGATAAGTAATCTCCTTTAATCTGTCTCTTGCATCCGCAAAGTGATTCTTTGCTGTTGCAAACTCTTCTGCTTCAAATGCTTCTACTGCTTTTTCCATTGCAGCAATAACTGGTTCTAGATATCTATCTGGTGATTTCTTTAGTTCATCTAATATGAATCTAGGTTTATTTGCATTAATAAATAATTCAAGATAGTCAAGTTTCTCTCTTGCCTTTGCCCTTTCCCCTCTGTTTACAAACCTATAAAGCCAGCCATAATGCCCAATTAGATAATCTATCTTTCTTCCATCATCTTTCCTCGCCACGCCAGCTTCGAAAACTGCAATTGCATCTTCTGCCCCTTTTCGATCTCTTCCGTTTACTCTAAACAAACTATTATTTGCTTTTATATACCTTAAAATACTTGCCTTTGGTTTCCTTTGATCCATCATTTCTTTTATTTTCTCTAAAACCCTCAATTTATTTTCATCATAAGTTTGGAATTCAAAAACCTGTTCAGCAACTTCTGCAAATTTAGATAACTGTCCAAATACCCATTGATCACGTTCTATACGCAAAGCGCATTCTTTCTGATGGTTCCATTCTACTATTCCTGCAATCTGTCTATCACGCCATTGACCAATGCGATTACGTACAGAAGTAAAAACTGCGCATGCCCTGCTTATTTGCATTTCCCTCTCGCTACCCATTTGCATTTTCTTTGCAGATTCAAGCATTTTTATTGTTGTTTCTAGTCGCGCAACAGCAACAATGCATTTAACTGCTACTTGTTTTTTCTCTAAATCTTCCTTTGCGGTTGTAAGTTGGGCTATTGCTTTATTTATCTCACTATCAGTATATCCCTTAGATTCTGAAATCCATGCATTAAGCGTATCTAATGCTCTAAGAATCGTTTGCTTTGTATCTTCTATCTCTTTTTCATATCCTTCTCTTAAGTGTTTTAGTGCACGTACTGCAGTTATCACATGCGTGTTGAATCGTACCACCTTACGCGGTATGTCCCATTCTTTAATTCGTCCCTCAACATCCTGCCAACGTTCGTGAGCTAGTCTTTCCCTGTCTTCTCGCTTAAATCCCATTCTTACGTACCATTTATCAACAATAATCTTGAATGAGTCTAATTTTCTTGTTTCTTTTTGCATGCCGTTTTCGTCTCTGCCAATGGCTAGTGCTCCACTTCTTTTCGAATAAGTAGCATGGCGTTCATGCGCCGCATCAAAAGCCCTTCTTCTATCCTTTCCTCTTTGGTCTTGTACGGATCTAACTACCTGTCCAATTCTTCTGCTAGTGTGAGTCATAAAGATTTTTTGTGGGTTTTGGTTTATAAATGTTACTTTATTAAGATGCTCTCTGCAAACTTCAGTTCCTTCAGTTTTTTTATTACTTTGGCGCTAAGTTTTCCATCTATTATTATACTAAGTACTGGATCAGGGAATAAATCCGGGTCATCGCTAATTATCTGTCGAATTACTATCCCGTTATCAGCTAATATCTTAGTAACTGCTGCAATTATTCCTTTACCCTTTGGATTCGCTCGAATTTCTATTGCATCAAATCCCAATTCTTTCGCTGCATTTGCAATAAATGCACGCGATTCAAGCCGATAAAATATCTGCAATAGCTTATCATCATTTGCAATTGCCTTAGCTGTATCAATTACTACTCTGCGGTCAACACCTATTGCACGTGCAATTTTTGCTGGTGGAAGCTCAATTTTGCCAACATAAATCTTGCCTTTTCCATCTACCTTCAATCCTAAGCGCAAGAATTCTGTTGCAACTATCTTGCGGCCTCGCGCATGTTCAAAAAACCTTTCAAGCATTTTTAACATAATGTACATTTTTATACATAAAGGTTTAAATAGATACATTGTGCTGCTATCAGCATTGAGCCATGGGCCATGGGCATTTGGTTCGATAAAAAGGTGAAACACATGGAAAAGGATGTTCTTTGGATTACACAGTATAAATTTGGAATTACAAATATCCCCAGTAGACTTATTCTCAGTGCTTTCAGAGCATTGTGAAAATGCATTCTTGCTTGAGAGTAGCGAAGGAGTTGAAAAACTATCCAGATTCTCATTCTTAGGTTTTTCTCCAGGTAAGAAAATAGCGTTAAAGAACAGTGTGCTAAATATCAATGGGCAAGAATCAGAAGCGAAGAAACCAGTAGTAGCGCTTAAAAACGAAATTTCTAAGAGCGAAATAAAAGCATCTGGGTTCTTAGGTGGTGCAGTTGGTTATTTTTCTTTTGACTATATTAGGTATATCGAGCAGTTGAATAGTGCGTTAAAAGATGAAGTAAATTTTCCAGATTTTGAATTTGGTCTATTCAATGATGCGATAATTTTTGATCATAAAGAAAACAGAATAAGATATGTCTATCAAAAAGAAAACAGACTTGAGCAAATATTAACGTTTATCAAAGACTCAGCTTTTATTACAAAGCCGCTTGAAATCTATAATATAAAATCTAATACAACTAAAGAAAAATTCTGTGAAAATGTAGAAATTGCAAAAGAACACATTCGTGCTGGTGATATATTTCAAACAGTTATTTCTAAGCGTTATGAAATAAAATTTAGTGGAAGTTTAATCTCGTTTTATAAAAAATTAAAGGCAACAAATCCTTCTCCTTATATGTATTATCTGAAGTTTGGTGAGCGAGAGGTTATTGGGTCAAGTCCTGAGAATCTAATTCGCGTAGAGGATAGAAACATTACAAGCTATGCAACGCTTGCTGGTACAAGGCCGAGAGGAAAAACTCCAGAAGAAGATAAAAAACTGGAAATAGAGCTGCTGCAAGATGAAAAAGAACGTGCAGAGCACATAATGCTTGTTGATTTAACTAGAAATGATATTGGAAAAATAGCAGAGGTAGGAACAGTTAAGGTACCAGAATTAATGAATGTTCACAAATACTCCCGTGTCCAGCACATAGCTTCTTTGGTTACTGCAAAATTGCGGAATGATAAGGACGTGTTTGACGCTTTTAATGCAATATTTCCAGCAGGCACAGTTTCAGGTGCACCAAAAATAAGGGCAATAGAAATAATTGATAGATTAGAAAAAACAAAACGTGGTCCATATGCTGGCGCAGTTGGCTATTTTTCAACAAATGGAAATGCAGATTTTGCAATTGGCATTCGCACTTTATTTGCAAATAAAAATCGTGCTTATATCCAAACTGGAGCTGGTATAGTTTATGATAGTGTCCCGGAAAAAGAATTTCAGGAAACAGAGAATAAGGCTAAAGCATTGTTGCATGCAATAGGAGAGGATAAATATGAAGCTACTATTAATAGATAACTTTGATTCGTTTGTTTATAATCTGTATCAATACTTTGGAGAGCTAGGTTGCGAAGTAGATGTTTTTAGGAATGACGAAATAACATTGGAAACTGCAGCGCAATACGATAAGATCGTTATTTCTCCAGGTCCAGGGGATCCAACTAATAAAAAAGATTTTGGCATTTGCAGTGAGATTATTTCTAAAATAAATAAACCTATTCTTGGCGTATGTTTGGGGCATCAAGGTATAATCAGCACCTTTGGCGGCAAAATAATTCGTGCAGCAAAGCCAATGCATGGAAAAATGAGTGAAATTAAACATAATGGTAATGGCATATTTGCAGGAGTTAAAAACCCACTAAAAGTAATGCGCTACCATTCGCTTATTGGAGAAAATTTGCCAGATTGCTTAGAAGTTCTTGCAAAAAGTCAAGACGATAATTCAATAATGGCCGTGCAGCATAAAACTCTGCCTATTTTTGGTGTGCAGTTTCATCCAGAATCAATTCTAACAGAAGAAGGAAAGAAAATATTACAGAATTTTTTGAAGGCGTAGAAAATGGAATTCTTGCAGATATTACATAAGTTGATTGATAAAGAAAATCTTACAGATGGTGAAGCAGCCTTTGCTTTAGAGGAAATAATGCAAGGAAAAATAAATAATGCTCAAATTGCAGCATTTTTAACCGGGTTAAAGATAAAAGGCGAAAGTATCGAAGAGATCGCAGCATTTGTAAAAATAATGAGGAAAAACGCAATAAATTTTTTTCCAAAAGTAAAGAACCTTGTTGATACTGCAGGCACAGGTGGGGATGGAAGTAAAACATTTAACATTTCAACGTGTGCGGCATTTGTTGCTGCTGGCGCAGGTGCAAACGTTGCTAAACATGGCAATCGTGCAGCATCTAGTAAAAGCGGAAGTGCAGATGTTTTGGAAGAATTAGGAATAAATAGTATTACAGAACCGACAATCGCCGAAAAACAACTAGAAGGTATTGGTATTACGTTTCTATTTGCGCCAGCATTTCACCATGCTATGAAATTTGTCGCGCCAGTGAGAAAAGAGCTAGGATTTAAAACTGTGTTTAATATCCTTGGTCCGCTAACTAATCCAGCAGGTGCGAAGCGGCAGTTAATTGGGGCCTATGATAAATCATTATTAAAAAAATTGGCAGAAGTTCTAAAACTACTTGGAACAGAAAAAACACTTTTAGTTTCAAGCGATATTGACGAAATAAGTATATGTAGTGAGACTGAACTTTATGAAATTACTAATGGGGAGATAAAAAATTATAACATCATACCAGAGGATTTTGGATTTAAAAGAGCAAGCTTAGACGCAATTCGAGTTGAAGATAAAACAAAAAGTGCAGAAGTTTTGCTAAATGTTTTGAAAGGCAGAGACGGCGCTGCTCGAGATATTGTTTTACTAAATTCAGGTGCAGCAATTTATGCAAGTGGCATTGCAAATAATATTCAACAAGGTATTTCTCTTGCAGAAAAATCAATTGATTCTGGTAAGGCATTGGAAAAACTAGAATTATTAAGAAATTTTAAGGCTTGATATTATGGACATTCTTGATAAATTTATTGAACAGGCAAAGGAAAATGTGGAAAGTGGGTACTATAATGTTACCATCAAACATACTCTAGATAAAACTTCATTAAAACAAAAAATCCTATCACAAAACTTTACTTTAATCTCTGAAATAAAACATGCATCTCCTGCTGGAGAATATTCATTTGATAATATTGATGTTGAAAAAGCAGCTGAAACATTTAAACAGGCTGGAAGTGATGCAATTTCAGTAGTAGTTGAACCTAAAATCTTCAAAGGCAACCTAAGTAACATATCAATTGCAAAAAAAACCGGTTTGCCAGTACTTTTCAAGGATTTTGTTTTTCATGAAAAGCAGATAAAAACTGCAGCAGCGCTTGGCGCAGATTGTATTCTTCTAGTTATGAAGGTTGTGGATAGATTAGCTATTGATATAAATGAACTAATTGCTAAAGCGCACGAGCATAAGTTAGAAGTTTTGCTTGAGTGTTACGATTCTGATGAAATGAGACGAGCAATTAAAACAGATGCAGATATTCTTGGAATAAATAATCGTGATTTGCGATCTTTGCATGTTGATCTGAACAGGACTAAAGAAATTATGAAATTTGCTAAAAATAAGCCAGTAATCAGCGAAAGCGGTATAAACTCAAGAAAGGATGCTGAATTTGTACGTGCTTGCGGAGTAAAAGGCATATTAGTTGGCACTGCTTTATGGAAAACAGATAATCAGTTAGAGAAAATAAGAGAACTTAAATTGTGATTTGCATGAATAAAGGAAGATTTGGTGAGTTTGGAGGAAGATACATTTCTGAATTACTAGTGCCAGTGCTGGAAGAATTAGAAACTGCGTTTGAAAAAGTAAAGGAGGATAAAGAATTCAAAAACAAATTAGATTATTACCTTTCAAAGTATGCTGGTAGACCCACCCCGCTTTATTTTGCAGAAAATTTAAGTAAAAAACTCGGAATTAAAATTTATTTAAAGCGAGAAGATCTTTTGCATACTGGGGCGCATAAAATAAACAATACCATTGGTCAGGTTTTACTTGCCAGGACTATGGGGAAGAAAAGGGTAATTGCAGAAACTGGTGCAGGACAGCATGGAGTTGCAACAGCAACTGCTGCAGCGTTATTTGGATTAGAATGCGATGTTTACATGGGAAAAGAAGATGCTGAACGCCAAAAATTAAATGTTTATAGAATGAAATTGCTTGGAGCAAATGTTAATATTGTTGATGCTGGTTCGCGCACTTTGAAAGATGCAATAAACGAAGCATTGCGTGATTATGCAACTAATTTCAAAGATACGCATTATGTTCTTGGTTCTGCATTAGGTCCGTACCCTTATCCTTCTATTGTAAAATATTTTCAATCTGTTATAGGAATTGAAGCGAGAACGCAAATATTAGAAGCTGAGCAGTGTTTGCCTGATTATTTAGTTGCATGTGTAGGCGGAGGAAGCAATGCTATTGGGTTATTTGCCCAATTTTTAGACGATAATACTAAGATGATTGGAGTAGAAGCAGGAGGCAAAGGTATATCTACCGGAAAACATGCTGCTCGAATAAGCGGAGATGGACAAAAAGGGGTTTTACACGGTTCACTTTCGTATATTTTACAAGATAATGGGCAGATCAGAGAAACCCATTCTGTATCTGCAGGTTTGGATTACCCTGCAATTGGGCCAGAGCATGCTTATTTGCATGAATTGAAAAGAGCGCAATATGTTTCAGTTACCGATAGTGAAGCTCTAGAAGCATTTCATTTACTTGCTGAAACTGAAGGAATTATACCAGCGCTTGAAAGTGCGCACGCTATTGCATATTTGCCTAAACTTGCTAAGCAGAATAAAAACAAAATTATAATTGTTAATCTTTCTGGTCGTGGGGATAAGGATGTCGAACATGTTGCAAAAATAGAAGGTGCTAATTTATGAAATTTATCCCTTATGTTTGCTGTGGAGATCCGAATCTGGATTTTACTTACAAGGTAGTTAAAACGCTAGCGCCATACTCGCATATAATAGAATTAGGTATCCCATTCTCTGATCCAATTGCCGACGGAAAAACAATTCAGGCAGCAGCAAACAGAGCATTGACAGCAGGGCAAAAAAATGCTGTCAATATTCGTCATGATTCTCATGACGATGCATTAAAAAATGGAGTAAATACCGAGCAAATATTTGAAATGGTAAAAAAATTACGCAGCGAAAAAATTGCAGTGCCATTTGTCTTTATGACTTACTATAATATTATCTATTCATATGATTCTGAAAAATTTTTGCGAGCTATGAATGAAGCAAATGTGCAAGGACTAATAATTCCTGATTTACCATTTGGCGAAGATAAAGAATTTGAAAAGCTTGCAGAGGAATATGAAATTTCTATAATAAATTTAATCGCCCCTAATACAAAAGAAGAAAGAGCCAAAGAGATTCTAAATAATGAAAAAAAATTTACTTACTTAGTTTCAGTTGCAGGGACAACTGGTGCGCGAGGCGAAGTGAGTGAACAAAGTTTAGAGTTTGTAAAAAAAATAAGACCGCTAGCTCCAAATGGACAGTTGTTTGTTGGGTTTGGTATTTCAAACGCAGAGCAGGCAAAAAAATTCGTTCAAGCTGGCGCTGATGGAGTGATAGTCGGCAGTGAGATAATTAATATTTATTCTAAATATATTGTTAATGGAAAGATTGACGAGAATAAGGTATTAGAGGAAATTGAAAAATTTGCTGAAGTAATTCAGTCTGCATAAGTAATATAACTTATTAAATCACCTAACTACATATATACTATATGTCAAAATCAAAAAGAGGCACTAGTTTTCCAAGAGGAAAAAGAATTAAAGACAGATGGACTACTTTTAGGCTACTGCTAAGGAAATGCGAAATAATAATAGAAGTTCTTGATGCGCGAGATCTGGAAGGCACTAGAGTTAGAAAAATCGAGCATTGGGCCGGACGAGAGCGGCTTATCAAAATAGCAAATAAGATTGATCTGATTAGCGAAGAGGCATTAAATTCAATTAATAGAAATGAATACTTGCCAATATCCTCAAAATCAGACCATAAAAACAAGGAAAGGAAAAAGATCATCAATGCAATACTTGCAAAAGGAAGGGAAAGACCAAGAGTGCTAGTTGTCGGTTATCCTAATGTTGGCAAAAGTACAATAATAAACTTACTAGCAGGAAGAGAGGTTGCCAGAGCAATGCCTATTGCAGGAACTACAACAAATGTCCAGTGGATAAGGCTTCCACATGATATTTTGCTTATTGATTCGCCAGGCGTTTTTCCAGAAGATGAGCAAAGAACTGAGCTGCTTAGAAAAGGGGCAATTAATGTTGACGGGCTGAAAAATTTTGAATTCTATGCTTTAAAAGTTGCACAAAAATGCATCAGAAGCCAGGAATTGCGTAATTGGATTGAAGAATATTTTGATATTAAATTAGAAAGCGATAAGCCAGAAGATTTAATAGAAAATATTGCAAAAAGACGTGGGTTACTACTAAAAGGCGGTGCATACAATATAAATGAAGCATCTAAAGCCTTGCTTAGGGCGTTTTCTAAGGCCCCCAGCTTATAAAGAATATTTATAAACCTTTTCATGCATAATAATATTAGAAAAGATGTATAAACGTGTTTTATATGAGTAATAAAGCTAAAGTAAACAACAAAGTATTCTATTTCTTCAGCTTTAGCTTTTGGTATTAATAGCCAACACCAAACTGTTTGTATTAAGTCTTAACTAGTATCTGTTTGTTGTTGGTTTTTTTCTGACTATGATTAGTGTTAACAATATAAAATTTGGAAATGAAAAAATGGTGATCAAATGGGGAATATTAAAAATATAAAACTCGCTGCGCTGAATGGAAGCGGTCGTACGATTGTGCGAGTTGGAAATGTAAAAGTTGGCGAAGGGTTTACTGTAATTGCCGGACCATGCAGCGTTGAAAGTGAAGAGCAATTGCTCGAGACTGCGCGAGCAGTAAAAGCAGCAGGCGCAGACATGCTTAGAGGTGGTGCGTTTAAACCGCGAACTTCGCCATACGCGTTTCAAGGACTTGGTCTAAAAGGATTAAAACTCTTGGAAAAAGCACGAGATGAAACTGGCTTGCCAATAGTTACTGAAGTACTCGATACGCGTGATGTTAGTTGGGTATGCGAATATGCAGACGTATTGCAAATTGGTGCAAGAAACATGCAAAATTTCTCGCTTTTAAAAGAAGTAGGAAAGGCAGAAAAGCCCGTGCTGCTAAAGCGTGGAATGTATTCAACAATAGAAGAGTGGCTAAATTGCGCTGAATACATTCTAAATGATGGAAATCCAAATGTAATTCTATGCGAGCGTGGAATAAGAACATTCGAAACATACACAAGAAACACGCTTGACTTAAGCGCTGTTCCAGTTGCAAAAGAGCTTACGCATCTTCCAGTGATTACAGATCCTTCTCACGGTACTGGAAAATTAAGCCTGATTAAGCCAATGTGTCTTGCATCTGTTGCTTGCGGTGCAGACGGTTTAATCTTAGAGGTGCACAGAAATCCTGCAGAAGCGCTTAGCGATAAGGATCAGGCGCTTACGCCAACCCAATTCGCAGATATACTAAAGGATGTAAGGGCATTACGAAAGTTCATGGATGGTGGGCATAAATGAGAATAATGCAACTTGACGCTCCAAGTGGAACATGCACATTAGCAGTAGGTGAATCACTAGCTAATCTAGCTAGCTACTGTACTTCAGGAAAAACAGTAATAGTTACTGATAATAATGTTCGGAGATTACATGCTAATAAATTCCCAAAGGCTGAAATAATTGAAATAGAACGTGGCGAGGATGCAAAGACGCTCGCTACTGTGCATCAATTATACGAAAAATTTCTTGAGCTCGAATTAGATCGCTCTTCATTAGTAATCGCAATAGGTGGGGGCATTGTTTGTGATGTTACTGCATTTGCTGCATCTACCTATTTGCGTGGCATGCGCTTAGCGTTAGTTCCTACTACTCTATTAGCGCAAGTGGATGCAAGCGTTGGCGGGAAAAACGGAGTAAACTTCAAAGGATACAAGAATTTAATTGGCACAATAAGACAGCCAGAGCTTTGCTTGTTTGATTTTGATTTACTAAAAACATTGTCGCAGCAAGAACTGCGCAATGGATTCGCAGAAATAGTCAAATGCGGAGCAATAGCCGATGCTAATTTATTTGCTTATTTAGAACAACATCATTCAGAGGCGTTTTCGCATAAGAAAACAGCAATCGAGAAAGTAGTTTACGATTCGCTAGTTGTAAAAACAGACATTGTTGCGAAAGATGAACGAGAAGAAAGCGGAGAACGAATGAAATTGAATTTTGGGCATACGCTTGGGCATGCTATTGAGAAAACTATTGGTTTACCACATGGCGAGGCAATAAGCATTGGAATGGTAGCTGTTGCTAATCTATCTGTTGCAAAAGGATTACTTAGCAATAAAGATGCAGAAAGAATCGAATCATTGCTAAAGAAAATTGGTTTACCAACTAAATTAGATTACGATAAATCAAAAGTAATCGACGCTGTTAGAAAAGATAAGAAGCGCAGGGAAGACGATATAAATTTTGTATTGCTTGAAAAAATCGGCAAGGCAAAGATTGAGAAGATAAATATAAACGAGCTTGAGGGAATTCTATGAATGTTTGTGTCAGCATTGGAGATTGTTCAGTAGAAGAATGCATTAAGTCATTGCAAGATTTAGAGTTAGCTGAGATTAGATTAGATAAGATAAATGCAAAACTATCAACGGATGATGTTAAGAATATATTCTCACAGAAACTAAAACTTATTGCCACCTGTCGCGCAACTAAAACACTTAATGATACTGAAAGAAAAAATCTTTTACTTTCTGCAATAGATGCAGGCGCAGCATATGTTGATATTGAAGTTGAGGCAAGCGATGCTTACAAAAATGAAATATTAAATAAAGCGAAATCTAAAGGTTGCAAGATTATTATTTCTTACCATAATTACGAGAGTACGCCTAAAAAAGGTGAGCTTGAACAGATTGTTAATTGGTGCCTTGAGGCAGGAGATATTGCAAAAATTGCATGCAAAGTGCAATCGCAACATGATAATGCAAGGTTGCTTAGCTTACTTGATACAGATAAAAAAATAATTGTTATTGGCATGGGTGAAAAAGGAAAAATAACAAGAATAGTTGCACCTTTGCTTGGTAGTCCATTCACTTATGCTTCACTTAAGGAAGGAAAGGAAACAGCAGAAGGTCAGATAAGCGTTGATAGATTAAAAGAATTAATGAGGTTACTAAAATGAATGCAAGTTTATACTGTGTAATCGGAGATCCAATAAGTCATTCGCTTTCTCCAGCTATGCATAATGCAGCATTTGCTAAGCTCGGTATTAATGCAATTTACTTAGCAGTGCGAGTGCGAAAAGAAGAGCTTGGGCAAGCAATTGCACATTTGAAGATACTTAATGTTAAAGGAATTAATGTAACAATTCCGCATAAGGTTGAAATAATTAAATACCTTGATAAATTAGATGAAACTGCAAAGGCAATTGGCGCAGTTAATACCATTGTAAATAAAAATGGAAAATTAATCGGATATAATACAGATGCAGCAGGCGCGTTAATCGCGATAAAAAAGAAAGTTAAAAATTTAAAAGGAAAAACCGCTGTTATATTAGGTGCAGGTGGCGCAGCAAGGGCAGTTTCTTTTGCACTAAATAAAGAAGGTGCAATAGTAAGAATGCTGAGTAGGCAGGAAATTGCAGAAGAACTTCCATCGCTAATACATGAAGCAAATATTCTATGTAATTGTACACCCGCAGGTATGCATGAGGGGGATAGTTTAATTCCAAAACATCTATTACGGAAAGGATTAGTTGTTTTTGATGCAGTATATAAAAAAGGTTCAACGAAACTAATCCGGGATGCAGAAGCTGCAGGTTGCGTAACAATTTCAGGAGAAGAAATGCTTGTAAACCAAGGTGCAATTGCATTTGAATTATGGGTAGGAAAAAAACCAAACGTTGGCATCATGCTTGAGGCTGTAAGCAAGAGCTTACGTTCAAAGTATTCAAAATCCAATATCTACCTCATTGGTTTTATGGGCAGTGGAAAAACAAGTGTTGGCAAGGCATTAGCTAAGAAATTGAAAATGAAATACATAGATGTAGATGAACAAATCGAGAGAAGAGCAAGAAAAACAATTGCAAGGATATTTGAAGAGGGCAGTGAGCACAAATTCCGTAAAATGGAAAAAAACGCTATCGTACTTGCAAGCAAAATAAAAAATTCAGTTATTGCGGTTGGTGGCGGAGCAGTTTTAGATTACATTAATAGTTACAGGATGCAGCAAACAGGCAAAGTTATTTTACTAAGAGCAAGTCCTCAAACAATTGTAAAAAGGTTGGAAGGTGAAAGTACGCGTCCGCTATTACTTGGTTTAAATAAAAAACAAAGATTAGAAAGAACAAAAAAGTTGCTTAAATTGCGCGAGCCGTTTTATGCTTTAGCGAAACAGTTCGAAGTTAGTACGAACGAGAAGAGAGTGGAGGAAATTGCAGATGAGATTAGGTGTTTACTATGATAAAATTTATCGTTAAAAACTCAAATATTGCAGGAACTATAGATGCAACGCCATCAAAAAGTTATACGCATCGTGCTATAATATGCGCAGCACTAGCTAGCGGAGTAAGTACAATAATTAATCCATTGATTTCAGATGATACAGAAGCAACCCTTACTGCTTGCGAAGCACTAGGTGCAGAGATTTTGGATAAGAACGAAGAACGCATTGTAATAAAAGGTACCGGAGGCAAGTTAAAAGCAAAAAACACAACAATTAATTGTAATGAATCAGGCTCAACATTGCGCTTTTTAATTCCTTTAGCCGCTCTTGCAGATAAAGAAATTATTTTTACTGGAAAGACTGGACTTGCAACTAGGCCAATAGATGATTTACTAAATGCGCTTGCGCAGCTAGGAGTAAAAAGCACGTACGCTAGCGAAGATAAAAAACTACCAATGAAAATTTGCGGTACCGGCAGTTTAACTGGAGGAAAAATAGCCATTCGCGGAAATGTAAGCTCGCAATTTATCTCTGGACTGCTGTTTGCATTGCCGCTTGCAATTAATGACAGCGAAATAGTAATAACAACTGAAGTTGAATCTAAAGATTACATTGAAATTACGTTAGATGTACTTAAAAAATTTGGAATAAAAGTCGAGCATTCTAGAGATTTAATTGAATTCAAAATAAAAGGCAAGCAACAATACAAATCATGCGAATATACTGTTGAAGGAGATTATTCATCTGCAGCATTTATGCTTGTTGCAGGAGCAATTGCTGGCAATGGAGTTACTATTAATAATTTAAATAAAAATTCAAAGCAAGGAGATAAAAGAATAGTTGATTTATTGAAAGAAATGGGTGCGAAAATAAACGTAGAAGAAAATTCTGTTTCAGTTGAGCGGAGCGAGCTACGTGCTGTGCCAATAGATGCAAAAGATATTCCAGATCTCATTCCAATTCTTGCAATAGCAGCAACACAAGCTAATTTTACAACAGTAATAAAAAATGTTGGCAGGCTGCGGCTAAAGGAAAGTGATCGCTTGCAAGGTGTATTAAATATTATTACTTCGCTTCGTGGAACTGCAAAAATAGAAAACAATTCAATAGCAATTAGGGGAATCGCATCGCTAAAAGGCGCAGAAGTAGAAACACTTAATGATCATCGGTTAGTTATGGCTGCATCTGTTGCTGGTTTAGTTGCTGACGGAGAAACAATTATTCGTGATCCAACAGCAATTAAAAAATCCTATCCAAATTTTTATGATAATTTGCGGAAATTAGGTGCAGATACTATGGCAAGGTCTAATACTTTCGGTAATGCGCTTAAAATAACATTAATTGGAGAAAGCCATGGCAAGCGCATAGGAGTAATTATTGAAGGAGTGCTGAAGGACATAGAAATCTCACAGGAATTTATACAAAGCGAGGTTGATAAAAGAAGAAGTACGAGCGCTCTGACTACGCCAAGAAAGGAGAGCGACACAGTTAATATTGTTAGTGGAATAAAAGATGGAAAAACAACAAGCGAAACGATTAGGATAGAGATAGAAAACAAAGACGTGAAATCGGAAACTTATGAGAAAACGAGAAATCTAATTCGTCCAGGCCATGCAGATTATACAGCGCGTGAAAAATATGCTAGTGTATTTGATTACAGAGGTGGAGGATTCTTATCTGGTAGGATGACTGCTTGTTATGTAGCAGCAGGCGCTATTGCAAAAAAAATACTTGAGCGATTGGAGATCAAAGTACTTGCGCATACTGTGCAAGTTGGCAATGTAAAAGTAAAGCGCACTCTAAGTGATGAAGAGCTAGAACAAAATCATTTATCAAATCTAGTGAGATGCGCTGATTTGGAAAAAGCAAAAGAGATGGAAATAGCAATTGAAAAAGCAAAAAGCAAAAACGATTCGCTTGGCGGAATAATTGAATGCCGCGTGCTCAACATGCCCGTAGGTGTAGGCGAACCAGTATTCTACTCACTAGAAAGCGAGCTTGCACAGGCAATGTTCTCAATTCCTGCAGTTAAAGGTGTAGAGTTTGGCGCTGGCTTTAAGGCAGCAGGAATGCGGGGAAGCGAACACAATGATCCAATAAAAATCGAAAATGGAAAACTTGTAACGCTTACAAATAATGCTGGTGGAATCCAAGGTGGTTTAAGTAATGGTATGCCAATTGCTTTTCGCATTGCAATAAAACCAACATCAAGCATTGCAAAGGAGCAACAAACAGTTGACATAAAGAAAATGGAGGATGCAAAGATTGCAGTGTTTGGTAGGCATGATCCTTGCATTGCTATACGCGCACCACCGATTGTTGAGGCAATGGCAGCGCTAAGCATTGCGGATTTACTATTAGCTGGAAGATTTGTTAAATAAAGGTGATAAAATGGACTTAAACGAAATAAGAAAAGATATAGATGTAATTGATTCAGAGATTATAAAGCTTTTAAATAAGCGATTCGAGCTTGCGCTAAGAACAAAAAAATTCAAATCCCAAATTCCGGATCCAATGCGCGAGCAGGTAGTGCTTGATTCAGTTAGAAGGCATTCTAGAAATTTAGTAAAGCAAGAATTTTCTGAAAAATTATATAAGGAAATAATGAATGAGGCAAAGAAATTACAAGAGCAAAATATTAGACTAGTTGGATTCCAAGGAGAGCATGGTGCTTATGGTGAAATTGCAATTAGAGCATATGATAAGAATGCAGTTCCAGTGCCATCTTTAGAATTTGTTGATGTTTTCGATGGTGTGAAGAGCGGACAGCTTGATCTTGGTATTGTACCAGTAGAGAATTCATTAGAAGGTGCAGTTACTGCTGTTAATGATCTGTTGGTTGAAACAGATCTTAATATTGTTGGCGAAATAAATGTGCCGGTTCATCACTGTCTATTAGCTTTGCCTGATACAGATTATAGAGAGATAAAGGTTGTTTATTCACACCCGCAAGCGCTAGCGCAATGCCGTGGCTTTATTGTAAGAAACAAGCTTGAGGCGCGGCCATATTATGATACAGCAGGTGCAGCGGCAATGCTTGCAAATGAACAACCAAAGGCAGCTGCAGCAATAGCAAGCAAGCTATGTGCAGAGCTTTATGAGCTAGAAGTATTAAAAGAGAATATAGAAGACCACGAATCAAATAATACTAGGTTCCTAGTGCTGTCAAGAGAAAAGAGTGGCGAAAAAGGGAATAAGTGCTCTATCATCTTTTCAACACAGCATAAGTCAGGCGCACTTTTCTCTGTTTTGAAAATATTTGCTGATGCAGGTATTAATTTAACCAGAATAGAATCACGACCAATAAGAAAAGAACCAAAGAAGTTCGCGTTCTTGTTGGATTTCCAAGGTACAGATACAGATAAGAAGATTGCAGACATGATAGAAAAGGTCAAGCAGGAAACTGTTATGTTTAAGTTTTTAGGATGTTACAAAGAGGCGTTAGTATGAGGATTTTAATATTAGGCTGCGGAAAAATGGGTTCTTGGTTTGCAAAGCAGTTGTCTAGTGATAATGAGGTTGCAGTGTACGATATTGATAAGAATAAAGCAAAGGCCATTGGTTCTGTCAAGGTTCTTTTCGATTTGCCTGAGCTTTCTTTATTTGGCCCAGAGCTAGTAATCAACGCAGTTAGCTTGCAAAATACTGTAAAAGCATTTGAAGGCGTAGTTAGTAATCTGTCAAATTGTATAATCTCAGATATTGCTTCTATAAAGAGCGAGCTTCC
This sequence comes from Microcaldota archaeon, assembly GCA_018304385.1. Taxonomy (GTDB): domain Archaea; phylum Micrarchaeota; class Micrarchaeia; order Anstonellales; family Bilamarchaeaceae; genus JAGVWJ01. The sequence continues at coordinate 26,953 of JAGVWJ010000001.1, forward strand.
AGATTTTTATAAAAGGCATGGATTTAGGTTTGTTTCCATGCATCCAATGTTTGGCCCAACATTTGCAAATATGGAGTCGCTTAAAGAAGAAAGCGTCATAATAATTAAAGAAAGTGATGAACAAGGCAAGCAATTCTTTAAGAAATTTTATAGCTCGCTAGGATTGCGAGTATTTGAATACTCGTTTAAAGAGCATGATGATATGATGGCATACTCGCTTACTACGCCATTTGCCGCATCTTTGGTTTTTGCAGCATGTGTTGATAAAACTGCTGTACCTGGAACAAACTTTGCAAGGCAGATGAAAAATGCAAAAGGCGTGCTCTCAGAAGATGATCATTTGTTAGCTGAGATTTTATTTAATCCTAAATCTCTTCCGCAACTAGAAAAGATAACTGCTAAGCTAGAATTTTTAAAACATATAATAAAGGCAAAGGATTATGAAGAAGCGAAAAGGTTTTTTAATAAGCTTAGAAAGAATATAGAATAATTGGATGAGTTTATGCTCTACGAAACATTCGAAAAGATATATGCGTTAGAAAAGCAAGGGAAAGAAATAACTAAATTAAATGTTGGCGAGCCAGATTGGAGACCACCTGCTAATGTTATTCAAGTCGTGTGCGATGCACTTAGAAAAGGAAAGGATAAATATTCAAGCAGTGCTGGCGTCTATGAATTGCGGGAAAAACTTGCAGAATTGCACGGATGCAATGCAAAAAACATAGTAATCACCACTGGGTCCAAATGGGGCATTTATGCATTGCTGAGTTTACATATGCGTGCAGGAGATAATACAATCGTGCTTTCGCCGCATTGGACTGCCTATGATTTGATTTGCAAACAGCTTGGCGGACAAACAAAAATAGTAGACCTAAAAATGGAAAATAAATTCGCAATCGACTTTAACAAGCTCGAAAGCGCAATTGATTCTAATACTAAATTTATTATTTTAAACAGTCCATGCAATCCTACAAGCAAGGCATGGAGTGAGGGCGAAGAACAGGAAGTTATCAGTATTGCAAGAAAGAAAGGAATTATAGTGCTTGTTGATGACGCATATCGTGATCTTTGTTTTGATGCTAGGAAGGAAAGAAAATTTGAAGACAACTTATTTATTGTTAATACCTTTTCAAAAACATTTGGTATGACTGGATGGCGTGTTGGTTATGTTGTTGTTCCAGAGGATATTGCAAAGAGGCTTACTTCTCTTAATAATATTACAACAACCAATGTTCCAGTGTTCTTGCAACTCGCTGCTATTAAGGCATTAGAACAAAAAACAAAGGTCGCAGCAAAGGCGCGCGTTGTTTGCAAGAAGCGAGCTGAGCTAGCATCAAACATACTAAACAAAAAACTAACCTTTTCTAAACCTGATGCAGGGTTTTATATATTTCCAAAGCTGCCAGTTGAAACAATAAATTTTGTAAATAAGCTTTTAGATAGTGGGGTTGCAGTTGTACCTGGCGCTGCATTCGGAAATTATAATCAGCATATAAGGATTTCTCTTTCTGTTGATGAGAAAAAGCTAAGGCTAGCGCTGGAGAAAATTGCAGAGTTATTATAATACTAATTTTAGAATGATTTTAACTCAGGCTTCTTTAGACTAACTAGAGAATGTGTTTCCACTGCTTGCAATACATACCAATTTCGTATTTTTATCCATTTTATATAAATAAAACGGAGGTGATCTATCCGCAGGTTCCCCTACGGATACCTTGTTACGACTTAGCCCCCCTCACGTCTAATCGGTTCGAACTAGGCAAGAACCTAGGTCTCACCGAATAAACATTTGGGTGACTTGACGGGCGGTGTGTGCAAGGAGCGGGGACAAATTCACCGCGGGATGATGACCCGCGATTACTAGGGATTCCATCTTCATGAGGGTGAGTTTCAACCCTCAATCCGAACCACGGATGGATTTAGGGGATTAGCTCCTCCTTTCGGAGTTGCAGCCCATTGTTCCACCCACTGTATGCCGCGTGTAGCCCAGCGGTTTCGGACCATACTGACCTACCGTTGCCCACTCCTTCCTCCCATTTAGCACGGGCAGTCCTCTTAGAGTGCACCTTATCCGGAGATAAAGTTAGCAACTAAGAGCATGGGTCTCGCTCGTTGCCTGACTTAACAGGACAATTTGTGCCATGAATTCACAATCAACATGAATCATGTTCACACCACGAGCTGACGATGGCCATGCAATACCTCTCGGCTCGTTAGGCAAGATCTTTAGTCTGACCTTCATTCTGCCGTCGCCGCTGGTGATGTTCCCGGCGTTGTATCCAATTAAACCGTAGCTTTCGGTATAGTTAGCACTAATGCTAATCTATATATCCACCCCTTGTGGTGCTCCCCCGCCAATTCCTTTAAGTTTCAATCTTGCGATCGTACTCCCCAGGTGGTCGACTTAACAGCTAAGCCAAGATGTAAGCACGTACCTAAAAACCCTTACATCTTGTCTACCCTACAGCACTATACCAGATTACTCTGGTATAACACCACAGTCGACATAATTTACAGCGAGGACTACCGGGGTATCTAATCCCGTTCGCTCCCCTCGCTTTAGTTCCTCACCGTCAGATGCGTTTTGGACAGACGCCTTAGCTTGCACTCCATCTCATTATATTAAAATTTAAATTTGTGACATGTCGTGCAATACGCCACTGGTAGTCCTTCCAGGCTCAACGGATTTTACCCCTACCCTGGAAGTACTCCTGTCCTCCCCCGCTCTCAAGTTTAACAGTATCCACTGCACGCGTTAGAGTTGAGCTCCAACATTTCACAGTGGACTTAATAGACCGGCTACGAACGCTTTAGACCCAATATTCGTGGGTACCACTCGAGGCGCTGGTTTTACCGCGGCGGCTGCCACCAGTCTTAGGCCAATTCCTAAAGACTGTCATGTATAAGCAAATCTTCAGATTTGTTTGCCCACACCCTTATTCTCCGACCTTTATAAATTTTTTGGTGAAGCTTTTTAGGCAACCCGAAAAAGTTTTATTTACAGTCGGCAAAAGGTATAAGCTAAGCTTACACCACTCAGAGTCCCCCTATCACGCTTGCGCGCATTGTAAAGGTTTCGCGCCTGCTGCATCCCGTAGGACTAGGGTCCTTGTCTCAGTACCCTTCTGGGGGCCACCACTCCCATGGCCCCTAAGGATTATCGCCTAGGTGAGCCGTTACCTCACCTACTAGCTAATCCTCCGCAGTCCCATCCTAAGGCGGACAAGTTCCAATTCACTTGCCTTTTAAACCATCAAGCATTGCAGCATAGATGATTTATCGCGGGTTAGCCTCAGTTTCCCGAGGTTATCCACGTCCTTAGGCTAGGTTGACTACGTGTTACTCAGCCGTATGCCACTCTTACAAGTGCAAGAGTAGACTTGCATGGCTTAATCGAACTCTGATAGCAGTACCCTCCAGCAGGATCAACTGGAGTTAAAAACTCTAGTTGTTCACTGCGAGTATACGAATTTTGGAAGTATCTTAATTGAAATTAGCGTTGGAATCACTACAATTTCTAGTTATTTGTCTCTTGAAGCCTGAGTCAAATCTACTAGTAGTAGATTTCTAGTTAAGCAATACTAATGCTAACAAAAATTATACCGAAAAATCGGTGATATATTTACTATATTAACTCTTTATAAAGGTTACTAGCTAAAAGTTATTATATATAAATTTTAGTGGTTATATGACATTAAGAGCACCGATGCATAGAATAAATATTCCAAGGACTCATCGTCATTCCAGACAGGTTATTGATGAAACAATAATAGCTATCGCAGCAGAGCACGCAACTCGCGAGCATTTAGATCGATTAAATGATATCTCTAGAGAAATTAATGCTAAATCAACAGTGCAGCGTATAGCATCAACTGGTTTTAAATTACAGAGAGAATGTTACCATCTGCTTCACTGTTTAATTGCACACTACATTAGTCAATTTTTAATGGAAAGACAACCAGAGCTCGCACACAAGGCGTATTTATTTGCTAATCTTATCCTATTTTCAGCAGTAGATTCAAGGAGAGCGAAAATTTTAGAATTGGATTATCTAATTGGTTTAAAAGGTTGTAAATTGTTAGGTAGAAAACCAGATATTGAAAGTACAGTAAGCGAATTAATTAATACGCCATCAATTTTTGATTCATATGATGAGCGTTTCAGTCTCGAACAAGGAACATTTAGAAGAATATTAGATATTGCAGTTGAATTAGTTAATCAAATACCTGATAAATTCTATAAAGCTAGCGTTCGCAATAATGAGCGGCATTACCAAACCATGGGGCATAGAAATAATTTTGGGGTAAAACTAAAACTTACGAAAGACAAGATATTTAGAGATATAGATGGTGAGAGAACACCACTAGATGAAAGTACGATAGACCATGTACAATCTTCTATTAATTATAAGTTAGATTCTAGCGACTTATTTAGTTTGCGTGAAGCACGAGAAGCCTTTGAAAAGATTCTTCAATCACTAGGCTATAACGTTTTAACAAAGCAAGAGGCATACGAATTATTACAAACAATGTCCCTTCCTATTAAACTAGCTGATCTCTTGCATCCTGCTACTTTTTCTGATTATGCTCCAACTCAGGTTCCAGAAGCTTAGATTTTTAAATTCTCTCCTATAGTATAATTAAACTTCTTATAAACTTAGTTTTATATGAACCAATGACGATGAAAATCGAGGTGAAGTTATGCCAAGCTATGTAAAATTTGAAACTCCAAAAGAATTAGTGCCAAATATCTTAGATATGCTATCAGTAGCAAAAGATAATGGCAAATTAAAAAAAGGAGTAAATGAAACAACAAAAAGCATTGAACGCAAGCAAGCACAATTTGTTGTTATTGCAGAGGATGTTTCTCCTGAAGAGGTAGTTGTACACTTACCAATGCTTTGCGAAGAAAACGGAATCCCTTATGCGTATATACCAACAAAGGTTGATTTAGGGAAATCAGTAGGTATTGAAGTAGGTACCTCCTCAATCGCAGTTGAGAATGCAGGTGGTGCAGGAGAGAAATTACAAGATATATTAAAGAGATTACCAAAACATGCTCCAGTACACAAGGCAGTTGCGCCAGTAGCACATGCAAAACCAGCTGAGAAACCAGCACATCCGCAACCGCACGCAAAGCCTGATGAAAAACCAGCGCATCATGCAAAAGCAGAAAAACCACACGAAAAAGCTAAAAAGTGATCTGAATGGTGGACGACGGTTACGCAGCAGAGGTTGTCGAAGTAAGGACAAAAACTGGAGTTTATGGTGAGATTTATCAAGTTCTTTGCAAAATTCTCGAAGGCCCAGATACTGGTAGAGTAATACTAAGAAATATCAAAGGTCCTGTAAAAAAAGGAATGATAATAATGCTTCTTGAAACAGAAAGGGAAGCAAAAGAAATTAAGGCGAAGTAAATTAAAAGTGGTCGATATGTCTGCATGCTCATTTTGTAGCGAAAATATTTCAAAAGGAACAGGTGTATTATTTGCTAAAAAAGATGGTACACTTTTTTACTTTTGCTCAAGTAAATGTAAGAAGAATCAAGAACTAGGAAGAGAAGGGCGCAGACAAAAATGGACTAAGGCATCACAATTATTCAAGGAAAGAGAGAAAAAGAAAGCTGCCAAAGCAGGTTAGTGGTCTGATTATATGGGAACTAACGAGCGAACATTAATTCTAATTAAACCAGATGGTATCCAACGAGGATTAGTTGGAGAAACTATTGCACGCTTGGAGAAAAAAGGTTTGAAGATCGTTGGAATGAAAATGCTTCACGTAGATAAAGCACTTGCAAAGGATCATTATTCTCATTTAGTAAGTAAACCATTTTATCCTGATTTAGAAAAATTTATTACTTCTTATCCAGTTGTTGCGACGGTAGTTGAAGGAAAAGAAGCAGTTGAAGTTGTTCGTTTAATTGTTGGCCCAACAAACGCAACAAAAGCAGAAGGCGGAACAATTCGCGGAGATTTTTCAAATTCTACTTCAAGAAATATTATTCATGCTTCAGACAGCAAGGAAACTGCAGAAAAAGAAATTAAACGCTTCTTTAAATCTAGCGAGCTTTTTGATTACAAACTAGTTTTGAATGAATTTTTATATGCGGGCGATGAATAAGTTAGTTCACAATCACAGCCTTAATATTCACAAATTCTTTAATCCCAAGTTTTGAAAGTTCTCTTCCTATGCCGCTTTTCTTTATACCGCCAAATGGTAGTCTTGGATCGCTTTTAACCATTGAATTAACTGCAACAAAACCAGCCTGCAGCTCGCGCGCGAACTTTTCAATTTTCTTCTCATCTTTAGTCCAAACACTCGCGCCTAATCCATATTCAGTAGAATTAGCAATACGTAACGCATCATCATCATCTTTAGCAATTATAAGTGTAGCAACCGGTCCAAATGTTTCTTCTTGCATTATTTTTTCATTTCCTTTGCATTCAATTACTGTTGGTTCAAAGAAATAACCTCTTCCCTCCAGCTTATGGCCTCCAGCAAGAACTTTCGCCCCGTCTTTTACTGCTTGTTTAAGTTGTCTTTCTAATGCATCTCTTAGATCATCTCTTGCAAGCGGCCCAACATTTGTAGTCTCATTAAACGGATCTCCAACTTTTTGCGCTTTAACAAATTCAACAAATTTTTTCTTGAATTGCTCATAAACGTTTCTATGAACTATAAATCTTTTAGCAGCAATGCAGCTTTGTCCAGTATTCTGATAGCGCGCTGTAACTGCTGTTTGGCATGCGAATTGCACGTCTGCGTCTTCCAAAACAATAAATGGATCACTTCCACCTAATTCAAACACAACCTTCTTTATGTTTTTTCCAGCTAATTCGCCAATTTTTTTGCCAGCTTCAGTGCTTCCTGTAAGTGAAACTCCATCAACTTTTGCAATTAACTTGCTTGCGTCCTCGCCGCTAATCAGCAACGTTTTGAAAACATATCCAGGTAATCCAGCTTCTCTAAAGATCTGTTCAATAGCTAACGCACATTGCGGAACATTGCTTGAGTGCTTAAGAATACAAACATTACCCACAGCCATTGCTGGAACAGCAAATCTAAATACCTGCCAGAATGGAAAATTCCAAGGCATTATTCCAAGAATAACACCAAGAGGTTCAAAAGAAATATAACTTTTCTTATTATCAGTCTGTATATTCTCTGGTGCTAAAAATTTCTCTGCATTTTCATAATAATACTCGCAAACCAATGCACATTTTTCTGCTTCAGCTACTGCTTGCTTAATTGGTTTGCCCATTTCTTTGGTTATTATCTCTCCGTATTTTCTTGAATTCGCGCGAAGCACTTCGGCAGTTTTTTTCAAAAATACAATGCGTTCTGCAATGCTTTTTTTACGCCAGGATTCAAATGCTTCTCTGCATTTTTTTAATTCTTCCTCTGCTTGTTTTTCAGTAAGCATTTCAAATTTGCCATTTAGCTGCTCAGTTGCTGGGTTTATGGAAAGCATATAATTCTTAGGCATTTAGTTCACCCCATTAGAATAAATAATAGAAACAAAGAATGTTTATTAATCTTGTTTCCCAATTTACTTTATGCTTCTCCCTAAACACCATATACAATCATCAAATGCAGTCACCGATATTATTCACGAATCGCAATTCCAGCCTGCAGGAGTAGATTTAACATTAAAAAGCGTCCACGCATTCAAAAACGCTGGTAAGATTGATTTCGACAATAAAGAAAGAAAAATAAGCGATACTGAGCAATTAGAATTCAAAAACGATGAATTGCATTTAGCAAAAGGTGCGTATAAGGTAATCTTTAATGAATATGTAAGAATTCCAAGCGATGCAGCAGCATTCTGCTATCCAAGAAGCTCGCTTTTGCGCTGCGGCGCAACGCTCGAGTGTGCAGTTTGGGATCCGGGTTACGAGGGAAGAAGCGAAGCACTATTGATTGTAGCAAACGAGCACGGCATAACTTTTAAAAAGAATGCAAAAATCGGGCAATTAGTTTTTGTTAAGCTTGTCGAACCAGCTAAGCAACTATATGAGGGCGTTTATAAAGGAGAGAACAAGTAAATGGAAGATAGCACTGCAACTATTCCTTATTCTATTTTAGATCGAGACTTTTACGTTTTATTAGCTGCATTAACAAAGGCATTTAGTGCAGTTGAATACGGATTAATAATATCAGATGAAATTGCGTTACAGCTTCATTTAATCAGTAGTTATCTTAAGAGATTTGGGTTAACCTCAATTGAGCAAGTTGATTTTAATAGAGACTTATTTTCAGCACCTTCTTTTTCTTGTTTAACTGCATCTTACGGTAATACGGCTGCTAATTGTTTAACCTCTGTTGAGGCACCAGGGTATTTTAGATTAGGAGATGATCTATATGAAGTTCGTTTTGCAGACTTTAATGCGCATAAACCAAGATTTCGTCTAATTAAAAATGGAACAGAGATTGGTAATACGGAAGCAAGAATTGATTATTCTAATGATTCAAGGTTGGTTGAATCAGCTAGTACGTTAGAATTAACAAGAGAAAATCTAGCTATCCACTGTTTAGTCGCTTCACCAGAATATATAATTGCATTAGCACTTTTGAATGATAAATATGAATTAATAAGAAGAGCAAAGCCAATAATCGATGAATTGGAAAGAGATGGTAGATTCAAATATTACAGACTTGCAAGCATACTAGGAGAAAAAAACAGAGAAAAATTCGTTAGGTTCTTAGCTAGGGGTATTAGAGTGTAACAGTTTAATTTTTCAGGAAACCGCCAGGCTGCCGACGCAACCATCAGAAGTATATAGGTGTTGCGTCTCACAAGAAAACATTAGAAATACGATTGATTCATAAGAAAGCTAGAACGATTTCAGACTCTTACAGTAGAATCTCCGCTTAGTTGCCAATCCTTTTCCCTTTTGAATATAATTGCATTTCCAATTTTCATAAATATTGTATGCAGTACTAGGAATAATAATACAGATTGGGTTATTGTTAGCCAATCTGCAAAACCAAGTGGCTTTGTTTTGAAAAATTCATTTAAAGGAGTATATAATACTATTAACTGGAGCAATAAAGAGGATACAATTGCAACAGTTAACCATTTGTTAGCTGATATATCAGTATGATAATAACTCCTCACTAGTTCTACCTTTACCATCTCCTTTACTACAAATAATGTGAATACAATGCTTTGCGCCTTTAGAATATCATTTAAATTAACAGAAAAGACAAATAAAATTGGGATAGTAGCAGCCACGCCTAAAGAAAACATAAAATAAACAGAATGCGAATTAATTATTCTATAATTCTTTGAAACTGGTTTTCTTTTCATTATGTCTTTAGCTGGTGGGTCAACCCCTAATGCTAGCGCAGGCAAACCATCTGTAAGCAAGTTTATCCATAATAACTGTGCAACAGTTACTGGAAATCCTAATCCGATTATAGATGCAATAAATATTACCAGTACTTCAGAAAGGTTCGCGCCTAACAAGTAATTTACAAATTTCTTGATATTGTCAGATATTCCTCTCCCTTGTTCTATGGCGTTTCTTATACTTATAAAATTATCATCTACTAGTATCATGTCGCTTGCTTCTTTTGCAACCTCTGTGCCGCGAATGCCCATTGCTATCCCAACATCACTGTTTTTTATAGCTGGCGCATCATTTACTCCATCCCCAGTCATTGCAACTACATGGTCATTTTCTTTAAGTGCTTTTAGAATCATTGCCTTGTGTTTTGGGCTTGTTCTTGCATAGATGTCTACTTCTTCAACTAGCTTTTGTAAATCGCCATTACTCAATTTATCTAATCCATCACCATTAATGCTTTCTCCACCAAAGCCTAGCTCTTTTCCTATTGCCTCAGCAGTTAATCTATTGTCTCCAGTTATCATTACAACTCTGATGCCAGCGCTTCTGCAGTCATCAATTGCTTCTCTTACCCCTTCGCGTGGAGGATCAATCATACCCATTAATCCAATAAAAACAAGGTCATCCTCCATCTCTTCCTCAGTCGTTTTCTTTAACCCTTCCTTATATGCAAATCCTAAAACACGCAATGCACCATTTGCCATTTTGTTATTTTCTGCAATAATTCTTTGCTTATCTTTTTCTGTTATTTTTTTAATTTTTCCATTCTCATAAATAGTATTGCATTTTGATAGTACTATCTCTGGTGCACCCTTTAGGTATACATATTTTTTACCTTTAAATTCATTTGCAGTGCTCATCATCTTTCGTTCAGCAGAGAATGGCACTTCACCTATACGTATATGATTTTTTCTTGTATCATCTAAATTATATCCTGCTTTGTAAGAAGGAATTAGTACTGCAATTTCTGTTGGGTCTCCCTTGAATTTACCACTCTCTTTATCTACTCTAGCATCATTACAAAGAACAGCGCATCTAAGCAACAATTCAAATTCCTTATAATCACATTTTTGATCTGCGCAAAGAAAATCACCCTTTGTTTCGTGTCCTTTTCCAGTTACGAACATATGCTTGCCATCATAGAAAAGATTTGTAACTGTCATTGTATTCTCAGTTAAGGTTCCGGTTTTATCCGTACATATTATGTCAATTGCTCCTAAATTTTGCACCGTCGCAAGCTTTCGCATTAATGCATTCTGTTTTGCCATTTTATTTGTTCCAATCGCAAGCGCGAGCGTTACTACTGCTGGCAATCCTTCTGGTATTGCAGCAACTGCCAAACCAACTGCTGTAAGTATTATTACATCTAACTCTCCTTTATGCAATAGAAGTTCAGTTATAATTATGATCGCAATAATAATGCCCACACCTATTGCGATCTTTTTGCCTATATCATCTACTTCTATTTGGAATGATGTAACTTTTTCTTCTGCCTCTGCAATTTCCTTTGCGATCTTTCCTATTTCGGTATGAATATTTGTTGCAGTTACTATTGCACGACCTTTTCCACGCGTAACCGTAGAAGTCATGTAAACCATATTTCTTCTTTCTGCGAGCGCTGTTTCTGATTTCAATTCTTCGATTTCTTTATGTACTGGTACGCTTTCGCCAGTTAACGCAGATTCGTCTACGTGTAACGAAATACTTTCAATTACCCTCGCGTCCGCAGGTACTATATCTCCTTCTCGTAGAATTAGTACGTCTCCGGGTACAACAAGATTAA
>JAGVWJ010000002.1 GCA_018304385.1 Microcaldota archaeon
CGTGTTGGGATTGTTGAAAATAACCAATATTTAGAAAAGGCTGTACGCATTTATTCTAATACTTATACTAACCCACAGATGTACAGATGCAAGATCACCCTTTATGTATATAATAAAGATGGGGTAATTGAATCTAGGTTAGAAAAACCGATTGATATAAGGTGCGAATTGAAGAAGAATGCTGTATTATGACATGGCTCTAATACGATATCTACCTAACTCTAAGATAACAATCTTCTTAACTAGATTATTCGGATCGAATTTTTCAAGGAAGTTTTTTAGAATCCTCACGATATCATGCGCTGTAAAGTAATTGGGTAATCTCAAAATAATTAAACCATGGTGCGCTTGGCTCGGATAAATAATCGAACTACCAAATTCCAAATCTTTAGTAATTAAAATTGCATTCTGTTTCTTGGCATATTCAGCTATTTCCTTATCGCTAGCATTACTTAATCCTACTTCGCTTGCGTGTTCAACTTGAAAACCCAATAATACAAGTTCTTTAACTGTAGACTTAGGGATGTTCTGATCAAGAAATAATTTCATGGGGTGTAGGCACCTTATGGACTTCTTCTCCATGAATTAATGAAGCAGCATAACGAATAACTGCTAATATTTGCTCTTTTGAAAGGCCGTATTCCTTTTTTATATCTTCATAAGTCATACCACCTTCTAACATACCAAGTACTTCATCTACAGTAATACGGGTACCTTTTATAATTGGTTTTCCATGCCTTATCTTCTCATCAATTACAATCTCTGCCATGTTTTTATTACGCTAATTAGATATATAAAAGTTACTTAAGGGCGATTTGAAGAAAGAATGCTGTATTATGAAGACCATACTTAAATCCTTCTAGAAAAACCTTGTCCTTTTAAAAATGACAAAACCTCATCCGCTTTTAAATTTCTATTTTCTCCAACTGCAAATTTAAGGATTCTTTCTGATATTCTCTTCTTAGTTAATCTTCTTTCTAAGGCCTGCAATTTTTCTGGTTTACTGATATCTATATTCAATAATTCAGCTACAAGGAGAATTACATTAGCTTCGCTACTATACGGTCCAATTCCTGCTCTAGTAGAATAACCTAAATTACTTGGATCAAAAGGGCTAAAGACAATATTAGCACCATTAATACCGCCTTCTAAAAGCGCTTTTAATATAGTTCTGGCATGCGTACCAACATATGTTCTAAAGGCTTCCGGGTCCCTGAAGGTAGTACGCTTTATAGGTGCGCCATAAATTTCTGCTATCTTCTCCTCCCATCTTAAAAGACCGTGAAAATCAAAGCCTCCATTATCATGAGGTGCCGCTAGCAGACTTATCCAATCATGAAGAATTCTACCAGCATCTGTAGCCTGATGAAGGTACATATTTAGAGCTAACTCTACCAAATCTACATTGCCAGCTCGTTCCCCCATGCCAAGCCATGTTGCATGTATCCCATCTGCACCTGCCTGAAGGGCTGCAAGAGAATTTGCAATAGCCAAACCACAATCATCATGAGGATGGAACTCTAGAAATCTTTCATCACCGATTTGTTCTCTCATAAATTTAAATAAGGCAAAGGCACCTGTAGGATTAAGATAGCCGATGGTATCCGCTAATACAAAGCCATTTACGCCTTCAAAATCCCTGAATAGCTCTGCAATTCTTTTCAAGATTTCTGGATTCGTACGACTTGCATTCTCTAATCCTATCCAAACATTTAATCTATTTTCTAATGCTAATTTTACAGCGCTCTTAAAATTTTCCTCTACATCTTCGATAGCCCATTTTTCAACAGCCATACGTATGCGGCTTACATCCTGAAAGATACAGATTTCGACTTCTCTACTTTCTCCCTTTGATTTTTTCTGAATTTCAACTATTGGTTGTATATCTCCTTCTAAAGGCCTTGCTAGCATACGGGGTCGCATGTGTTTGGATAAACATTCATTTGCCATTACAACTAAATCTTCAAAGCCTTTTCTTTTTTCGGTTGGAAAACCGATATTAATATTATCTACACCCGCGGCATGTGTCAATTCTATTATCCTAATAGACTGCTCCAAAGTTGGCTTTTTAGCTAATCTTCCTTGTTCTCCATCACGCTTGTCAAAATGAATATACCAAGGTCTGTGGGCACGGCCATTATTGTTCCAATCATGCGCATAGCCAGGTAAAAGTCTTGGGCTTGTTTTAAATTCCATCATGTTATTATTAGCTGTTTAGTATGTATATTAATTTAATGATTAAAAATTTTCACAAAAAGGAGTATTTATTAATTTTAGTATAAAATAATAAAATATGGAGTCTTTAGATAATGTTGATATGAAAATCCTAGCTGAATTGGACTTGGATGCCAGGCAGCCTATTACAAAGATAGCAAAAAAACTAAGAATTTCAAAGGAAGTTGCAGGCTATAGGATTAGAAAGATGGAAAGAGAGGCATACATAAAAGGTTATTATACTGTTTTGAATCCTTCGCTTCTTGGTATAACTTACTATCGCATTCTGTTAAAGTTCTATTCACTGGATATAAAGACTGAAAAGGAGATCTTGACATTTCTAATAGATCATAGATATGTAGGATGGATAGCAAGTTGTTTTGGAAAATATGATTTAATAGGGGTTATAGAAGTCGAAAACGCTTATCAATTTGATCAGTTTCTTTATGAATTTTTAATTAAGTATGGGAAATATATTGTTGAAAAAGAAATTACAATTTTCTCTGCCTCATTTGCTTTTAATAAGAAATTTCTTACGGATAACTACAAAACAGAAGTGCTGGAATATATACACCAACCAAAAAAAATAAAAGTTGACAAGATGGACTTAAAGATTATTAAGAATCTATCCACAAATGCAAGAAAAACTTTAGTAGAGATAGCTAAAGATTTAAGTTTAACCCCAAAGGCGATTTCTGATAGGATAAAGAAATTGGAGAATTCAGGAGTTTTGCAAGGTTATCGTACAAGTATTGATTTTTCTAAGCTAGGCTATCTACACACACATACTTTAATAAAATTAGAAAACATTGAAACGAGAAAAAAATTAATGAATTTTTTTAGAGAACATAAATCTACGCTCTATGGAGCATTCCAGATTGGTGCTTATGATATTTCTATAGAATCAGTAGTTAGAAATTTAGATGAACTTAATAGTTTTATTCATGAGATGCGTAATCTTTTTATTAAGGATATTAAAAACTATGATGCACTCATATTAACTAAGGAGTATAAATTAACTTACTACCCATTCCAAGCTTTTCAACTATAACTAAATCAATTTTATCTCTTTATCTGCAATCAAGTGACTCGCATATCCAATTATTCCAGCTATTGCAAGATTGAAATTAAATAAAAGATACAAAATAGCCCCATAGATCACTACAAAAAACAAGCTGTGCGTTATGCCACGATGCCTTGGTCTTAGAAAAGTAATTATAAGAAAGTATATGCCAATAAGCAGAATTGCTGTTTTTCCAATCTCGAGCAATTGACAATTACTGCAAGAGTTATAGCTATACACCAAAGCAAATAAAACAAATGACTTATCAGCAATGCTCCTTATTTTACTCATTTTATGGTCTATGTCAGGTAATAAAGCGCTAAATCCTGCAAAAATCGAAAGGAAGATAATTGATTCAAATTTAACATTCATTAAATATAAGGCTAGTGCAGCTAGCAACGTACCGATAATTGCATGGGAACGCCAATCCATAGTATATGTTATAAACCAAAAATTAAAAGGCTAATTGAGAAACTGTTCAGAAGTCTCCATTTTCATATCTACTAATAGCATAACTTATGAATTCATTAAAGAGTGGTAGATATTCTTCTAACTCTTTCCATGAAGAAAATGGATAATTGGTTTTCCTTTGTGATAAAAATGTCTTCTGCATATAAGGTTCGTAAAATCTTAAAAGATTCTCCGGAATCATATCAAGCTCTATAAGATAAGAATAGCCTTCATGAATAAGAAAAGTTTCTCTGTAGTAATCAGGACTAATCCCTAACTCTGCGTATCTATCTCTATACTCACTAAGAGTACTAGTAGGCCCTAATGTTAGATTAGAAACGTCAACCTGAAAGTTTTCGATAGCAAATATAGCACTCTCTAATCTGCGTCTTTGTTCTCTAGATAACTCAGGATATTTCTCTCTGATAAAATCTACTCTAAATTTCCTCATTATATCTATCATATCTCCTTCTTCACTTACAAGATATTCATCTACTTCACCAGCCATTACACTATACTGCGTTCTTCTAAGTTCAATCATTTTTCTCAAACTTTCTTCATCTAGCTCAAAATTTTCCAAAAATTGTTTTAGAGCATCTACAAACTCTGTTTGTTCTGTTTCAGATAAACCAGTAGAAAAAACATCATGTAAGAGCTCATGAACGATTGTACGTAATGCAAATACTTCATTTCCAGGTATTAACTCTTCTTTTTTGTATTTAACGATATTATATTCAGTACAGTAAGATTGTGGGCACACAGCAATTTTATGTCCTTCAACATCTACTATACTATAAACGTCACCATGATGATACCCACTAGGTATGTTACTCCCTGCGCCAGTTGAAAATATTAGAAACACATTATTTTCTAAAATTGCAATAACATCTGGATCTGTAATATTAAATTTTTCTAAAATAGTTGGAATAACTATCTCTTCTAGATCTTTTCGATAAGCATCTCTAATTTCTGGTGGTATATCTTTAGTAGAAACATAAGAACCAGGAAATGTCTTCCAATCTGAAGCAGGAACACCAAGTGAAACATCTTTAATTTTAAAACTATTATTCTCTTTTTCTAACAAAAATGTAGGAAACCATGCCAATTCCTTAATTTCTTCTTGCTTTCTTTCAGTTTTAGTCTCTGGCACTGGGCCGCACCCGCTTAATAACCCTACAATAGCTAAGGGTGATAAAATAACCATTGCTGCTGTCTTTGCTATATCTTTCCAAGTACGTTCTTTTCTGGTTGGCACTAACCGTCCAACCTTTTCATCTTCTTGTGCTGATTGTTTTTGCTTAAAGACAGACATTTTAAACCGCCCACTAAGGATACAACCTGGTTCTATCCCTTGGAAATAATGTTGCCTCTCTAATGTTATCCAAATTGCAGATCTTCATTGTTAAACGCTCAAGCCCAATGCTCCAACCAGCATGTGGTGGCGCGCCCATTCTAAAAGCATTCAAATAGAATTCAAATTTGTATGGATCTAAACCACGCTTCTTTAATTGATCTTCTAAAATTTCTACTTTGTGAATTCTTTGTGCACCACTTGCAATTTCTAAGCCACGATAAACTAGATCAAAAGCATTACATTTTTTCTCATCCTTTTGTGGCATAGAATAGAACGCGCGTGTGGCAGTTGGCCATTCATATATAAAGTATAAATCCTCTCCAAGCAGCTCTTGTAATTTCTTTTCTGCTTCTTTTGAAAAATCGTCTCCCCAATTGATTTTAAATTTAGCTTTATTCAGTTTATCAATCAAATCAGTGTAGGTATAGCGTGGAATATTTTTTGGTACTTCAAGCTTACTGCCTACTGCTTCCAAATCTGCGCTTGCATGTTCTTTAACAGAATTTAATACATGTAGAACAACGCCTTCTAATATTTTCATTACATCTTCGTGATCTGCAAAACCCATTTCAATATCCATCTGCAAAACTTCATTTAGATGTGTAACTGTATTGTGTTTCTCAGCACGAAATACTGGCACCGTCATAAATACGCGATCAAATCCCCCAATAACAGTTAGCTGTTTGTATAATTGAGGAGATTGCACTAGGAACGCAAGATTTTCAAAATACTGGATGGGAAAAACATCAGTGCCACCTTCTGTTGCAGCTCCGGTTATGCAAGAGGGATGGATTTCTACAAATTGTTCTTGCAAAAGATATTCTCTAAATGCATTTGCAACAATAGATTTTATTTTAAAAACTGCAGAAACCTTTTTTCTTCTTAAATCTACATAGCGATAGTCTAATCTTGTATCTAGCTCGGCTGGCACAGCATCACTTGGATCAACTGGCAGCTTACGCTCAACCTTATTTAGAATTTCAAAGCTGGTTGGAATAAGCTCAACACCATCTGGTGCTATTTTATTTGGAACTAACTCGCCTTCGAATGTAACTACGTCTTCACGATTGCATTTTATTGCATCAAGCAATGAATCATCAATCTTGCCTTTTTTTGCTGTTACTTGTAATATGCCGGTTCGGTCACGAACAAGAATAAATTTAAGCTTGCCTAGATCGCGGAAATCGTAAACCCAACCAGCAATTTTGGCTTTTTTGGCTTTCTTTGCTTCATTTATATAATATGTTCTGAACATAGAAATCGTATAAACTAATTGTGATCTAAGATTATAAAAGTAATGTTTTAGTTATGCTGCTGCCTTTACCCTTCTTTCAACATTATCTAAAGATGAAAGCATAATTCCTGCTTCCGAAATAGTATTCCTAAAGTACACCAAGCCAGCTAGGATATCTCTACCTGCAATATCCTTTGCTTTGGTTAGTGTTTTCTGCCACGTATCTACATCCCTGGTTTTAATACTATTTCCAAATAAAACCAAGGTGGCATCCGCAACAATATCAATGGCAGCTATTGGATTTTTTTGTCCAAATTCATATATAGCTTCGTTCGCCATATCAGTATTGCCAGATTGCAAAGTGGCAATGAAAGCATATTTGAAAACAGATGATTCAATGCCAAGTTTGCTTCCTGGTTTTACCTGCTCAGCAAAAGCTTTTCCTAAGATTTCTTGTTCTTTGCCCTTATCAAACTTAACACCATAATCAAAACAATACGTTTTTAGTGCAGCCCTTGCAATTTCTTCTGCATTATCTTCTTTACCTTGTCTTATGAATAAATGTTTTTTAGCTGTATCGTAGCCACGGGTTTTTGCTATATTTACTGCATTAGCAAATTGGGGTTGAGTAACCTTTTCAGATGGATTTGAGCGATTATAAATCAGATAAACCTGGGCCAAAGCTATAGATGGATCATGTTTTGCAAGCCTTTCGAGAAAGCTATTTGTTGCAACAGCATCCCTCTTACTAATTAAAGCCAAACTATCCTCAAGAACCCTAAAGGGTATGTTAACCATAACTCCATTAGCTTGGAGGGTCTTAATCCCCTCAAGTACTTTCTTTTTTTCCGCTGTGGAAAGCGTAAGGCCCATATTTTCGTATACATTAAGTGCTTTTGTTGCAAGCTCGGTAAAGTTTTTTGGCTCGTTTGTTGTGCTTCTTGAATCAGATAAAAAATCTCCCTGAAGCTTCGCAATCTCAGCATAGACTTCTTGCCGAAGCCTTTTTCCTTGCTCAGGTGCTTTACGCTCAATTTTTTTAAGCCCTTGTTCTACTTTTGTTAAATCAAAATCGTTATTTTTTGCTAATGCTACTAGCGCTGCCTTACGTGCAGCAAACCTTAAACTTGCCAAAGATAGATTCTCATTGGCAATATAATCTATTGTAGTTGACATCTCACGCCCAAAGAGATCAGCTGGTTTGGCACCTAATCGCCTACAAAAATCAGTGAGTTCAGAACGTACTATATCTTTTGATTTACCCAGCATTGATTTACTTTCACCATCTTTTAACCGGTTAGTCATTGAATCACCCTACTGCCTTTGTCTTCTTTGCTGCCTTGACAAGCTTGAACGCATCATCAGCTATACGCATGGCACCTTCAGGGTCGCTTGTCACCTGGGTTCTAGCTTGGGCTATCTTCTGTAAACCAACCTCAAGAAACCGGTCCCCTTCTTCTTTCTTTTTTCTAAGTTCGTTAATTTCTCTTTGCTTGGTATTAATAAAAACAAGTGCTTCTCTCACAGCAGGTTTTATATTTAATTCCTTATCTAAATCAGCCAAAATTTTATTACGGTCACTTTCAACTTTTTTAGCTAATGCAACAATTGTACCATCGTCCAACTTACCTGTTTGCAGTACGCGTAAATTTCCTTGTAGTTCTTTTATTGATACAACTGTTGATTTACTTTCCAAATTGTCTCCAGCTGGCTTACTTGTATAACCTAAATAATAAAAATTATAAAATGGTGTAAAGAAACTACCATCATTAAAACGTTCTACTATATAGTCAAGCTTATCTAGCTTATCTAATTTTTCAGCCAAGTCGCGTGCTTTTGGTTGCCCCTCTAATTCACTATATATATCCCTAGCTTCAGAATATTTTCGTTCTAGCAAGCAATTCTTTGCCATTTCCATTATTTTTGCTTCTAAGGCTGGTTTTTGTTCTTCAGGTGCTGAAGTATAAGCCATTGCATAATAATATCCAGCAGCCTTCCATTCTAATTTATATTCACGCTCTTTTGCTTTACTTAATGCTGCCTCCATTGCGGCCTTTTGTTGCTCTTGCTTGGCTAAATCAACTTCTTGTTGTGCTTTTTGTTGTTTTTGCTTAGATAATACATCATCTAAATCTCGTTTAATATATGCTGTTAAAACTGCTCTTAGGTTCTTTCTCTTTTCTGGATTCATTGCTTTTATGTGTTCTGTGGCCCTTCCAATAACTGCATTTAGCTCTGGTGCAACGGAAGCATAACGATTATCCTTAAGGATATTAATCGCCTCAGTAGCGGCGATTGTTTTTACCTTTGCCTCTAGAGACTTTTCTGCCATGTTTTACACCGTTAAAAAACTACGCTTTACGTATTTTCGGTATCATTTTTCCAATTCCTTTTGATACTGAACCACGTTTGGAAAACAAGGATTTTAAACCACTTTTAACTGACTGAGATATTTTGCTAGCATTTTCGTATTTTGTAGCCTTGTCAATAACACTACTTACTTCAGCTTTTGTAAGCGAATCAGCAGATATGCCAATGTTCTTGGTAAAACTTTGAAGAGTAGTTAGTGCTATTTCCTTTTTCTCAACTTCTCCTAACATTAATTTTTCTGGGCACATAATATGAAGATGGTCACTTACTTATTTAAAACCTTAGTTTTATGTTTCTCTTATGGTTATCTTTACAAAGCGTGAATCATATGAAAAACAGATTGCTATATACTTAGGTAATAGAGATTATCAAAAAGCATACGAGTTATCAAAAGAATTTGTAGAACGCTTTAGTACTGAAATGATTGCACATTTTTTATTAATGAAAAGTGCGTTCTGGCTAAAGAACTTTGATGAGGCAATAAAAGAAGGAAGAGAAGCGTTTAATCTATCTCATGGAGAGGACATGCTCACATGCGCGATCATATTAAGCAGCGCTTATTACTTAAATGGAAATCAGGAAGAATGCTATAAACTATTAGGTAAAATGAAAACAGAGGGCAATCCTGATGTGGAAAAATTAATGTTTATTTATTCTTTGGCAGCTAATAACGAACAGGAGGCAATGACACATATTGATAAATTGTATAAGATAAACCGCAGACTAGCAGAAGAGTTTATTATGAAGTTCTTGTGAATTAATCAACGTATGCTCCGCTGCATTTCCAGAATAACAATGGGAAGAAAAGCCTTAGGAATATTGCACTACCTAAAACAGTTGCAACTATAAAGAACATTGCAATTGCGTAATCCCTTATTTTTCCGCTTTTATTTTCAGATGCCATATTGTCACCAGATGCTTATAACAAATAAGGAATAAATAAAACTCGAAATAGTTCTCCAAAAAGCGAACAAAAAGCAAAGAATTTAAAGAATCAGATAACACATAATTATTTAAATTATTTGTTTTAACATAAATATGGTGATTAAATGGTTAATATAACTCTTTCGATACCTGCTGAGATTAAAAAAATGATGGAAACATACGAAGAAGTAAAATGGAGTGAGGTCGCAAGAAAGGCGATAATACAAAAACTTGCAGTGTTAAGAAAGCTAGATGAACTTAGCCAATCAAGCAAAATTACTGATAAAGACATTGAGAAGATGGAACATGAAATAAAAAGAAAAGTAGCTAAGAAACACGGGATATAAATGGACTTGGTTGTAGATACAAATATACTACTTGCTTGTTTTAAGCCAAACTCCGTTACGAGAAGATTAATTGCTATTGAAGATTTACATTTATTTACTACAGAATATCAGTTAATTGAGGTTAAAGAATATGTTGGCAAGATAGCTGACAAATACTCTCTTAGTGAATCCTTTATTGAAGAAACCTTTATGTTTTTGGAGGAACACCTTGAGATTGTTCCAAAAGAGGACTATCAAAATTTCATTAGTAAGGTTGAGAACCTAATTTCAGATAAAGATGATTTGCCTGCTTTGGCACTAGCTGCTGCAAAAAACATTGCAGTTTGGTCAAATGATCCTCACTTTGAAGAGCAGGATAAGATTAAAGTTTATAAAACAAAGGAATTGATCGAACTAATAAAGAGAAGTGAGTTATAAAAAGCGAACAAAATCAAAACGTTTATAAAAGAAAAAAACAGATTTTATTTATCCTGATCCTCCAAAAAAAGTCGGATCAGTCTGTTCACAACCAATAAAGTAACTTCCGTGGTTGTGACTAAGAACAAGCTTTGCCAGGATGACATTGAAATTTTTGCAAAAAAATAAATTTCAATACTTGACGCAATTTTTTGAATTTGCGTCAATGGCATAAAAATCCTGACAAGATGCCCACGCAATTGTTGCCAAGAAAAAGAGGCAACAATCGGGAAACGTAGTTGGTTGTGAACATGGATTACATCCTAATTGATAGGCAAAAACTAAAGGCGCTGTTAAGCGAGAGCAGAATTACAATACTTAAACACCTTGCAAAGCGTCGCTACACTATAACAGAGCTTGCAGAAATGCTAAACACTACCAAAAGCAATGTTGCAGATCATCTTGATAAATTAGAGGAAACGCAGCTCGTAGAGCAAATAGATGAAGGAAGGAAATGGAAGTATTATACGCTTACAACCGAAGGAAGGAGGGTGATTGAAGGCGGAAGCATTGCGAAACCAATAGCTATACTTCTTGTAAGCGCTTTCCTAATGACCATAGTTGCATTTAACATATTAACTACTATAAGCGAAAGTGCAAGGCTCGCCGCTTTGCAGCAGGTTGATAGCGAATTTAGTTTTATACCAAAGTTTGATATGATTGTAATGGTTACAGCAGAAATGGTTTTAGCAATAATTCTAATATGGTCGATTCTTGAATTCGTAAAATGTAGGGGCAGGATATAGATGCGAGTAGATATAAAAATAATTTACGCAATTATTTTATTACTAGTTATAATTGCAATAGACGCGCTATTTATCGAACCATATAGATTAATTATTACTGAAAACAATTTCGATTTGTTTGATGGTGCTGATACAAAAATAAGAATAATTCTTATTAGTGATATACATATTGGTTCGCAACGAGATGGTTATTTGGATGAGGTTGTAAATAAAATAAATAATTTGGAACCAGATATTATATTGATTGCGGGGGATAGTATTAATCATCATGAAATAGAATTATCAAGGCTCGCACCATTGAAAAAGCTTAGAACACGCTATGGTGCTTTTGCAGTTTTAGGAAATCATGATTATGGATGGTGGGGTTGTCCAATATCTCAGAACGAAATAGAAATGAGCAATAAGGTAGAAAAAAGAATTGAAGAGCTTGGCATAACAGTAATGCGAAACGAAAATAAGATAATTGAAATAAATGGCAAGCGCTTTGCTCTTATTGGTTTGGATGACGTATGGGTATGCAAAAATGATTATAAAAAGGCAAGCGAAAATGTTAGCGATACCCTGCCTAAGATAATATTTATGCATAACAGCAAATCGATAGACCCGCAGCAAGTAACAGGAAAAAGCCTAATTCTAGCTGGGCATACACATTGCGGTCAAATAAGAATACCTTTTGTTACAGAGTCTTTGCTTGTGCAAGGCGAATTTGGGCATATTACTGGAGGTAAAGCTCAACTAGATAGCGATACTGAGATATATACCACGTGCGGCGTAACGCAAGGATCAATGAATATAAGATTCCTTACTAATCCAGAGATAAGCACGATCAGCATCGAATAGGCCAATTCGCAATCATCCAATTTCTCCAACAATACTGTTTTTAAGCCTTTCCTTTCAAAATCATATTATGGTTTCAGAGTTACGAGTAGGAGACATTATGACAAAACAGGTCGTTATAGCTAATATAAGTGACTCCTTAGACAAGGTAGCAAAGATTATGCAAAAACATAATATTGGCTCGGTTATAGTAGTCGATGAGAAGGCGCAAAAACACGCCAGAGGCATAATAACTGAACGCGATATTGTGCACAAGATAATCGCAAAGGGTAAAGATCCTTACAAAACAAAAGTAGAACAAGTGATGAGCAAGCCATTGCGCGTAGTAAAGCCTGATACAGCATTGGAAGAGGCTGCACGTGCGATGAAGGATAACAAAATAAAGAGGCTACCTGTTGTTAATGACGATAACGAGCTTATTGGTATTATAAGCGAAGGAGACATAATGCGCATATTCCCTGCGATTGTGGATATAATCGAGGAACGCGCAGCGCTTAATAAATAATCATGATCATAATAATATGCTGTGCATGGATGGCGCCGGGAGATATAATCCGTGAACGTTGCGTCAACAATGCACAGTAAACTACTCTAATTTTGCGAAACCAGGAGTAATAGTAGATGCAATTCGAAGCAAAGGTAAAAACAAATTCAAGAAAGTTTGCAATAAGATACAAAAACGGTATTGTTATCCATGCAACGCAAAGGCCAATGCATAACAAAGTAAATATAGAGATTATCAAGGAGCTAAGCTGTATTTTCAATAGGCGGGTATGGATAAAGGCAGGTATGCAAAGTCATAACAAGATTATTGAGGTAGACGGTGATGAAAACGAGATCTTGGAAAGACTGCAATCTATCGTTTAAGCGATTAGTGAGAATCATGGATGAGCTAAAAGAGAGTATTGTATTTGTTGAAGGAAAAAAAGATCGCGAGGCGCTTGCAGCTATTGGCATAACAAATGTGCTTACAGTGGCTGGTAATTTGCGAACAGCTTGCAGTAAAGCAATTGACGCAAAGAGAGTGATAGTACTTACAGATCTCGATAGACGCGGTGATGAATTAGCAAAAAGGGCAGTTGAAGAGTTGCAGGGATATAGTATTAACGCAAACATAGAATATAGAAAAATATTAGGAGGTATACTTAATTTGAAATATTTCGAAGATATTGATAAAAAATATAAGAAATTTTTAGAGGAGTTAGAAAATAATAATTAAATTGGTGATTCAAATGGCAAAAACGTATATAGATACAGTAAAATATTTGGTATATGCAAATGTAGATATTGGTGGATTAGTGGAAAAACCAGATGTTGTTGGCGCAATATTTGGCCAGACTGAAGGGTTATTAGGGGATGAACTAGATCTAAGAGACCTACAGAAAAATGGAAGAATAGGAAGAATAGAGGTTGACTTAAACGGCAAAGAAGGGAGAACTATTGGCATTATAAAAATCCCAAGCAGCTTAGACATGGTAGAAACATGCATAATCGCTGCTGCATTAGAGACAGTTGATAGAGTTGGTCCATGTGAAGCAAATATAAAGATAGGTAAGGTTGAGGATACTAGAAATGTAAAACGTAAAGTGCTAGTTGATAGGGCTAAGGGCTTACTCAAAACGCTAATCAATACTGAACTACCAGAAAGCAAAGAGATTTCTGAAATGGTAAGGGATGAGGTTAAAACAGCAGAGATAGTTGAGTATGGATATGAACGATTGCCTGCTGGTCCAAACGTTGATAAAATGAATGAGGTCATGCTTGTTGAAGGTCGTGCAGACGTCATAAACCTGCTAAAGAATGACATAACAAATGCGGTTGCAATAGGCGGGGCAAAGGTACCACCAACAATTGTAAAGCTATCAAAAGAAAAGGAGATAACTGTATTCTTAGATGGCGACAGAGGCGGAGATATAATACTAAACGAGTTGATTCAAGGCGGCGTTGAAATAGATTTTATAGCGCGCGCTCCAACTGGCAAAGAGGTTGAAGAATTAACTCGTAAGGAGATTATAAAGTGTGTACGTGGTCGTATGCCATTTGAACAAGAAACAGAAGGACAGAATAAAAGAGAGGATAGAGACGCAAGAATCAAAAGGAAATTCGATCGTGCTGAAAGAAGAGAATACAATGATATCCAGGATGCAATTGCAACAGAGAAAATAACAGAAAAGGTAGCAGAAATCCAACCAATAATACATGAAAAAATGCAAGAGGCAAAAACACTGCAGGTTGACAAAAGTACTCTGATAAAAGAATTGGAAGAATTAAACAATACGCTACGCGCAAGATTTTATAACAGCGGTTATGAAAGAGTAAAGGAAATAGCTGTTAGAGATGTGATTAAAGCATTGGAAGAAACAAGAGATGTATCTGCAATAGTATTTGATGGGATAATTACGCAACGATTAGTAGATTTAGCTGCACATCGTGGCGTTAAATTACTTGTAGGAATAAAGATTGGTAATGTAAATAAAACGCCAGAAGGAATAGAAATTATTACTAAAAGCAGGTAGCTATTAGCTTGTGGCAGGTGGCTTTACCAGTAGAAACATAAATTACATATAGGTTGTTGTAAAAGACTTTAAGGACGTGGTGGGCGAATTCGTAGGCGCCAAAGTTTATGATGCAAATTATGAATGCTTAATCGGGAAGATGATAAATTGGACACAATAGAAGTAAAAGATCTAGAAGTATCTTATTCTGGTGGCAAAAAGAGTATCTCTAACTGCAGCTTTTCTATTTCATCTAGTGAGATATTTGGATTACTTGGGTTTAATGGAGCAGGAAAAAGCACTATCATAAAGGTTTTGTCTGGTGTGATAAAAAATTTCAGCGGAGAGGTTAAAATAACTGGTGAAAATATTAAAATTAATCCTGAAAAAAGTCACTCCTCTATTGCTTATGTGCCACAGTTTCATTCTATGTTTGATGATTTTACAGTGAAAGAAAATATATTATTTTTTTGTAAGATGGAAGGGGTTGATTATGGGGAAATAGAAAAAACTACCAATGCACTTCTTGAAGAATTTCAATTAAAAAGATTTGAAAATATTAAAGCTGGCATGTTATCGGGTGGTTACCGGCAACTTTTAAACATAGCTATCTCTATGATTTTAGATAAGCCAATTGTAATATTCGATGAGCCTACCGCAGGCTTAGATCTATGGGCAAAGAGAAGAGTAATAGACTATATAAAAAATCTAAAACATAAAGGAAAAACAGTAATACTTACTACGCATGATTTACAAGATGCAGAACAACTCTGCGATAATGTCATAATCATATCCGATGGGATAGTAATGGCAAGCAGTAGCATGAGAAATCTTATCCAGAACCTTGGCGGGGATTATCTCATCAACGTATCACTAGAAAAACAAATAAATATAAAAAATCTAAAACTTGAATTTTCAAAATTAGTCAGTAGTACACAGGACCAAGTAGTTGTCTCTACAACTTCAAAAAATATTGCGTTTGCAATAAAGGAACTTATGTCAAGTATTGAAGATGCGGGCTTATCTATAACTGACTTTAAGGTAAAAGAACCAACACTTAGCGATGTATTCTCAAATATTGCATTTAAGGTGCAAGGCAAATGAAATTCTTTGATGTATTTATTAATTATATTAGATTTACCTTGAAGCAGGGATCTACATCATTTCTCGTTATGGTATATCCCATTTTTCTTATCCTTATTATAGGAACTGGCTTATCTATAACCAATCCAAATAAAATTAATGTCGCAGTTCTTGGATCAGATGAGATATTTAACATACTGGCGAGAGACAACTCCATAAATATCATTAAAGCAGATAATGTTGATAATCTTGAATGGCTAGTAAGAAGCAAAAAAGCAATCATGGGCATAGCCATAGAAAAAGAGGGTGATAGAAAAGTAATAAATGTTTTTATGGATTCTACGAAAAAGGCTGTCTTAAGCAACCTGCTTCTGCTTATAGATAAGGCAGTCAATGAAGAAAAGATTAAATCTGCTAACGACTTAAGTTCAATACAAAAAAAATTAGCACCAAAGCTAATAGAGATAAAGAATAAATATCAACAAATGGACACTGTTATAACAGAGATTACGGAAATACAAGAAAAAGCTGCAAGTATAGGATCTGAGCTAGACCAAAGCAAGACTGAATTATCTAATTATAATGAAGAGTTGCTTTCATATAAGTCAGGTTTGGGTAGCATAGATGATTATAATCAAAAATTATCTGATTACGAATTACGCTTATCAGATATATTGAATGACGTATCAAACGCAGAAGCAGAGAGAAACAATCTAGTACTAAAAATTAATGACCGCATCTACAAAATAAGTGGATACATCACAAAAACTAACACAGCCTTGAGCTATGTAAGAAATGCAAAATTATATACAACTGTGCCAATTGTTGTATCTAATCTTAACAAGATTGAAAATGAGATAACTAGTGTTAAAAGTGATCTTATTGAGGCACAAAACGATCTAATAGATATAAACAATGACCTCTCTAGAATAGATTTCTATCCGATTAAAAACGATATCTCAAACACAAAAAACGAGATAAGTACTACAAACTATCAATTAAGATCATTCAAAACAGAGGCTAATACAAAAATAGATTCTATGCTATTAAAAGTAGCACAACTTGACAATAAGATATCTATATCGATAAATGAGCTAAAAGAATTTGAAGAAAAACTAAGTTTTACCAAAGCAGAAACATTCAGGGCAAAGGACCTTGTTAGTGAAATAATAAGACCACTAGATGATTTCATTGGTAAAAAGCCTGAAGAACTTTTGCCCCCTGAAATAAATTCGTTCAGTGTTTTTAAAGATGAGAAAACAATTAATATGTTCTTCCCATCAATTATAGGAATTGATATGCTGTTAGCAAGTCTTCTATTACCTATGATAATGAAAGTAAGAATGAAAGAACAAGGTGTGGAATTAAGGATGCTCAGAAGCAAAGCAAGTTCTATTTCTATTATACTTGGGGAATTTTTAGCAAACTATGTGATGGGTCTTTTCCAATTGTTTGTCATTATTTTATTTGGAGTTGTACTATTTGAAGTTAGATTTGCTAGTTTTCTTGGCTTTTTGGGTGTTTTCTTTACAATACCGCTTGTTTTTGTCTCTCTTGGTTTAATGTTATCCCAAATTATAAACAGAAGTAGCACTGCTTTTCTTCTTTCTCTTTTAATAAGCATTCCGATGATATTTGTAAGTGGAACAATCATACCTATAGAATTTCTCAATCCACTTGTAGCGTTTTTTGGCTCGCTCACACCACTATATATATCAATAAATTTCTCAGAAAAATTAATCTTTAGAAATACCGGATTACTACAGGCGCTAGTTGATTATGGATATATCATATTTTTTACTTTGATCAATCTGACTATTGCAACAATTATTTATAGATTAAAAAAATAGTTATTGATAAACATACACATCAAAAGTAGCAAGCTCTTCGGTATTAGTTAATCCATTTAATATAGTAACAATACGGCGGACCTTTGCAATTTGATCTGCATCTACAGCTGTAATATCGCTGCCTATGGCAGGCGCATTATTTACGAACACGCTTACATTAAATGGTGTTGAAAATTTATCTTTTAACTGGGTTTGTGTGAGCGTTTTTGCGCAATCAAACTTGGTTTTATTTATCCTTCTGTCTTGCCAACCCATAGAGAGACCTAACTGCTTATGGGCAGCACTATTACATGCAGCGCCCTCGGGATAACCAGGCGTTAACATAATATCACTTATGCGAAGCGCCTCTTTTGCAAAATCATTTGTTTGTGAATTTAACGCAGTTCTGGTGCTATGCCAGTAAGAAAGCAAAGTAAAAAGCGCAAGTATAAACATCACACTGGCGACAATTGCATCAAAGCTGAAGTACTGGCCTTTTAATTTCATATTTACACCGGTTGATTCACGAGCAACGTAGTTCCATTATTATAGAACGATATCACATTTTTGCAATTACTGCTTATTATTTTTTTACTTGGGCTTACACAACCTACAAAGTTATAATTATAAATGGGGATAGGATAGAAATTTGTTATATTTCCATAGGTTCCTTTCCATGTAAAGTACAAACCACCATTCGTAGTATCAAACAAAACCTCATAAGGTTTTGAAATGAGTGTTTTCTTAAATGTCATATTAAATCTGAAACCTTCACCGCTGCGCACTGAGAGTACAACTGCATCAGCGAAGCTATCTCCAACCTCTCTACTAAGAATAGACTCACGAAAACTTATTTCATTAGCCTGTAACGAAGAAACTATAGATAATGTAGCAATGACAACAAGTAGAAAAACACCTGCGTATAGGAAGAATTCACTAGCTACCTGCCCATTGCTCATTGCTGATTGCCGACTGCTATCCATATACTTCTACCTCAACATCACCATTAGGCTTTGATTTTGTTCTTAATGTTATTGAAAATAAACCAGCCCGTTTATTCAGCGAACTAGGATTAATTATTGTCGCATTTGCAAATATAGGAGAGGCTGCTTCATAAACGCCGCTAGATGTTTTAAGCCTTATTACAACCTCTTTGTCTTTTATACTTAAATTTTGCATGTTTGTAGGAAACGCAATAGTAATTGTTTTTTTCGATCCTGGGCCCTGAACAAATAACTCGTTAATATTGTCTGCAATCGTCTTAGATGCTGCATCTGCTTGCGCGAGCGTAGATTTTTCATACCCAAACTGAGAAACAGATAGCAGTAATAAAAGTACTGGGATTGTGAATGCGAAAACTACACCCACTGTTATTAATAGTTCTAATGAAACCTGTGCTTTCATCATTCGCACCTCGCCTTGGTATCTACACAAGAAATATCCTTTCCATTCAAGAAATCGGATTTTGCATTTGATCCTAGCCTGAAATGCCCAAGCAAAGAATCATCAGAACACATATTGAAATCCCTACATCCAGGCATTCCTCTTATTTTATCACCAGAAATAGATGGATTTGAAAATAGCTCTCGATCTGCCCTACTTACTGTATCTGGATAAGATGGAACAACTGGTGCACCAGCATCAATACCTGCTCCGCCAATATATTTGCCAACTAAAAATGTTTCTATTCCATAGGTGCTACTATTGCGCGCAAATGCATCGTCAAATAATCTTTGGAAATAGGATGGCGAGCGATAGTTTCGAACATAATAGCTACACATTGTGAAATCTCTAAGTTTTTCAATATCGTAGATGGCTGCTTGTGATTGCGAAGCAAGTTTTCTTTCTTTATTTGCGTTTACATCCTCATAACTATATTTCATAACAAATAACATACATTTTCCATCTGGGCAATCACCACCAGAGTTTATATTGAAATTAGGTCGAACAATGAATGGTTTATTTGTTTGAATGTATGCACCACTAAAATCTGGATTAGGACAATCTAGAGAATTATAAACTAAAGCATTGATTGTATTGAATTGATTATTCTTGCCTGGACAGGCAGAAGCAGAGGCCTCTACTGTATTAGTAACAATATATGCGCCAAACTGACCATAATCAACTGTTGCATTACTCAAACCCGCAATTTCTGTATAATTACCAACTAAGATATACCTGCTTCTTTGGTTATCTTGGATGCTCTGTGCGTTATTTACGTGCACCATCGGCCCATAGAACCAGCCTTGGCCATCACTTGTAGGAACGGAAAGGTCCCGTGGTGTAAAGTTAGAGCTATTCTGATAGCCTGAATAAAAGAAGAATTGCTTTTCTATTGGTGTTGCTGAGCCATGTTTCTTATCTTCTCTATTTATTGCAGGATCAACTAAGCCCTCTATAGTCATATTGCCACGCAAACTATAGTCCCTGCTTATAGATGCAAGGCCGCTCTTTTCCTCTATAGTAAGGTGAACATCAAATGAATAATTAAGCGAATGAACAGCTACCTGCTTTATTGAAAAATTATCCAATGAGAATCTGCCTATTTGCATGCCGGTTTTTGATATAGAATTATTTAGACTATCAACCCACCCAGTAAAGGAATTTTGAACACCAATATCTAACTCTAAATTAGTAACAAAATTGCTAGCATTCGCTTTGCCATAGTACATCAACTCATAGAATGTTTTATTTACATAATAAAATTCACCAGCTGACCCACTAATACCATTGGATTTAACTGGGTTATCTGCAGCAAACTCATTTAGTTTAAATAATGCGTCATAAGAAACTATTCTAGCTAGTTTTTCCAATTTATCTTTTGTAACTTGCGTGGCTACAAGGTCTAGATTAGATGTTCTAAAACGATCTGAAAATCGCCTCTCATTTTCCTCTACTGCTTTTGTCCATATAGATATAGATAATAATATGTAACTAAGTATCAAGAAAATCGCGACTACAAAGAAAAAACCCTTGGAATTCATATTAATCATCTAGATAAACACCGTTAATTTAACCACCTTTATGCTTACGCTCGGAAGAGTATATGGCGATATTGGTACATCGCAGACAACTGCAGCACCACTGCAAGTCATATAGCTATATGGATTCTCTGGTGGTGTTGGCTGATCTTTATAATCAAAAACAACTGTGTATGAAGAAACAGTAAGTCTTTGATTTTTTGTATTATGCGGATCATCTAGGATCGTATTGCCATTTGCTGTGTTGTATAGCTCGGTCCAAGAACCGCCTGTGCTTGTCTCTACTGCATAGCCAAACTGTTGTGGTATGCGCTGGCCAATAAAAAAATCAATATCCCCTTTTGAGTCATCTGTACGCAGTATAAGAAAATCTAATACACTAATATCAGGAGTACAGTCTGGTTGTGGATAGGTGCATTTAGTCTGGGATAGTGCCAAAAGCGTATCTTTTGATAGATAATGCGCCTGCGTAAGCGAATTATAATAAGCAGAAGGAATACTAGAAAAGAATATTAGTGTGTAAATCGCAACAAGCGCCAGCGTAAATGCTATAAATGCGTCTAAAGAAAAGATAAACCCACGGACAGTATTTTTCATTAAATCTATTTCCGTTACAATATTTATAAACCTAATACTCCCGATCATTGAACAGCTCATTCTTAAAGAATTCATATTTTTCTTTTAGAATGGAATCGTTTTCTGCGCGATTACGGAACTCTTCACCTTGCAATATGTAAAAGGTAAAGTGCTGCGCAAAGTTTTCTGCATCATTAGCAGTTGAATAAACGTCCATAAACCCATAAGGTGGAGAACTAGCTGAAGCATTATAAGCAAATGTCACATTAAAAATAACTGCTCGTTTTTCATCAAGATGTTTCCAATGGTTTTCCTTGTCTTCATATATGCCACGAATACCATGGTAATCTAAGATATGTGCAAATTCGTGGATCACCTGCTGCTCGCTTAATGATTGTTCAAGAATAGATCCTCGATCCATTCCAACTAAAATGCCTTGTTCTGGCCAGGATCCTAAAACAGTATAACCGCGACCGTATTGGTGGCTTAAATAAAATGTTTTATCTTTCATAGACTTAAGCAAATCATCTGGGATTTTATAAAGTCCTTTAGAAACCTCTAATATATTCTGGATATCGTCAACAGGCAAAAAGTCTCCTGGTTTTGATCCATTGTAATAAAAATCATTTACTGATTTGTTCACACCAACTAGCTTAATACTATGAGCAGCTGCCCATTCCTTGAATTTATTTATCTCTTCAGATATATCTTGTTCTGTTATATTTTGCTCTATAGCCACTGCGGTTTCGTTTCTAATAATTGTATCAACAACATAACTTTCTTTTTTATATATGCATTCTCCATATCCGCTTCCACATTCATTACAGATTTTATATCCAACTGAACAGAAATTTTCAATGCATTGCGTGCGTGCGCCAGGTGTACAGATTCTTTTTGTTATGCATCCTGTCCATGCACCATCAACACATACGCGCTCGCCACTGCAGCCAAGAGAATTAGTACATGCTTCTTGCTCGCCATCTTTACAAGCTGGTTTAGGCATGGAGATCTTAGAAAGTGAAGGCGCTTGCTGGCTAATAGTTGGTCCAAAAAAAGCATAGACAATAACAAATAGCAGAACAATTAACAAAAACAGAGGACCATACTTATTTAACATGAATAGAATCACTATTCAAATTTTAGTGAAACCTTACCATTTGAATTATCTTGGAATACTCCTTTAAAAAACGAATTAAGACCGAATAAACCTTGCTCATCCTGAGTAATTTTTATCTCGCAGGTTCTAGCATCTTCTCTTGGTATACCCGCGAGCTCAGCAACCTTCTTTAATGCATCACGCTTACTGCCTAGTTGATCAACTAAACCAACCTGCTTTGCCTGTCTTCCACTTAATATCCTGCCATCAAGTACCTCTTCAAATTTTTCTCTATTTAGCTTATCCTTTCTGTTTTCTAGTACTGTTGATTTGAATTCAACAAATACCTCATCTACAATATCCTGGATGATCTTCTTTTCTTCAACAGTCATAGGCCTTGAAGGCGAACCTATGTCCTTGTGCTCTCCAGATGTAACTGAAGTCATGTTTAAGCCGACCTTTTCAAATAGTTCAGACATGTCGCTAAATGTAGCAACTACGCCAATGCTTCCAGTGATTGCATTAGGATCTGCAACTATATAATCAGTAGGTGTCGCAATATAATAACCTCCAGATGCAGCTACCTCCCTAAAATATGCAACCTTGGGTTTTTTCAATTCCTTAATTGAATCATATATCTCGCGCGTTGCAACTACTCCACCGCCTGGCGAATTTATCACGAAGAGTACGCCTACAACATCATCGCGTGTATCTAAATTATAGATAATATTAGCTATTTCCTCTGATCCGGCTTGGCCTTCTGAAAACAGAGATGCTTTTGCGCTTTGAGTAGTAATTTCTTGATCAATGTTAACAATTGCTATACATCTGCCGCCAAAAAAGAATGATACACCTGGTGAAGATGAAAATGCAAATACAAATGCAATAAGAACTAGGAAACCTGCTACTAACAGAAATATGGTTACATATAAGGAAAGATTATTTTTCTGTTTTGGAACAAGTTCAATTTTACTGGAGGATTTATAATCATCAGTTCTAGGCATTGAGAAATCACCTGTGATTTCGAGAGACTTGAGCTTTGCTCAAGCGGATCGAGAAATCACCTGTTATTTTGTTAAAATGGAAGTATATAAAAACTTATACCTGAATTTATAAAATAATGTTAGACTTAATATCGCTAATTTTATACATACTACCAAGCTATTTCGCTAATTCTGTTCCTGTAGTGCTTGGTGGTGGGCTGGCGCTGGACTTAGGAAAGAAATTTTCTGATAAACAAAGGATATTTGGAGAAGGAAAAACTATTCGCGGATTTATTGCGGGTGTTGCTGCAGGCATATTAGTTGCTGCATTGATTGCTAACGGCGTTGTATTGCCATTTTTTGAAGATAAACAATCCCAGTTTTTAGCTGGCACTGCACTTGCGTTTGGCACAATGCTTGGCGATGCTCTTGGCAGCTTTATAAAAAGAAGAATGAAAATAAAGCAAGGCCAGCCATTTTTATTGGATACTTTTCTGTTTGTTGTTTTTGCGCTTGTGCTTGCTTACCCATTTACGCTTCCCAGCTTTTATAACAGTGAGAACATTTTATTTATATTAGTAGTTACACTTATTTTGCATCCTATGTTTAATATAATCGCGAACAAGTTAGGATTAAAAAAGGTGCCGTGGTAATTTAAACACTTCGTTACATAAAGTATTACATGAACCAATTAGTTACATCTCGGTTAACAGCTGATTCAAAACTTCCAAAAGGATTTGGCAAATATAAACGAGAGACCCCTCACCCAGTAAGAAGATTAAAAATAAGAGAAAACCCCGTGCTAGCAGAGCTTAAAGAGGCTTGGCGCAGATTTGAATACATAATAGATGATGCAGATATACGACAGAATTACAAAAAAGCCTGCGAAGCAATAAAAAGAATTAGATATTCTGCGAGAGATGTGGAAAATTTTAGTATTGCAATAGCAGAATTCCAAGAAGAGGAAGACTTCTTCTATTCGAAAGCTGGCTTATTTTTAAGTGCATTAATTAATAGTGGGACTGATGAAGATTACGTCTTGCAAATAGCACATCTGGAAAAGGAACTTTGTGACTTAGGCTATAAGAATATTAAAAATATAGTAATAAAAGGAAGCGTCAAATTGAATACATGCCAACTTATGGAGAGAGGAACTGTAACAATAGAGGGAAACTGCGATGCGCAGTCTATGTTTTGTATGAAAGGTGGAACCATCGTAATAAACGGTAATCTTAATGCAAGTGAATGTTGTGAGCGTATGACTGGCGGAGCAATCATAGTAAAGGGTGATCTTATCGGGGAAATGGAGGATGGAATGTACGGTGGCGAGCTGCATGTGTATGGCGACTACACAGATAAAGAAGTTCGAACAATTGGTAAGTGGAAGTTTTATCACAAAGGAGTCTTAGTCACAGGAAAAGAAGAATAGAAAGCCTTTAATTAATTACATTAGTTTTCTTCTTATGGAACTAACCAAAGCATTGGCACTCGAAGCAAAGAAAAAAGGCAAGCTTGCGTTTCATGATGAGTATGGTATAAAGTTTGCTAGATTTATAGCTGATTTTCGTAGTATAGAACGTGGCACTATTATTATTGGCAATAGAGTAATTTATGCCTATCCACACATTAAACGAATTTTTACGCTTGAACGCGGTATTGCAAGAAATATAAAAAGCGAAACTGTTTATATAGAGGAGAAAATTGATGGATATAATACCCGGGTAGCGAGCGTAAATGGAAAGATTGTTGCATTTAGCAGAGGCGGATTTATAGATTATTTTATTACTGAAAAAGTGAGCGAGAGTACTTCAATAAGAAAATTCTTTTCAAAATTTCCTCAAGCTATTTTTTGTGCTGAAGCAATAGGCAATACTCCATATACAAAGCCAACGAAAGATTTTGACATAAAGATCTTTGTTTTTGATATAGCTACAAATAATGGATACGTACCTTGCAGTGAGCGATACGAACTACTAAGGAAATTTGGAATTGAAGACGTACCTGCTATTGGAAAATTTCAAAGAATTAACATAAAAGATATAAATAAAATTGCGTTAGCAATTTTAAAGGCAAAAAAAGAGGGTATTGTAATTAAAAGCGATGATAGAAAGGAGGCAATAAAATATGTCACACCTTATGCAGACATTAGCGATATAGCAAACAATACAAGATTATTATTTGATATGCCACTTGGATTTTACATGCAACGCGTGCTAAGGAGCGCAATGTTCATAAAGGACTTTGATCTTGATCATGAGCACTATGCAAAGCAACTTGGCGAAGCATTTTACAATAAATTAATAGATGCACTTCAGAAATTAGAAAAAGGTGAAGAAATCAGTGAGGAGTTTGAAATAACAATAAAAGATACAAACACGTGGGATATGCTTTTGAGGCAGATGAGTCGCGAAGTGAAGATAGAAAAACTATTTGAAAAGGAAGAGAATGGAAAATTGCGCATTAGATTTAAGAAGATTTATAGAAGAACGAATAAGAGATTGCGTGAATTGCTAAATGGAAAGGGAGTGGAGGATTAAAGATATACCGATTTACCAGAAATGGTAAACAGATGGCCTTTTATTTTTTCGTATGTTTTGCGTTTTCGGTTTCGATAAGATTAAAAATAGGATAAAATATAATTTTATTTATGAAGTTGCGGGTTATTATCGAACAGGATGAAGATGGCATTTATGTTGCTACATGCCCAAATTTACCAGGATGCGTCTCACAAGGAAAAACCAGAGAAGAGGCATTAGAAAACATAAAAGATGCCATGCAAGGTTATATTGTCAGTTTAAAGAAACA
The DNA here is from genome assembly GCA_018304385.1 of Microcaldota archaeon. Taxonomy (GTDB): domain Archaea; phylum Micrarchaeota; class Micrarchaeia; order Anstonellales; family Bilamarchaeaceae; genus JAGVWJ01. Next base: position 25,844 of record JAGVWJ010000002.1, read on the forward strand.
TAACGAACCCATACCTCCTTCTATCCAAGAAGAAGTTGTTGAAGTTCATGCCTAAATTGCCAGTTATTTCAGGTAAAGAGTTAGTTAAACTTTTATTTAAGCTAGGCTATCAGTTGGATCATCAGACTGGAAGTCATATGATTCTTAGACAAGACCATGAGCCACATAGGAGAGTTACTGTACCGAATCATAAGGAAATCGCAAAAGGAACCCTATTATCAATAATGAGGGAAGTGGGGCTATCAAGAGACGAATTTTTCAAGCTTTATTATGGAAAATAGCTGCAAAGAAATAGTTTATTAATCACTAATTTGAATAACTTCCTATGAAAGAAGAAACAAAAGCGCTTATAGAACTTAATCTTGGTGTTTTACTCCTCTCAATGGTAGGGTTATTCGGAAAATGGATAGAATTACCAGCAACTATAATTATTCTAGGGCGGGTCTTTTTTGCTACAATTGCTTTATTCACAATCCTAAAATTATCCAAACAAAGTCTAGTAATAAAGTCAAAGAAGGAATTAGGTTATTTGGTTATAATGGGGATATTTTTTGGAATCCATATGGTTGCATTCTTTGAGTCAGTACAAATATCAACTGTGGCAATAGCAATGATAACCATTTATACATACCCACTCTTCATAACCTTTCTTGAGCCCCTCCTATCAAAAGAGAAGTTAAGGGGGATAGATATCATTCTTGCTTTGGTCGTACTTTTAGGTGTGATATTAATAGTTCCGAATTTTGAAATTGCGAATGATACTTTCAAGGGGGTTTTATGGGGTCTTTTAGCTGCTTTTACCTTTTCAGTAGCAACAGTTATGAATAGAAAATATGTGCAATCTTATTCAAGTTCATTAATCATGTTTTATGAAACTGCAATATCATTCATAATTTTAATTCCGTTTCTTTTTATTGAGCACTTTATAATAAAAACTATTGATCTATTTTTAGTCATGCTATTGGGGGTAGTCTTTACTGCTATCGCATATACGTTATTCGTAAAAGGTATGAAATATATTAAAGCCCAAAAAGCTGGTCTGATTGCAACAATCGAACCAGTTTATAGCATCTTCTTTGCTGCGATATTCTTGGCTGAAATTCCTGAATTGAGAACGTTAATTGGAGCAGCACTAATTCTTGGTGTTGCTATCTTTACGCAGTTGAAAATGGAAAACTAGTGGCCTATTGCCAACGGCCAATTGCTAAATGCCAATAGCCAACTATTTACTATTCTTTAACAAATCATAAAACTTGCTTGCATTGAGCCATTCGCAACCTATTTTATCTGCAAATTTAAGCACGCCTTCATCACTGCTAACAAGCGTTGCCTCTAATTCCTTTGCCAAAAGCAATAGATCAAAATCCTCCTTGCTATCTACTAAGCCAGTGCGCACTGCATCTCTATACTTATCACGCAAGCGCTTAAGCTTTTCATCATTTTCTGGTCGATTATCTTGTGCAAATTCTTCTGCTAGGCGCAGGCCTTTGTTTATTCGATGACGAACATCTTCGATAAAATCATTAAGCACTGCTGCTGGCAGATATAATGCATATGTGTTTGGGGCACGCTTTTTAACATATAGATCAAGCTGGTGCGCTTCTTTTTCTCCAATAAAATTTCTAAGTTCCTTGGATATGCTTGGCGGAATGAAAAAATCTCCTCCACTTCGTTTCTTAATCAGTTTAACAAATCCTCTAACTGCTGCACTAGGGTCTTTACCAAAGTTCTCACGTGCGTGTGGATTAACAAATAAAGAGGTGTCTATTACGAATCTTCTGGGGGGTATTGCCATATTTTAGATTAAAAAGAGAAAACTTAAAAGCATTAGTTATTGGTTATTGGTCACATATCAAATACCAATTACTAATTACCAACTACCAAAGACCAAGTACTATAAAAACTTAACCAACCCTCTTCCAATCTCTGGTATGTTCCCACCAAACAGGTTAGATGTGGAAAGCACGAAAGTAAGCACTAATACCATGGCAACCAAAGGTATGAAGCATATGGTAATGGTAATATGCCTAAGTACGCCTGTCAAACTAGAGTCAGTAGATATATTAAATGGCGAGGTTGGATCAATTCCTAAGAAATCTTTTATCTTGCTTCTATGAAGACTCATCCAGGATTTTATCTCAAACATCTTGCCAGCTGTTGTAAACCCACAATATTGCATGTCACCTAGATTTGGTAAGGTGCAAACAACATTAGAAGTAAATCCAGGACCTGATTCGTAAGTTACTGCGCCAACATTCCCGCCAGTATCCATGATTGCTGGTTTTACATAAGGTAATGTCATACTGGTTGCAAGAATGTATGTCATTGGAAATACCAGATACATACCAATTGCAAATGCGATTATATATGCGCCTGCACCGCGTGTAGGAGGAAATGCGCGTAGCACTACGCCAACACCAACAAAAAATAACGCATAATGATTAATGAAATTCAGTATATGCACTATAACATAATAAGAAAATACGAAAAATTGCAATGCCTGCGTTGCATTATTTATACGCTCTACTAATATTTTAAAACCAAATCCGCTAGCATGCTCGCTCATAAATATTTCTAGATAAACAGATGCTATTGCCTCAGAAGGTATGCTTATTACATATAGCATATTAATTATTTTTCTGCTACAGGTAATTGCTGGCTCCATGTACAATTTTGTAATATCAATAAGCGTTGCAGGTTGACCACCTGCAGTAACAAGCGTGCCTGGCAAAGGAATACCATATGATGCGCTAAACATTTCGCTTGCAATGCCAACGAGCATATTTTCTCCGCCTTTCACAACGCCAATTATTACTAATACCAAGAAAACAGTAGATGCTGCATAAACAATTTCTACTTTAGCAACCTGCTGGAATTGCGGGAATTGGAATACTTTGGAAAACATTAGTAATAGCACTGAAGCAAATACACTAATCAATGCTGCAAGGATTGCAAATGATTCCCAACCTACAAACACAGTTTCATGACCAGCCATCTTAGATCATCCTAGTTAACGTAGTAATATCAACTTCTTCTCCTAGTGATTTGCTCATATATTTTACAGCTTGTACAAGTACTAAAACATTTAATGCTGGCAACAGATAACCAACAGCAAACGCAATGCCAACAACAGTAAGTGGCACAAAGAATGCTACGGCAAATAATGTGCCAAAGAAATTTTGGAATATTTCACCAAGTTTTACAAGATTACCAATTGTAAGATTCCATAATATGTCTACAAAACTTTCTACTTGTTTTTCAGTTGAAAGAGATGGTGCTACTGATGGAGTTGCTGGAGTTCCTGCTGAAGGCGGAGTGCTAGGTGTTGGGTCTGGACAACCTGGAAGATAATCACCAAATTCAGCGCATGCAACATCTTTAACAGCATCATCCATACCTCTAATTGGACTATCTGGACTTAGGACTATCTGAGCATTTATTATTGTTACAAATGGAACGATAAATAAAAACCCAAGGCCAATGGCAATTAATGCACCACCCAAACGACGCGTTGGCGTAAATGATCTTAACACTAAACCAAGCGGGATATAAAATTTCAAGAACCCAACAACAGCAAATTCAAATACAATGCGCTGTGCAGTATTAATGATATATGCAATTGTTAATGCAGAATTAATATTGTAGATTATCTGCTTTAAAGGAGCTGCAAAACCAGCAAGCGGCGCAGCAACAATACCAACACCAAGCGGACGCGAATATGGCGTTGCTGATGCGAGATTGTCTGTCCATACGCCAAATAAATAATCTGTTTCCATCCAACCAATAATCATATCCCCTACCTCAATGTAATATTGCTGGGTAGCCTTGTATATTTTATCATCAGGATGATGACCATGCGGAAATATAGAGCCAACTGTTAATGAATTCATCATAGCCACAGCAGATATAATGAAAACAACCAATATTGCACTCATTATTAATTCGAATAATTCTAGCTTGACAAAACCTATAGTACCTTGGTTTCTAAGTATGACGCCAATCAAATAGATGAATGTTAAAAGCATAAGTGAGGTAATTAGCGCTGCAGCTAATGCTGCTGTCCAATCTGGGAATAGCGCTGCAAAATCACCGCCGCGATCAATGAATCCCTGAATATCAAATATGTGTGATGTCATCAAATCAACCTGACGAATGCAAAGAAATTAATATCAACATTAAAGAATCGCGCAGTTTCTCGCGCGCTTGTAAGTGTTATGAAAATATTAATTAGTGGCAATATTAGACTCATAATAACAATGAAAAATACTGATGCTTTTATAAGTTCAAAGGCTACGCTAAGTGCACCTGTTAAGAAAAACGGTATGAATACACCTCCCATAAACAATAGAAGCACCCAAAATATGCCGAAAATGCCAAGCCCACCGTAATCCCTTACAAAATTAACAATTGGCGAGTTTGGATCTACTGCGCCACAATAATCACTAATGCCATTACCAAAGCTAGAAAGCCCGCCATATACGTTACATCCCATTAGCTTATAGATTTCATAATTAACTATAAACATAAATGGATAGAATAAAGAAAATGAAAATACTAATGCGATAAATGCATCTCCTGCACCGCGTATTGGCGGTATTGAACGCATAAGCATTCCTATTGGGATAAATATTGAGAATGTCCATTTTTTTATCATGCACATTGTTGTTATATGCACAACCCATTCGCCTATGCCAACGCTTAGGAATTGCATGGAAAATCCAAGAATATCTATCAATGGTTTTAATACTGGGCCAAGATTAAAGGAAAACATAGCGCGCCATGTTACGCCAAACCACATTGTTGCAGAGAATAATGTATGTATAACCATATTATAAGATATTAAAAGGAAAAAATTAGTTGTCATATCTTTAACTAATAATTCAGAAAACACAATTGATGCATCTATATAGGTTGGTGCCTGCATATAAACAACATCAGTAGTACCTGCTGGTATATTCATTGAATACCATTGAGTAGCAGCGCTCATTACTACTATAATAAAGGTAACCCTAAGAAATGTTATGCCAATTTGGAAAAATTCCTCTTTAGCAATGGCAATTATATTAGGAGATTGTAAAAATATACCAAACAAATAAACTAGCGTATAAATCATTACAAGTATAAATAAAACTAGCCCTATAGGTGCCAACCATTCTGATTTAGCAAAATCAAGCCAACCACCTGGAGGATCGCACGTGCCTGCACCTATCCATCCAAAAACAGACTGGAATGCAGCATTCACTTTAGTTGTTGAGCTTCGTATAAACTCGCAGGTACTATCGTGTACTACATTGCCTTCTGCATCTATATTTTCACAATCATGGTTTGTTGCATTGCTGACTGGTACGACTAACAAAAACGCAAGCATGAAAACGAACAACAACATTTTATATTTCATATGTATTTCCTGCCTTGGGCCCCGAGCAATGAGCAAACGTTGGCTCATGGCTCATTGCGCACTGCTCATTGCTATATTAAATGTGTCAACCCAGCTATTTCTATATCCCCTCCAAGCACCATAGATAAACTTCTTATAGCTGCAATGGATGCTAGTATGCCAAGTAAACCAAAGAATATTGAAAAGAATGCATATCTGGCAAGCATGTCAAAAATGCCACCATTATCAAATGCACTTCCTGGGAATGGATCATACCATTTACTTGAACTAATGTTTTGGAACCATTTCATTCCAACATCATAATTATCCTTAAATGCCCTGAGCGCTTGATCACGATCAGTAACTCGATTGCCTGTATTAAAGTTATACGCGCTATCTTCACCACTTGGACGCAGCAACTCACCATCCTCTAAACTCTTTTTATGATCTCCCCCACCCTCTGATTTAATATAAACATCTAGTTTTCTATATTCTTCTGCTTCTTTGCCTAAATCCAGTTTCGATCCAAGAATTGTGATATTACCACTCGCATATATGTAGTGGGCTATTTTTGGATCCAGGTCATCTGCTGTACGTAGCTCATCTTTAATGTGCTTTATTATAATGCCAGGAAATACATAAAACATAGGGAATATAAAAAATAATACAAGTGCTATTGCCATTAAAAGACCGCCTAATTTTCTGGTAAATACAAATGTTCGCATGATTATGCCTAGTATAAATAAGCCAGGAAACAATGCCTGACTTATAAAGCTGATTAGTACTTCTTGGAATTTTAATAATGTCATTATCTTTATTGCTGTTTCAAAAATAAATGTCTTCATTAAATTGCCAAGCACCACAAATCCACGCCATGGCGTAAGTGTAAAGAAACCTGCCTTTTCAAAAACAAATTCAATATTTATTGCAAAATCCGCTAATGTTGAACTAAGGAGCGAACTAAGATAAACATGAAAATTAAAATCATCCAATTCACCAAATAATGTATTAAGAAAATACATAGCAACCCTTATGTGGCAATATGGGATACCTTCTTTTTTTACTGGGTCCCAATAATAAGGAGAATTAGGATTATCTGCTAGGAATGTACCAGTCTCTTTACAAAGATCAACAGGCTCGTAGCTATAATCTAAAAATGTCCTTCCAAGCGCAGCACTTCCAACAAGGTTTCTGCCAACAGGATAGTATACCGAAAATTCTCCATTAGTATCAACTACAAGCGATTTAACAAGACTATTTCCAGTGTTAACTGTAAACATAACAAATGCAATTATAACGGCAGAATAAAATATTTCAACAAAACCAGTTTTTGCAGCGCCTTTTATTTTATCATTTTGTATAAATATTCCAAGAAGATAAACAACAATGTTAACAAATACTGCTATAAGTATAAGTAATCCCATAATAGGCATCCAATAATTTAACAACGCATCATCAAATATTAAACCCATATTCATCTCCTGCTTTTGGCTTTTGGCCATTAGCTAGTAGCTACGAGCCAACAGCCAAAGGCTAAGAGCCAATTGCTCATTGCCAAATCATATTTTCATAAGCACGAATTTTATAAACGTATTAATGAATGAAAACGTAATAGTTAGCGATAGCGCAGGCAAGAAAAGTGCAGCAAGTGACAGCGTTGCAAGGCTATCTAATATAGGCTCGAACATTATTGGTGTTAACATGTTAATGCCTAGCTCTGAGAATATTAGTCTAAATAGCTGCCCAAATACAGGAACCTTTCCAATGCCAAAAGGAAACGAAACTAATGGGCTTCCAATAAAACCAAATATGAAATAATTAGAGCTGCAAAATGTTGATAGCTGATAACCTTGCCGCACGTATCCCTGATAGTTCATTGACTCTAAGATCTTTTCATTTATCACATAAGTGAGCGGAAATACTGCCTGAAACCCAATTGCAAACGCAATAAGGAAGATACCAGCATCACGGGTTGGGGGAAAGAACCTAAGGGCATCACGAGTTGGTGGAAAGAACCTAAGGATAATGCCTGCAGGTAAGAAGAACCTTACCATTGTGACGTCAATAAGTTGAAATATTACTAACTGAGCATTAAGGCTGCCAAATGCTGCTGTTAACCCAAAACCAAGCACATTCGTAACGCCAACAAACGTATCCATGCCTGGAAATATTTTATATGTAAGTGTTAAAACAAATTCGCCTATTCTTCTGGTAAGTGTACTTAGGACAGATACGCATATCTGAACCAAATACACATCGTTTATTCCTTTCAGTGTATCACTAAGTGTGGATTTTAAAAAATTAGAGCCAGCCTCAATAGCACTAGTAGCACCTCCGCCTGCCATACCCGCAGCAATTAAATTTGCAGCAGTAAAGAAACCAATAGCAAATAGCAGAATGAAGAATGAGGCAAAAAATTCTGAAAGCTCAACATTAAACCAAACCTCTAAGCTTTGTAGTTTAAGAACTTTAGATGCAAGATACGTAAGTATAATTAAGCCAAGAATAACACTACTCACAAGCATAATAACGAAAAGATAAATGCTTACTGCATCTTGTGCGCCAGTCATAATCATCACACTAATTTCGTCAAGCCCATTATTTCAACCTCGCCACCTATTAACTCAGATATATTTCTATACATTGTAATGGTAATAATAATCTCAATTACTGATGTGATAGTAACCAATATGATAAACTGGGATATTGCAACAACCTCTTCTATTATAAACTTATAAAGACCGCCTGAAGAACCTAAAGGTATCCCCTTACCCAGATTCATAAGCCAGTCGCCAGAAAATGTCATCATTGTTATCCAGATGTTAACTACAGTACCTACGAAACTTACTATAGCACTTGCAGTGCCAGTTATCACATTCCAAACGCTGCATAAAAATCTAGGAAGATAATTGCATTTATCAACTTGTGTCCTTTGTATAATGTCTTTATCTTTTTGGAAATGATCTAAGAAATGACTCGATTCTTCTTTTGCCTCGTCCTGCATATGCCTAAGCTTGTCTGCTCTTTGCGCATCTGTTAACCCGGGATCATTGTAAAAGCTAATTGCATCCTCATTTGGCGTAAATAAAAACAGCGCTGGCTTGAATATATCAAAAACAAGATAATTGGAAAACATAATAGATAAAGGATAGATAAAATAAACAACAATGCATATAGCAATAAGGCTCGAACCTGTTGCCCTAAACCAAGGAAACGCACGCATAATTAGACCAAATGGCAATAGTATTGTTGGTATTGCATCCCTTGCAAATATTACAATAAACTCTTTTGCCCAGATAACTGACATGAGATAGCCAATTGCCTCTACTACCACAGTATGCGCATTAGCTAATAGTATCAAACCATCAAAAGGCATTAATGAGAATGAAATAATATTTACTGCTGGAAATGGCGAGCCAATGGGAAAAGAAACTGTTGATAAAAATCCAATGAGTACCTCAAAAAGGTATAAACTAGTATAGTGTGTTCTTAGCTTTACAAAAAATATTTCTAGCGAACCATATGCAACGTCCAGATGTGATGTTAAATAGGTATATCCAGCCTGTGTTTGTGTTGTTGTAGGGATATTCAAACCTGGCGTAGATTGCGCAATTATACCAGTAGATATATCTGTAAACAACTGAGTAATTGTAACCCAGGAAATTAGGATAACTATGCTCATAATTAATACGCCAAGCTCTTCTTTTGCTGCTAGCTGCAATGGCGGATGTTGAAGTACCTGACCTGGCAAATAGAATAAAACAACCCATATAACCCCAAATAAAAGCGCAACAATTATATGTTTAAAATAAGGTGGTGGAAACTTACCTGTAAGCAGATTTACTATGTTCTGCTCTGTGAATACAACATAAATAATAATTGCGATAAATGCTGCGATTGCAAGGTTTTCTGCCCAGATTGTTGCTTTTGCGCGCGTTTCTGCACCAAAAGACTGACCTAGCGTGTATAACACGGCTGCAGATAGTATAAGAAGCATTATTGATGGACCTAAGAAACTACGAAAAGTATGCATCGTATTGCACATATCTTGTGAGATAGTACCTGGCGCGTATATACCGCATTCGGAATATTGGGCAAAACTAGTACCGATTATTAGCAAAAACACTACTAGTATTAATAGCGGTTTTATACCCATAAATATATTGCACATGTTAAGTTTTTATAGGTAAGTTTCTATATGTTATTTATGGATTTTACTACTATTGAGCATACTTGGCGCCAGACTTGGGAGCACGAGCACGTTTTCGAACCAGAACCTGCAAAAGGCAAAAAGAAATTTGTTACTGCTGCATTTCCATATCCGAACTCGCCGCAGCATATAGGCCACGGCAGAACGTATACTACGTTAGATATATACGCGCGCTATTTGCGCATGCTTGACTACAATGTACTATTTCCAATGGGATTTCATGTAACTGGCACGCCTATTATTGCAATGGCAAAGCGCATAGCAGATCGCGACCCAGAAGTATTAGAAATATTTGAAAAAATTTATGGAATTGATCGAGCCACAAGCCAAAAGCTAACCGCGCCAGAGCAATTAGTTATGTATTTCTCAAAAGAAATAGAACAAGGCATGCATGAAATGGGGTATAGTATTGATTGGCGCCGCAAGTTCTATAGCTTTGATAAGAAATTTAATCGATTTATCCAATGGCAGTTCCACAAACTAAAACAGCTTGGCTATATTGTACAAGGCGAGCATCCGATTGCATGGTGCCCAAGTGATAAGCAGGCAGTTGGCGGACATGATACGCGCGGGGATGTTGACCCAGAGTTAAAGGAATTTACTACAATAAAATTTCGCTTTGAAGATGGTTTCTTGCTTACAGCTACTTTAAGACCAGAGACAATTTATGGTGTAACAAACATCTGGATAAATCCCGATCTTTTGTATGTAAAAGCAAAAAGCGGGAAGAATGGTGAGATATATTATATCTCAAAAAAAGCATATGAAAAGATGAACTGGCAGGGGTTTGAACTTAAAATCCTCGAGGAGTTTATTGGAAGCAAACTGCTAAATAAAACGTCAAAAAATCTTGTAATGGAAAATTCTCTGCATACCGAATATTATGATGAAGCATTTGTGGAGATACCTCTTTATCCTGCGCCATATGTAAAGGATGATACTGGAACTGGTGTGGTTATGAGCGTACCATCTCATGCACCATATGATCATATTGCACTTTTAGACATGGGAATAAAACTAGATTACACACAGATAATCAAGGTTGAAGGATATGGATTTATGGCGCAAGAGCTTATCGAGCAGCGCGGAATAAAAAACCAGCATGATCAAAAACTAGAAGATATTGTCAAGGAAGTTTATAAAAAAGAGATTCTAACTGGGGTAATGGTTGCTGGCCCATTTAAAGGCGAACGTGTTTCAGTAGCAATTGAAAAAACGAAAAAGGATTTATTTGATAAAAATTTTGCTATTAGATTTCTGGAGATAGATAATAAACCTGTTTATTGCCGCTGTGGAAGCGAGGTTGTTGCAACTGTTCTCAAAAATCAATGGTTTATTGATTATGGAAATGAAAAATGGAAAAATACAGCGAAGCAATGCTTAGAGCATATGAAAATAATTCCTGAAAAATCACGTGGTGAATATTTATACGCAATAGACTGGTTTAAGCAAAAGGCATGCGCACGCGCTAGCGGTTTAGGTACCAGATTCCCTTTTGATGAAAAATTAATGATAGAAGCGCTTAGCGATTCTACTATTTATATGGCATTTTATACGATTTCGCATTTGTTGGATGGCATAGATGAAAAAGAAATGAATGAAGAATTCTTTGATTATGTTCTTTTAGGAAAAGAGCCAAAAAACAAAAAGCTAAAGGCTAATTGCCAAAGGCTAAGAGCAAGCTTTTTATACTGGTATCCTTGTGATTCACGCCACAGCGCTGGAGACTTAATCCGAAATCATTTGCCATTTTATATTTTCAATCATGTTGCAATTTTTCCAAAAGAGCATTGGCCAAAGCAAATAGTAACTAATGGATTTGTATTAATGGACGGCAAGAAAATGAGCAAAAGCATGGGAAATATATTGCCATTACGAAAAGCAATACGCGAATATGGCGCTGATGTTATAAGATTTTCAATAGTTAGCGGTGCAGATTTAACACAGGATACTGATTTTAATAAAAGCGTTGCAGAAGGAACTAAAACTAGATTGGAATTCATAGCGAGGTTAGTTGAAGAAACTGCTAGTGGCAAGTGGCAGGTAGCTGTTAGCCACGAGCCAAAAGCCAATAGCCAAAAGCCAATAGATAACTGGCTCCAATCCCGTTTAAACAAAAAAATAAAATTAGCCAAAGAATATTACGAAAAATTTGCAATACGCGAGCTCGCATTGGAAATTTTTTATGATCTAGTAAATGATTTGCACTGGTATATTAAACGTACTAATCAACCACAGTTAAAAGATTTTCTCAAAACATGGTCTTTGCTTATTGCGCCATTTATGCCTTATGTTGCAGAGGAATTCTGGCATAAGCTAGGTGGCAAGGGGTTAGTTGTAAGTGCAAAATTTCCAAAAGCAGATGATAAAAAAATTGATGAAACTGCAGAAATGGGCGAGAACCTAGTAAAAGAAACATTAGCTGATATTGAAAATGTTATTAAGCTCATAGGCAAACAACCTCAGAATATTTACATTTATGTCGCAGGTGCATGGAAACACAAGCTTTACGAAATGATAAAAAAAGAAAAGGCATTTGATAAAGTAATGAAACTCGCTGCTCAAGACCCAGAACTCAAAACAATAATGAATGATGTTCAACGCGTTACTAAGCAGCTAATTAAAAATGCGCATTCACTACCTGAAACGCTGAGCGAAAAAGGAGAGCTTGTAGCCCTACAAGATGCTATTACATTTTTTGAGCGAGAATTAAAATGCAAAATATTCTTATTACATGATAAGGATGGAAAACACGAAAAATCTAAAAATGCATTACCAAATAAGCCAGCTATTATGCTGGAGTAATCAAATTGTTTATACTGTGTGAATACTATATTCACGCAGCGTGAACATGATTTAATCTCCTTAGAAGCGCTTCAGTGAGCTGAATAGCAGCAGTTGCTGACTCTCTAATTAGAACATCGTAAAGTTTCAAACTTAATGATATCTTTTCTAATGTGTTCGGAACCTGCCCAACGAATAAGATGCCAAAAGAGCATGATAGCATCTCTAATGCATCTAAAACATCATTAGATAGAACTGCTGTTCGTAAAGGATCAAACTGCAAACCCATTGCAGAGAAGAGTTCTGCTGTTGCAGTAACCTTAGTTCTATTAACTGCTCCATTAGTTTGCGAATCTTCAGCCCCAATCAATGTTTTAAATCCAACAAACTTTCCGTCTTCAAATCTTTCTTCGCTGCCAACTGCATAATCAAATCCAAATGTTCTAGCAATCCATTCGGCACTTAACTTGCTTGCACGTGTTGCTACAACCAATTTTACATTATGCATTGCTCTTAATCGCGTTAATGCAGCTATGATGTCAAATCTAAAACCAGAATCTTTTCCTATGTCTTCCATTAATGTTGCCCAATCACTTTGCCTAAAACCACGAGAGTATAACTCATTAAAAACTATGAATGGCATTTCACTTAGAGATACTTCGCCTCTTCTAAATTTTAATAAAAAGCTTCTTGTAATTTTATCTGCTTCTTTTGGACCGCAAAGTTTTTGCAAGGCGAGCTTAGGTGAATCTTCCATAGTAAGAGTACGATCAATATCAACGATAATAGTATCTATCTTTGGTGCACGATTTGCTGCTGCATTTGCAATTATTCTTCTTATTGCAAAGTGTGGTGCTGCAATCGCTGCTGCTAAAAATGGCCTAGAGTTTGGACTGGGATAAAAAGAGTTCATAAAATAGTATTAACTTAAAAGTTTAAATATTGGTGTTTCATCTATTATGCTATGACAACTTTACTCGATCTACTAAAATCAAAAATTCCTAAAAGCAAACTGCAATTTGCACCACGCTCTTTTGATCTAATTGGCAGCATGGCAATAGTTGAAATAAAGGATGAAGTTAAAAAATATGAAAAGCAAATTGCAAATGCAATAATGCAACTGCATAAGCCGATCAGAACGGTTGTGAAAAAATCAAGCGCAATGAAAGGCGAGTATCGTGTCCGTAGGGTAAAGATAATTGCTGGGGGGAAAAGTACTGAAACTATTTATCGTGAGCATAATGTAGCCATGAGATTTGATGTTGCAAAAACATATTTCTCTGTTCGCTTAAGTCATGAACGTGAACGCGTTGCTGCATTGGTTAAAAATAAAGAAAATGTTTTAGTAATGTTTGCAGGTGTTGGACCATTTGCATTGGTTATTGCCAAGAAGCATCCTAAAGCAAATGTTATTGGAATAGAAAAAAACCCTGCTGCCGCGAAATATTTTGAGGAAAATATTAAATTGAATAAATTGCAAAATTGCAAAGCGATTCGAGGAGATGTGAGAAAGGTTATTGCAATTGGCAGTTGGCCGTTGGCTAGTGGCCAAAAGCTAAAAGCCAATAGCCAAAGGCTAATTAGCTGGGCAGATAGAATTCTTATGCCGTTGCCAAAAAGCGCTGAAAACTTTTTAGATGTTGCTTTTAAGGCTGCGAAAAATAATTGTGTTATTCATTTCTATAATTTTGGAGCTGATGAAAATGTCTTTGAGCAAGTTAGAGAAAAAATAAATAAAGCTGCGAAAAAATGCAATGTTAAAATAAAAATTCTAAATGAAAAAATTGTTAGACCGTACGCACCACATATAGTGCAGGTTTGTATAGATTTTAAAGTAAATAAAAATTAGAAAAAATTAGGATCGCATTGAACGGATATTTCCAATCCTGCGGAAACCGGCGCATCCGATTACATTGGTATAGACCGGCTGCTTCCGTTGTTCACGACCCTAATCGAATCGCTTATTAAGATACTGATTTTGAGTATTTAAATGTTTCTAAAAATAGTTAGACAAGTGGCTAATATTAGACACGCGTCTAAGCCACTCTCAATCTTAGTAAAAGCCTAACAACCTGCCCAATATAAAGAACACAAGCATACCTAGCGTAATAGGCGGAAGTGCAGGAAGAATTACCTTTTTGCGCATTGCAAAGTACATTAGCAAGACTATCGAAACAATGGATCCAATGAAAATAAACAGCGACGCCATTGGGGAAAGAGATAGCGCAGAAACATCAAACATTACTGGTGCAACAATATCCCCTGTGCCTAAATCAATACGGTTGCGCTCGCCTTTTTCTGTAAAGCGTGGTTTTCCTTCTTTAACGCTTGCACTAACTGTAAATGCAAGATCATTTTTTATAAGCACCTCGGCCATTTTCACCATGTGCTTTGTTTTGAATACAGCAATGAAATCATAAACTGATAACAAGAGCAGCATAATTATAATTGGTAAAATTCCAAGAGAAATACCAAATATTACACCTACCCCTCCAGTTGCAAGAATTGCTGCTGCATTCTTTAATTTTGGTAAAAAGAATTTTGCAATTGCGAATGCAATGCCTAGTGCAACAGCAAATAGTGTTGCATTTTCATAATCATTCCCTAGAGCGCGTAGCACGGCATAAAAAACGATTGAACTGGAAGTAGAAATCATCAATACTTCAAGCAATCGAAACAGCATCTCGCCTTTGTAAAATTTTATTATTGCCATTATCACAATTGCACCAATAAGCACATAAACAAAGAAATAAACTGCAGACCGATTAATTGAGCTAGGGTAAAAAACAGTAATATTTGGAATAGGAGTTTCATAAGTAGATATAAAAGAGATGATTTAAGTTATTTTCCTTACATACAAATAACAGTTTATTGGGAGTGATTAAATGATTTGCCCTATGTGTAATTCAAAATTAAAAAAAGGAAAGATCAAAGAAGAATACCTTGGGCATGATCTGGGAATATTTGATGGATTTACTTGCACAAAATGCGGAGAAACCTTGTTAACTGAAGAAAGTGTAAAAAAGGCGCAGCAGAAAGCAAAAGAACTTGGAATTCTTGGATTAGCTGAAAAAACGACGATTTCAAAAAGCGGAAATTCCTTAATGGTTAGGATAAAAAAGAATGTTGCAGAATACTTGGGTCTTACAGAAGGTGAAAAAGTTATTATCCACCCAGAAGGTAAGAAAAAACTAGTTGTAGAAGTTATTTAGTATCTTACATGCACCGAAAACTGGAAACTGTTTGGCTCAAAGCCCAAGGTTCATGGCCCATGGCAATATTAACTACTTTCTCCCCCCCACGAGCCGCACATGACCATGCTCCTTTTCGTATAAATCTCCACTTCTAAGCAGTTCAGCAATTAATTTTCTAGCGTCCTGTTCGATTATTCCGTAATTGGCAGCGTCTTTTATGATTTTTTCTACATCCGCGCTATCCTCTCTAGTTAGATGATCTTTAATAATATCTAACACAGTATCAACCTTCTGCAGCTTCTCTCGCTCGGTTTTTGATTTTCCTAGAGTAACAACATCAGAATCCAATACCCCGGTCGCCCTGTCGGTCATAACCTGACGCATAACATAATTCATAAGACCAATAGCAGTATCGGCATCTTTTTCCTCAACAGTAGCATTTAATCGCATCTTTGCATTTGCTTCAGCTAGGCGCACCAATCCTTCCAGATAACGGGGCGTAATCGCAACTGAACCAGTATCTTTGCTGCGGCGCCTTAGATCAATATAAAAGTCTTTGATCTTGTCTATTGCAGGTTGCGTTAACTGCGGTAAAATACTTCTTCTGGCATAAGCAATATACATACGCAATAAATCTTTATCAATTAGAGGCTGTTCCTGCTCTGTTTTTTTACCCATATGAGCAGCTAGTATATGCTGTGCTAATTTAGCATCCTTTTCTTCATCAAGAACATCTACTATTGGAAATAAAAGATCAAAACGCGAATTGTGGCAAAGAATTCCGCCAAGACCTGCTACAAAATTTTCGTCCCCCGCAACCGAAATATCATAAACGTAATGGGAAGAATCGGCAGGCTCAATTTTCTTAATTCGTGCGACACCAAGGTCCCCTTCTAAAAATCGTTGTACGAACTCCATGGTTTCTAATGCGCCCTTGGCACCATTACTGGTGGAATAAAACATTTGAAAACCACCTTTTGCAAGTATCTTTCTCTCGCTCTTTAGTATGCCTCTCTTAAACCATTTATTAACAAAAGTTCTTCCTCCCTCCCTAACAAATCCAAATGTTGCTTCGTACTCTTGAACGGAATGTGGCGTAGTAAAATAATTGAGGTGTTCAAGCCGATACGGAATTCGTGCTGATAAAAATTCGCTCCACCATCTTTCCGTCACGCTTCTTCGTTTGGATTTTGTTTCTGGCCGCAACCCTAAAAATGCCTTTGCGTAGTTAGAATCACTAATCATACGAATAGTTTTTGCGAGCTCACCAAGTGGAAGATAGGAATAAAATTTACGATTTTTAAACCGTGGGAGTTGCGGGGGAAACTAACTTATAATATCCATGTGAAGTAATTGGACGACCGTTCAGTAAAGCTGTACGCTCCTTCTCATCTCTGCCTACCGTGCCTATGATACCACATGTAAGAAGGAGATATAAAACGTCAGAAATAAGTTCACGACTAACCGTAACTCCGGCATCTCCGTTGAACCACGCATCTAAGAATTGTTTTTTGAGGTCTGTTGTAACATTAAATACAATATCTGGAATCTTTTTCGTGTGTGCACTGTGGCCCACGTTAAGAACGTCGTGAAGCAGATGATAGATAAGACGATTTCCGACATTTACTTTAGATGCATTTCTATCCGGCAATATACTTACCGTTTGCTTGAAAAGTGTAAAAATAATATTTTTTACTTCCTCTATAAAGTGGGTTTCTTTTTTATTGAAGCAAAAACTAAGCAAATGAGAACGAGAACTAGAAATAAATAGTGACCCTTCTGCAATATAATATCCTAAGAGGCGTAGAAGTTCTTTGGAAACAGGAATAAAGGTTGGTACCCCGCTGGGTGATCCACCCTTGCATTTCAAGGTACAATACCTTAGCTCATCATTTTTTAATTGATGCGCAAATTCAAGCGGTAACTTCTTGAAATTAATCCAATGTCTAGGTATCTTGCTAAGGCGCGAAAACACAGACATGGGGACATTGTGCAAGAATAATCCTCTAGTTATTTTAAGCCTAAGTAATTCATGCGCTAAATTAATTTCCGTAATCTCAATAGTGTTAGACGGCAAGCGTTTTGGAATGATAACAAAATCTCCTTCCTTAAGCTGATCTGATGGGACCGTAACTATCTTTGAATCCCTGAAAATAAAAACGCTGTGACCAGGGGTAATTTTTATTTCCCGCCCAGATTCAAGAGTTAATTTATGCAGGGGTTTTTCGTAGGTGTGTCTAAAAACATAAGTAATCGGCCTCCAGTTTATTTTGAGCGTTTCTTGGTCAAAGGCAAGCACTTCGACCTTTTCTGCTGGTTTTGGTATTCCGTGTTCATCTTTAGAATAATACAAATCAATAAATTTACCAATCTTAATTGTTTTAATCCGGTCATTTTGTTTTATAAGAATTGGTTCGTCGTA
>JAGVWJ010000024.1 GCA_018304385.1 Microcaldota archaeon
TCCTTAGATACCTTAACGCAATAAGTTCCTTCCACTAATCCCATTACTACTACTTTACCATCCTTTGCTGTTGTTGCGCTCTTATTAAGCACTGTGCAGCTCTGATCATATATTTCGACTTTGGCATTAGCTACTGTATTATTATTGCTCTTTACCTCTGTGCTTATTGCTACCTCTTCATCTGCGCATGATGGATATGCACTAAGTGTTAATGTTGGCTTGACATCACATGATAATCCACCTGGACCAATGGTAATCTTTTCTTTTCCACTTATTTCACTTCCGCTCGCTAGTATGTAATAATTACCATTAAATTGCCTACCAAATACTACGTTTCCATTAGCGTCTGATGTTTTTGTATCTATTTTTCTTCCACACGCATTACCTTCTCCGTTTGCAATAGATACACGTGCGTTTCTTACCGGCACGTTATTTCTTGTTATTTTTACAGTAAGATTCCCGGTAGTACAGTCTGTTTTAGCACTAATATCAATAGGCTCAAAAGACTGTTCATATGTTAAACTTGCATTCAGATTAGCTATTGTTGGACTCAGCGAAACTAAGTTGGATGCAAATATAATATTGCGATCCTCCACGGAAAATATTTTTCTAAATGAACCAATATACATAGTATCTGTATGAACAAGACTACCCCTATAAAAAATTTCTATTGTCGCATATCTTATATATGACTTAGTTAATCGTAATTCAAAATTCTCATCTATGAAGTATCTGTTTCCTAGTGATAAAGAAAAATCTCCATTACATATGCTATTTGAAGTTGGTTCAACACGTACATCTCCGATATTTCCTTCGCCACCCCGAACAATACTATCTAATAAAAAAATAACATTAGCAAGAATACTGGGTTCAGCTGCTGAAACTACAGAAATAGATAAAAACAGAAGAATTAGAATGTTTTTCATATTTTTATATACTATATTAGGAAATGTTTATATTTATTGGTAATGAGTAGTTAGTTCTGGGCAAGAGGCTTAAATAAAATTTATCTTACTCCTGGATTTCATAGTTATTGTTCTTAGATCTGCTCTCTTTGAAAGCATACGAAGTTGTTTATCATTTGTGCATACTATGGCGCGCTTTTGCTTTGCAAAGTTTAGAATCCAATCATCAACATGGCCTTCTGATTTTACAAAGGTAATGTCTTTCTTATTTACCTCTAGAATCTTTAGTGCAAGTCTACCACCAAGTGCATTTCTTCCCTTACCCGCTGCGATTTTCTCCAGCTCTTTTTTTACACCAGACGGAATAATTATGTCATAACCGCCCTCTATCAGATGAAATAACTCTAAAAAAATATCTATTTTGAACTGATAGGGGATCAGAAGAAAATTTGTATCTAGTACTATTATTTTTATCATGCTAATCAATTGGATAGCTCATTTTTTAATCTATTTTATTCGTAGTTAGTAAGAAAGTATGTGCATATATCTACGTCTATAAAAACACACAAGAAAGTTTTCAAACAATAATATATAAAAACAACAATAGCTGTCGTTTTTCTGTTTTCATACCACAAGGAAACGTGGTTGTGATAAAGAAGGTTCAAAAACGGTATGTTTAAAAATGTTTTGTTATATAAAACATTTCCGTATAATATTTAAAACAATAAAAAAATGAGAGGAAAGGTGATTTTGCATGGAGAGGTTGGATGTAAGTACAAGAGGAAAAACAGATGTTAGGGTAAACACCCCTAGAGCAAATTTTGGTAAATTTTTATTGGCGCCAGCAGTTGTATTGGCTGCAGCATGCGGTGAGGAAGCAGCACCTAAACCACCAGCACAAGACGGTGAAGTACCAGTAGATGGTGGTCAACCAGTATGTGCAGTAGATGCTAACAGATGCGAAGGTAATGTTTTACAAACTTGTAAGGAAGGAGACGGCGGCGTAGCTGAATGGACTACATTAGAAGACTGTGGCGCAGCTGGAACATGCAACGCAGAAGCAGCTGAGTGTACTCCTGTTGAACAACCTCAACCAGAAGTAGCATCATGCGAATTCACAACTAAAGGGGCATTTTTATTGAATGTAGTAACAGCAGACGGATCTGATGTAGCTGTTCAAACTAGCGAAGGTGCTAATTTGGCAGGAAGAGTAGTTGACCAAAGAGTATTTGCAAAAGAAGGCGAAAAGGTTACACTTCCCGGAGGCAGTGTATCTGGAAGCGAAGGAGTATATACAGTTACAAGAACTGAGGAAGGCGCATTACTATTAGTAAAGGAAAGCGCTGCAAACACAGTAACAGTAGATGTTGCTGAGGGAAGCGTTAAAGTACAAACAGGTGATGCAGAACAAGTTTACGACAATGTAAATGTTGTTGGCCTTGTTAGCCTAGTAGAAGTATCTCGTCATGAGGATAATGAAAACTATGCATCACGCGCAGCAGTTACATTAACTGCAGGAAGCAGAACAAAAACATTTGTTCTTGAACAGGGCAACGAAGAAGACGTTACAAGCCCAGATGGCAGTACAACAACAACTGTAAGATTTGTTGAAGGAAGCAATGCTGAAGCAGTAGTTGATGTTTCTGCAGTAGGCGATGAATTTGCAGTAGACCCAACTATGCAACGCGTAGGTGAAGGTGAAACTGTCAGCTATGCTGGCGGAGCTGTTTCTGCAAAGGTAGAATCAGTAACTGATGAATATGATCAATCAAGCACACCAAAGGCAGATCATTGCAGAGAATACGCAGTAACATTGTTATTTAACACTGGCAGCGATGCAAGAGACTTTGACTTAGTCGAAGGTGCAGAGCTTAATGTTGCAGGTCGTCAAGTAACTGTTGAAAAGGTTCAATATGATGACAACGCAGAAAACAGATTTGTAAGGCTTTCAATAGTAGCTGGCACTGTAACTAGCACAGTTGTATTAAGAAACGGTGAAATGACCACATTAGAAGGTGGCGAAGTAACCCAGGTAGTGCTAGTTGACATGAGATCTACAGAATTGAGACCACCAGTACCTCCTGAAGAGGCACCAGCACCGTAATTTTTTTCTTTCTTTTTTAATTTATTTTATTTTTAGTCCGGGGGGATAAAATAGATAAATATTTAATTTAGCTAAATGTATGTCATATCTATGCCAACTATTATTTGGCAGTCATTTGGCAACTATTTCAATCCCAAAACATCTCTTGCTTTTACAAAATCTTCTGTAGTGCCAGGTTTTAATGCAACTTCAGTATAATCGTGTGCTTTAGTAACAATATAAATACTCTCTATATTGACACCACGATTCGCTAGTTTTCTTGTAATCTTACCTAGCTCGCCTGGACGATTTTGCATCTTTAAAACTATGATATCCGATTCGTTTATCCTTAAGTCTGGAATTTTTGAAAGGGTTTTCTTTGCTGTTGTAACATCATTTGTTACCAAACGAAAAACTGCCTTATTATTTTCTTCATAAGCAGAAATAGCCTCGATGTTTACACCAACACCTCCTAGAGCTTCAGCTATAGCAGCTAGCGTACCAACTTCATTCCTTGACAGAATGGTCAATTCCTTCATAACTACCCCCTCCATATTCATCTCCAGTTATGTGTCCTGAATTATATAATAAATGGATATATTAAAAACACTTTGTCGCAAAATTGATTTTATGACAGCAAATGCAACACGTGAGGATGTAATGAATGCTTTAATGACAGTAGATGATCCAGAAATAGGAATAAACATAGTTGATCTCGGATTAGTTTATGATGTATTACTAAATGAAGTTCATAAAAAAGCAGTTGTAAGAATGACACTCACAACGCCAGCGTGTCCATTGCTTGGCCATTTGGTTGCAGAGATAGAAGATAAAATAAAGCAACTTGGTTTTACTGAAGTACAGGTTGATATTGTTTGGGATCCACCATGGTCGCCAGAGATGATGAGCGAGCGCGCAAAAATGATGCTAGGAATGGTATAGTTTGGCAATGGGCCGTGAGCAATGAGCCATAGATTTGTAATTATGAATTAACTACGAACTCAAAACAGGTTATAAAATGAAAAAACTACAACTAGCAGATATGCTTGCCTCTGAAAGTCAGCTTACCGAAGAAGATGTTGAGGAAATCAGTAAAAAGGTAAAACGAGCGATTGCAAAGAGACATGGGTTATGAAATGAAACTAACATTTTACGGTGCTGCACAAGAAGTAGGCAGAAGCTGTTTTCTTCTTGAAGATGAAAAAACAGATAAAAACCTTCTATTAGACTGCGGCATAAAGCTTGGAGAAAAAACGCAATATCCTTTGCTTAGCGATAGCGAGATTAAAAAGATAAAGAATATTTTTATATCCCATGCGCATTTGGACCATAGTGGATATTTGCCGCATATATTTGCAGCTGGTGCATCACCTCAGGTATTCCTAACCAAGCCAACACGTGATTTAATTGGTGTTTTGCTTAGCGATTATCGAAGAATTCAGGAAGAAAAACACGAGCAAGGAAATAAATTCAAGCAGAAGGATGTTGATGATGTTTTGCAACGCGCGCATATAATTGAATTTGGTACATCAGTAAAACTTGCTTTTGAAGCAACATTACATAACGCAGGCCATATTATAGGAAGCGCAATGCTCAGAATTAACGAACATAATGGAATTATGTACACTGGAGATATATGCGCACGCAATACACGCATACTTGATGGATGCGAACGCAACATAAGCTGCGAAACACTTATTATTGAAAGTACTTATGGTGGAAAGGAAGATATTATTCCAAGTTATAAAGAATCTGGCGCAAAGTTAGTTGCTGAAATAAATGAAACAATAAACAATGGAGGTTTTGTTGTTATACCCAGCTTTGCAGTTGGCCGTGCGCAAGAAATCTTGCTAATGCTTGATGATTATATGCGCAGTGGTGCATTAGTAAAAACTAGAATATTTGTTGAAGGAATGATCAATAAAGCAATGAGAATATATCGTCATAATGCGTATTACGCAAGCGATGAGATAAAAAAGCGCATTTTAATGAGTGAGGATGACCCGTTTAATAGCAAGTTTTTTCATACTTCTAGAAATAAAGAGCGCAAAGACGTGTTAAGTGCGCCTTGTATAATTGTTACTACATCTGGTATGCTTACTGGCGGACCGGTTCATTTTTATTTGGATAAATTAGCAAATGATCCTAAAAATAAACTGATATTTGTAGGTTATCAGGCTGAATCCACACCTGGAAGAAAAATACTGGATGGCGAGAAGAAAATAAAAATAGGTTATGGAGAGAATGAACACGAAGTGGAAATTAATATGCAGATAAAGAATGTTCGTATCTCTGGCCATGCTGATTATAACGATCTTTTGCAGTTTATCACTAGGGTAAGAAATCTTAAACGTATAATTCTGATTCATGGTGAGAAAAGCGATTTGAAAGAAGCACTTGAGAAAAAATATGAGATTATTGTGCCGAAACTAGAAGAGAGCATTAGGTTTTGATCAAAACTAAACTTGGTAGAAAATCTGAAACCCAACAATATCTGCTATTTTTCTTTCCATATCATTTGAAAATGCCTTTGCGTACCAACCTCCTAAACTCCAAAGATCAACAAATAATTCTCCTATTGTTACATTATCCCTATCCGGATAATTATTCATAACCCCATCAGCTCGAATTATATGAAGATTTGACTGACCACGATTTTCTGGAAATCGCTTTTTTATTTTTGGTAAGGTTTTATTATCCGCATACGCATAAACTTCCGAATAATCTGCAGCAGCATCTCTAAATTTAAACCTATAACCAGAATATGCAGTAAACTTTACTTTTTTCCAGAGATCTTTCTCTATTTTAACCGGAGACATCTCAACATGTGTTTGGTATATTATATCATCCTTAATATTTCTGTTACTCGCCCAGTAAAATAACAATTTTTTAATATCGGATATATGAAAATTCATCTTCCTAATATCAACAGCACCCATCCTTGCTAGTGGCTTGAGTGCATTATTAACTGTGCTTATAGATATACTAATTTTCTTAGCTAAGGCTAGCTGAGTAAAGTGATTGTTCTTTTTTTCTATGAATTGATAAAGCAGTTCCCTATAGACCCATTCATTCTTTTTCATGCTTTCGATTTTGTATTTTCTTATTTATAAAGGTTTGACAGCGAAGCTGTCAAACTTTGTCACGCTTTTTTTGCCAGCGTGACAAAGGTTTCGAATTTCTTCGAAAGCAATACATTTATTAAATCTTATGTTTAATTAAATTAAATAGGTGATTTAATGAGTTTTGTATCTAAGGCTATAAGTGTTGGTGGATCATTGATGGTTACAATACCAAAGGAATTAGCAAAGGTTATGAATATTCATCCGAATGAACCAGTAGAAATAGAAGTAAAAAAAGTAAAGCTAAGTGGATTCGGGATGTTTAGAGGTACTGGCTTAACTCCATTCGCCAAAGATGACGAGCTGCATCTTCATGACTAACTATATTTTAGACAGTTCAGCTTGGATTCACTACTTTCTAGGAGATGTAAATGGAGAAAAAGTAAAAAAAATAGTTGAGGATGAAAAAAACGAATGCTTTACATCTACATTAACGATATCAGAGATCATTATAAAACTAAAAAAATTTAATGTGGACTATGAAAAAGCATTTGAAAGAATTTTGGCTCTCTCAAAGACACTTGTTCTAGATGAAAGATTAGCTTTTGAAGCAGGTGTTCTTTATGCTAAAAAAAGAAGCAACATTCCTGACATAGGCATAGTTGATGTGATTATACAAACTCATGCAAGGGAAGGAAATTACATCATAATTACATCTGATGAAAAACATTTCAAAGATGAAAAAAATATTATACTAATTTAAATAAAATCAGAACAAATAGCATAAGAAACAGTAATGTTTGCACTGCAGAAATTTATTCCGCTGTCTGTTGTTGCCTCAAGTATGCCAGAGCCAACATTAGCACCGCTACGCACAAGCGAAAAAGAATCATCTGATGATTCTACGCTACCAAAAGTTGGGCTAATACTCCATACTACGCTGTTGCATTGCCCAGCTGGATTATTCGGGCAGATTATATTAAAGCTACTAATCTCCTCTGGATGTGTATAAGTAGTTGATGGAGATAATTCACAACCATTATCACCTGGAGGAGGACATGGTGGAGTTGGACATGGGTCTATATCTGTATTATTTACATCGATTGTTGCATCGCATGAGAACAACCCGCCAACACTTGCTGTTAGATTTCCAGTTCCACTACTTGAATTTATAAATAATGTTACAGCGTCATTAGTAGGGTTTATTCTATCTGCAGTTATACCTGTTACGCTCCATCCAACATTCTCGCATAGTATTGGGTTATCGTCTTCATCAAAGCAATCTAGGCCGAATGTAAATGTATCGTTTTGCTGGAGCGAAATACTTGACGGATCAATAGTACAATAAGGACCTGTAGATCCTTCTTCTACGGTAAATGTAACGTTATAATTTCTTATATCTGTGGTAGTCGCTGAGCATGTTCTGGCTAATGCCTCATATGTCAACGTAACTCGTGTGCTTGTTGTACCTGTATATGATGGCGCTGTTAGTATAAAACAAACCCTTTCTTCAGCGTTAACTGCCATGTTTTCGTTTATCCCATCGCCAGGTGATCCTGTTGGACAAGATGTTGGCGTAGCAGTAAAACCATTATTCACGCTTACGCTGTTTACTCGATTTGTTACATCTCCATTATTTCGCACTTGTATGATGATTATTTGAGATCCGCCTGGCGGAATTTCAACTGTTGAACCACTGGCAGGAATAGTATATAATACTTGCAAACTGGATTGGCGATTTGCTACTGTAACATCTATGTCGTGCTCAGTTAAGGCATTTGAATATTGCGGACCATTTTCTGCACTAGTTGTTCTACTGAATATTCTTGATCTTTCCCCACTATCACAATCTGGATAACGGACTACTACCATGCATCCATTAACAGTAAATTTATCCCTTATTCTATAATCACCTGTACTACTAAGAGAAAGCGATTGACTAAACCCAGCATTGCTAGTTGTTGTTCTAGTGCTATCAAAATCAGCGCCAGGTCCTGTTTTTCTTAATCGATCACTTGCTGTGCAAATAACCGCAACATGTCCTAACCGATTAAGATATCGCTGCGAATCAGATTTAAAATATTCATTTATCCTAATATCACTTGTTGGCTCTTCTCTACCCCAACATGCTTCTCCAGGTATGCATGGGTCTTCGTTAATAAATATGTCATAATCAGCATCATCCCATCTGATATCTTCGTTTGAAGGTACTGTACTCTCGGATGGCCTTGGACAGCTGGCTGGTAGATCATAAAGAACAACAGCTTCAAAAAAAGTTGCTGCCCAATCACCAGTATATGTTGACGAGGCAGTTACTGTCCCAGGACATATTGTATCCCCATCTTCTACGCCATCTGTGTAAACACCATCGGAACTTGATAAAATTCGTCCACTAGAAGATAGACCTAAACTATGAGAAAAATCAAGGTCCTGTTCTATCTGATCATTACCTGCTGAATCCTCTCTATAAAGTGTTACTCTATTATTATTATCAGATACAGTTGTTGCGAAAAAAATTGAAATGAAAAATAAAAAAAATATTAGCCTTCGCATCATTCAACCCCTTTTTCACTGCCTAATTGAAATTGAAGATTCAAGAATGGTACTACTCTGCCATCTACGACTCTGACCTCAAGGCCAACACCAGGAAGATAAGCGGTTTGAAAAATCTCACTAAGTGCTGCCCTTGCACCGCCACCCCATACTGCACCTTTTTTCTCTTGTTTTAAGGCTGCTGCAAGTGGATCTGGCGCTGAAGTTCCTACTAAACCATAAACACCATATGGCCCATAGTTTACACCCAATTTACCTTCCCATTGTGACAATGGTGGCAGATCTCCTCTGGCCAGAGGTGTTCCTTCAACACTCGCAACTATAAATAGTGGTAAGCCTGTAACCTTTGCCAAACCAGCAACAACATGTACAGATGTTTCCAGTGTAACATCGCCACTAATAGGATCAACCTTAGTAACAGCTACTGTACCTGGGAAAAATACTACATCAAAAACCTGGATTTCACCTGAGGCATCTGTAAGCTTTGCCTTTCCAACAAGCTGAACTACTGTTCTATCACCAACAGATATCGTCTCAGCCCCAACACTAAATTCTAATTCACCACCTTTCCATGTTTCCATGGCTGCATTTACTGCTGCTTGTAAACTACTAATAGTAGTAATTGACTCATCTTTAGCAACTACCCCAACCTGTTTTTTACCGCCTTTTTCACCTACTGGTTCTAATTGTGCTGTCTGAAATCTTGCAAACGTAGCAGCATACCCTAAGTCAGCAGAAATTTTAACACCTTTTATCTCTGTGATTGGTACATTCATACCAAAAAAGAGTCCTGCCATAGGGCTTCTTTTATATCCTGATTTTAGAATTTCTTTTAGCTGTTCTGTT
>JAGVWJ010000025.1 GCA_018304385.1 Microcaldota archaeon
AGCACTTTCACTTCCTGTCATGTGTAGTCAACCTCTCTATTTGTTATAATAAATAGTTAAGTATTAAGATAGAGATAGGTATTTAAAGTAGCGTCACAGATTTAAAAATCATCAATCAACCAAACTGATAATTTTTTATAAGTCTCGTTTATTTATAATAATATGAAATCTCATACAAAATATCTTACTTTTAATACGCACAGCAAAATAGAATTCATCCGCATAACTGATGATGTACAAAAGGCAATTAATGAAAGCAAAGTAAAAGAAGGCTTAGTGTTAGTTAACCCTATGCATATAACCGCTGCTGTAATTGTAAATGATAACGAAAGCGGTTTGCACGAAGACTATAAGCGTGTATTAGAGCGATTAGTACCTTGGAATGATAAATATGCGCATAATGTTGGAGAGGATAATGCAGCTGCTCATATTAGACGCCAATTAATGGGGCATCAGGTAACTATGGCAATTACTAATGGAAAACTCGATCTCGGACCATGGGAACAAATTTTCTATTTTGAAATGGATGGGCAGCGCAATAAGCGGGTGTTGGTAAAGATCATTGGAGATTAACCAACTGCTTTTACAATCGCTAGCTGAGATTTTACTAATTCAGAAACATTTGCCTTTTTTACTAATGCGCAAACAGTATCACAGCGCTTTAAGTCAGCAGAAACACCAGCTGTTTTTAGTACTGAACCAATAGTTTTTGAATCACACTTGCCAACTCCGCGGCATATCAACGCTGCATGTAAATAAGGATCTACTTTTTCTCTACGCTGGTAATTATTTAACATATCAACTGCTGCTTGCTTAAAGCTACCACCACTCTTTTTTGGTGGACCAAGTTCTTTTTCTATATTTTCAGTTATTTCCTTAAAAGCACCTAGCATAACTACTGCCTGACTGAGCATAAGTACAATATCGTATTGGGTTATCGCTGTTTTTAGTGACTCTTGATTATAAGTTGAAGCACCTTCTAAGAGCGGATTCTTATAACCTACTGGAACAGGAGCTAGAAATACATCGTATACGGGTTTGGCAAAACCAAACGAATTAAATAAGCTAGCGGCTACCTTTACAGATTCTTTTTCTTTAGGGCCAATTTTCTGTCCTGAACCTAAGAGTAGGTTAACCAAAGATACCGTATCTATTTTTTTTCCTAGTGCATGCAAGAGCAAAGCAGCCTCGGAATAAGGATCGATCTTACCTTCAGTTACTAATTGAATAATTCGCTGCATTAATTCCATGGATACCACCGACCTTATTTCTAATAAAAGATTAATAAACATAGCTGCGAAATAACATCATGCAACTCTCCAAATTCGTAGCATTAGCACAAGAAACTAAAACAATTCTATGTTTTGGTATTGACCCGAAATCAAGTGATAATATTTCCGAGTATTTCAGCGAAATTACTGATAAACTAATATCCGAGCATCAAATATCCGCAATCAAACCAAACTATGCTTATTTTGCGCAATATGGATTTGAAGGACTGAATGCATTGAAAGAATTGATAACTCACTATAAAAATAAGATTCCAATAATATTAGATGGAAAACGTGGGGATATTGGAAAATCTAGCGAAGCATACGCAAATGAGATTTATGATGTCTGGGGTGCTGATGCAACAACAATTTCACCATATATGGGCGAGGATAGCATTAAGCCATTTTTGCGAGATGGAAAAACTGTTTATTTACTTTGTAGAACAAGCAATACGGGTGCAAGCGATTTCCAAGATCTTAAAGTTGGAAAAAAATATCTATACGAAATAGTAGCAGATAAAGCGCTTAAATGGGATTGCGGATTAGTTGTTGGTGCAACTAGTGATGCAATAAAAAGAATAGTAAAAATTACAAAAAATAAATTACCATTGCTGGTTCCAGGTATTGGCGCGCAAGGCGGTGATCTGGAACTTGTATTAAAGACAATTAAAGATAATATTGCGATTCACAGGATAAACGCCTCATCTTCATTAGCATATGCATACGAAAAACAAGGTGGTTCTGCAGTTGAAGCTGCATTAAAAGAAGCGAAAAAATTAAATGAAAAAATTAGAAACTATTTCTGAGTTCGCACCCTAGTTAAATACCATGCCACAAGCCCAATAATACCAATAACAGCAAAGATTACTATTATCTTAAAGAAGAATGCATTAAACCAATCCAAAATTAATTTCACCATAGGCTCTAATATATCATCCATTGCTTCCTGATCTATAAACGCTTGTGAATCTTCAATTTTCATATTTTTTTGTATGCTATTGATCATTATATTTTCAAAATTTACCCCAAATAAACCTAAAATAGAGAATAATAAAAATGGTAGAACAAAAGACAATGAAGAAATAGAAATACGCCATAAGACAGTATTTAATGTTTTAGCGGTATTAAAACTATCAAAATAAACTATCATTGCTGCTATGAAAAAGAGTGCCAGACTAATTATCAAAATTAAGATCTTAAACTGATCAAAATTACTGATTGATGCTTTAAGTTCTGAAAAAGTAGGTTTTAACCCTTCGTTTATTTGCTCTTTTAATTGCACCTCAAAAGATCGCATAAGCGCATTTTTGAGATCTTCTTTGTTGTTTATATTTCCATTCAAAAGATCCGGGCACAGAGAACGAAGTCCATCAGGAACGTTCGTTATTTCCATATTACATTGCAATTTCATTAGTTCCATAGTTTGTTCATCCTCTCCATTAAAGAGCGATGTTTCCATATAACTGGATATCTTTGTTTTTATTGCACTTGAATTGACTATTATATTCGGAAGATTATCAGATAGTGCCTTTTCTAAATTGTCTATTTCCCCTGGAAGGTTTGCTAATACTAAAAATGCAAAAAGCGCTATAAACGCGCTAGCAAATAGAAGTGAGGATACAACCCCTAAAACCAAGCTTTTTATGCTTACCATTAGTATATTTTTCATGCTTAATATTAAAAGTATTGTCAAATCGCTAGTTATTCCAAAAAAAGAGTCACATAAGGGCCAGAATGGCCGCTTGCTAGTAATTGGTGGAAGTGCGCAATATCATGGCGCACCTGTATTCGCATTAAATGCTGCTAAACGATTTGTTGACTTACTTTATTTTTTACCAGCAGAGGATGAGGGTTACCTTATTAACGCTGTAAAGTGCATTCCTGAAGTAATTGTTGTTGACCACGCAATTAATGACTGGGTAGACTGCATACTCTTTGGGAATGGATTAGGAGAAGCTGCATTCGATCTACAACAGCTTAAAGATGCAAAAAAACTTGTTATTGATGGAGATGGACTAAAGAGAATTAAGAACGCAATACCTAAAGGTGCGATACTTACTCCGCATGAAGGTGAGTTCGCTTATTTGTTTAATATAAAAGGAACAAAGGAAAATGTTAAGGCAATGGCAAGGAAACATGAGTGCGTGATTTTGAAAAAAGATCATGCTGGCGATATAATTACTGATGGCGAGCGGATTTTTGTTAATACAATGCATAATCAAGGTATGACTAAAGGAGGAACAGGTGATGTGCTTGCTGGCTTGGTTGCTGCGCTTGCATGCAAAAATCCAAGCTTTGAGACATGTACTACTGCAGCTTATATTAATGGTTATGCTGCTGAGATTTTGCGAAAGAAAGTTGGATTTAATTTCTGTGCAAGCGATCTTGCGGAAGTATTGGCTGAGGCGTATTTTAAGTTGAAGAAAAGTTAGTGAAAATATGAAAATCAAGGACCTATCTATTGACGATCGAGAAGTTCGAAGAACTTCGAGAGATGTAACCACAGGTTACACTGATAACGATTTCTTGCAAACAGGTTTTCAAGCAACGCAAATAGCGCGAGCAGTTGAAATAATAAAAAAAATGAAAAAAGAAAAAGCAAAAATATTTCTTTCTTTTACTTCGAATATGGTTGCGAGCGGTTTGCGTGGGATATTTGCAGAGCTTTGTAAAAGAAAATTTGTTGATGTAATAATTACTGCTGGCGGTAGCTTAGATCATGATCTTATTCGTGCATACAAAGATTACGAACTTGGCGATTTTTTTATGGATGATGTACAATTGCATAAAAAAGGAATAAATAGATTAGGAAATATTCTTGTAAATAATGAATGCTATGTTGAATTAGAAAAAAGAATTAAGCCAATATTTGAAAGGTTATATAATAAAAATAAAATTTGCGCGCCGAGCGAAATTGCAAGCGAGATTGGCAGATCATTAAATAATAAAAATTCCTTTTTATTTTGGTGCGCTAAAAATAATATTCCTGTTTTCTGTCCAGGCATAACTGATAGCGCAATTGGCTTGCAGGTTTATTTTTTCAAACAAAAATACAAAGACTTTGGAATAGATGTAACTAAGGATATGCAAAAACTAGCCAGCATTGTACTTGATGCGGAAAAAACAGGAGGCATCGTTCTTGGCGGAGGAATTTCAAAGCACCACACAATTGGTGTTAACATCTTACGCGGTGGATTAGACTATGCAGTTTATGTTACTACTGCCTCGCCATGGGACGGTTCGCTTAGTGGCGCAAGAACACAAGAAGCAATTTCATGGGGCAAGCTGAAAGAACGCTCTCGTTACGTGACAGTTGATTGTGATGCGACTATTGCCTTTCCGGTGATTGTAGGGAAATTATAGCCCAAAATTCGCAGCTAATACTAATTCTATAAAAACTAATACAGTTCCATAAACCAGCAATTTCCATCCACGGTGCGCTGCACGTTCTAAATGAAAATCAATTGCATGCATTATCCAATGTGCTGCTACATATAAAAGAAAAACATTTAACGAAACATTAAAATCTCCAGAAAACAGCAACAGTACGAATATTGCTGCATGGATTAACCCGTCCTTAACAGCATGGCTAAAGCGCGGCTTGAATGCCTCAATAAAGAAAAATAAAACTGCAATTATCATTGCAATAGTAAACAAACTAAAAAGCGCTCCAAGTATCTGCAACCTAATAGTAGCAAATCTAAGTGCAGTAATTATACCAGCACAAACAGGTAACGCAAGTAGTGGAACAAATGTTCTTAATGAAGGAAATGCAGAATGAAACGACCAGCTCTCTCTTACTAAATCATTGGATCTGCGCTCAAACGCTGGCCTGTCCGCAAATATTACTTTCTTTTCAAATGATTTTTGCTCTCTGAAAACATGGCCCCGCGCAAGCTCACGCTCTGTTATTGATGTTTTAGCATCACCCGTATCAACGTTATAATCTCCAGTTGTAGCAGTAAATCTTCTCTTCTTTGCCATAGAGAATTTTAGCCTAATAACGATTAAAAAGATGTGCTCTCAAAATCTAATCATGCAATGGGAGGTAATTCTAATAGTTTTAGGGCTGCTGGCAATCCTTGGAGAGCTATTCCTGCCAGGCGGCATAATGGGTATTTTCGGTATTGGCTTGCTGCTAACTGGTATTTTACTCTATTTTGGAGTCCAATATGAAATATCAATTTTTGTTGGCGTGCTTGCGAGCGCAATTACTGCAGTTATTGTTTATATGTATTGGAAACGACTAAAGGCAAAGCCAGTAAAAACCGGTGGCGAATCGTTTATTGGATTAGATGGAAAGATTATAAGCTGCAAGGATGGAAAAGGACTGCTAAACATTAAGGGTGAGGAATGGAGCTATCGCTCGCACAGCGAGAAAGAATATAAGAAAGGGACTAAGGTTACGATTATTGGGTTTGAAGGGGTTTATTTAGAGGTAGAATAAATGGGATTAGAAATTTTATTAATAATTGTTGGTTTTTTCACAGTTATCGCACGCTCATTCATTATAATAAGACAATATGAACAGGGATTAAAGTTCAGATATGGAAGATATATTGCAAAGCTTAATCCTGGTATTAATTTTATAGTACCTATGCTTGATGTAGTTGCAATAGTTGATATGCGCATACGAACAATTGCTGTGCCACCACAGAAAGTAATTACAAAGGATAACGGAATAGTAAAAATTGATGCAGTGATATACTATCGACCGCTAGATGCAGAGCGATTATTGCTTAATATAGCAAACTACGAAATAGCGACAATAAAATTAGCTCAGGCGTATTTACGATCAGTTGTTGGTGAAGTTTCTTTTGATGAGCTAAACTCTAAAAGAGAATACATTAATGGAAAGCTAAGAGAGTATCTTTTGAAATTCGTTGAAAGCTGGGGTATGCAGGTAATCGCAGCAGAGATTAGCGAGGTTTTACCAGCAATTCAATCACTTAGCGCTGCGCTTATTAAAGAGGTTAGAGCTGAGCGTATCAAAAGAGCTGTAATATTAGAAAGTGAAGGTGCAAAGGAAGCAGCAATAATAAATGCAAGTGGTGAAAGACAAGCAACAGAAACAGTTGCAAGCGGTACTGCAACTGCAAAGGTTAATGTTGCGAAAGGTGAAGCTGAAGGCATAGGTATTGTTGCAAAAGAAGCCAAAGGCATAACTGATAATGCGCTTAGCATTTGGGAGATAAACACGTGGAAAGTTCTTTCAAAATCAAAAAGCTCAACAGTTTTGTTACCATATAATATTAGAGAATTTATAAAATGTTTAAAAGGAATAGAAGGAAGTTAGTTATGAAGTTGGGAGGTAGATACAGATGGCGTTGGAAATTGTATTTTTTGTTGTGGTTGTAATATTCTTTTTTGCGCTGCTTAGCAGCATCCGTATTCTAAAAGAATATGAACGCGGCGTCAAGCTAAGTATGGGACGCTTTACTGGAGTTGTTGGACCTGGTTTGGTAGTTGTTGTTCCTTTTATTGATCAAGTAATAAATGTTGATCTAAGAACGCGCACGCTCGAAGTTCCGCGCCAAGATGTTATTACAAAGGATAACGCGACCGTAGGTGTTGATGCGGTTATTTATTATAAAGTTGTTGATCCAAAGCGTGTTGTCATTGAAGTTGAAGACTTCCAATACGCAACAGTTAAACTTGCACAGACAACACTAAGAAATATTATCGGTGATATGATACTAGATGATGTACTTTCAAAGCGTGATGTGATAAACACAAAGCTAAGAGAAACTTTAGATGAATCCACAGATAAATGGGGAGTAAAGGCAGAGGCAGTTGAAATAAAAGAGATAGAACCACCTGGCGCAATTCAAGAAGCAATGACTAAACAGATGGCTGCTGAGCGTAATAAACGTGCTATGATACTAGAATCAGAAGGAAGTAAACAAAGCCAGATATTGCAGGCAGAAGGTCAAAAAGAATCTGAAATACTTAGAAGCGAAGGCCAAAGGCAAGCAAAAATAATACTAGCAAAAGGTGAGGCAGAAAGTATAAGGCTAGTTGCAGATGCAGCAAAAAGCTATTTGGACGGATCAGCACTAACGCTTTGGCAGCTTAAGGCATTAGAAGAAGTTGGTAAATCACCAAGTACAAAATTCGTAATCCCAATGGAATTTACAGAACTTGCAGAGCGTATTAGTAGAAACATTGGTGGTAATGGGAAAAAGAAGTAGATTCTAATGTATCTTTTTTTTCTTTCTTTTCTTTCTGGTGCATTAGTCAAATTCGTAGATGATATAGAAGATAAAAAGAAAAAATGGCCAATAGCTAATAGCCACTGGCTAATGGCCGTATTATACGGAATAATTATCGGCTACCTAATCTCCCAAGCAACCTTCTCCATGCTCTTTTTAGCTGCATTATTCGCGCAAGCGCTTGCAGGCAAAATAGATAGAAAATCACATGTGATTGGATTTCTAGTTGCAATAATTTTAGCAGCATATTTTGGATTGCCAACACTCGAGCAGATTCCATTTGCGATATTCTTAATAGCTGCTTATCTTGATGAAATGACTTTATTCGGTAAATTAAAAATATTTACAGAATATAGATTATTTTTAAAGATTGCTGCTTTAGCATTTATTGTAATTGGCAGACTAGACTATCTCATTTCGATTATTGCTTTTGATTTAGGCTATATGCTAATGGAAAAATACACAAAATGATCTCTATGATTTGTCATGAGGGCAAAAAAATCCAGTGACCTGCGGTCACTAGCTCTCGAAATTCCTGTTGGAATTTCAAGATCATGACAAATATCTCGAAATCAGAGGTGATTTCTCGATGAAAAGCCCGCTTTACATGAGCCCTAGCATTTATGAAACAATGATTAAGCTTAGGCATGGTAATGAACGCATGAAAATAATTGCAAAATTTCTTAATGGCAAGAAAGTTATCGAACTAGGATGTGCTACTGGGTATAATAGTGAATATCTGGATTGTGATTACCGTGGATTTGACATGAATAAAGGATTTGTTGCATACGGAAAAGATAAAGGGCGCAATGTTACACTTGGTAATGTTTTTGATGTGCCGCTCTCGCATTATGACGCGATTCTAATTGTTGATGTATTGCACCATGTCAAAGACCATAAAGGACTGCTAAGAAAAGCGCTTGCAACTGGCAAGGCAGTGGTTGTTTGCGAACCGTTTGATAGAGATTTTAATAATCGTGCTATTGAGTGGTTATTTGATAAGATAAATAAATGGATAGATTCTGATGGAATAAATCCACCTGTGGATTGGTATAAGAAAAAGAAACTGACTGCACTCTTTAGAAGTTTTGGTAATTGCGAATTATATGAAATTGGCGAGGATGTAATTGCTTATTATAAATATAAAAATAAAAAGAAATAAGAAAAAACTAGAATCCTCTGCCGCCTAGTCCGCCTCCTCCTAATCCACCGCCAGCGCCCATTAAAGCAAGCATTGCTGCAAACATAGCGAACATCATTATATAAAGGATTATTCCGGTAATCATTGCTGTTATTCCACTAATCAGTAGCACAGTTAAGTAATCAGTATCAAATAATTCCTTTAATGCGCGTGTAGCTATTGAAAGGCCTCGCATTAAGAACCAGAGGAAAATAAATAGCCCTATGCCACTTATAACCTGATATATTTTGTGTTCGATTGGTTCATCATAAGAACTTGCATAACCAAGAAATCTTGGTGGAGGTGGCTTGTCAATATAGCTGCCAACCAATCCAAATATAGACAATACTAATAGTCCTATAGCAAATAGAGAAAACCACATTGCATTTGCTGACATTGTATAAGCAAGCGAGTTTTGTTTCTTATCTGTTATGATTTCAAATGGAACCTTAACTAGGAATCCATATGCTAGAACTGTAATAAACAATACAAGTGTTGACCAAAAACTATTAATAAACTGCTGACTAGAAACACCTGTCTTAATAGATGGAATAACCATCGCAATATAAAGCAAAACTGCTCCAAAAGCCATTAGCAACAAGGGCCCTGTTAGGCTTGCGTCCTTTTTGGCTCTCTTTATTGCCGATACTGGATCATGAAATAAATCTCCTAATACCCACATTAATAATCACCCCACTTGGTAGAATATTAAAAATAAACTTTATAACGCTTTGTTAGCAATGTTTATAAACCTTTTTACAATTAATAAAATTACCAAAAGTAGCATTAGAAACGCTTGCGCTAGTTTCAGCGCTCTCGCAAAAGATAGTTAGCGAGCGAGATCATTCTCCTTATAAGCAACAGGAAACAGTAGTTACTAAGCCTTCAGCCTTGGAACGCTCGACGGATCGAGGGGCCGAGGAACAGGGATAATTATTGGGCAGTGAGCAATCTGCTGTTATAATTTTGAAGTATTGGGTTATCGAAAGCTGATATTATGTTGAGCTTAAGAAGAGCTGTAGATAAAGTTGCGCGAGCAGAATCTAATAGGTTATTTGGCAGATACAAACCAGAAGAAAGGCATGAAGTTCGAGGACTTGATGTTAAGGAAGATAGAAT
>JAGVWJ010000003.1 GCA_018304385.1 Microcaldota archaeon
TATTTCTAACACCTACTAAGCCGCTAGCAAAGCAGCATTTTGAATCTGTTAAAAATATTTTAGGCTTGGATGAAACGAACGTAACTTTGGTTACCGGCGAAATGAAGCCTGAAAAGCGCATAAAAGAATATGAAAAGTCGATTGTAATCACTACGCCGCAAACAATCCGAAATGACTTTGAAGAAAATAGTTTAAACGCGCATTTTGCGCTCTGTATAGTAGATGAAGCGCATAGGTCAGTTGGGGACTACGCATATGTTTACGTAGCAAATAAAATGAAAGAACAAAATGCGCTAATTGTTGGTTTAACCGCTTCGCCCGGAGGCAAGGCAGAGCGCATAAAAGAAGTTTTGGACAATTTACACATTCAAAATATCGAAATTCGAACGAGCTTAGATGAGGATGTAAAACCATACGTGCAGCAGAGCTTCATAAAATGGATTCCAGTTATGCTTTCACCAACACTTAAACTAATTAAACTTACGCTAGATGAAATGATTTCGAAATACGCGCACGCACTTGGAGCTTTGGGTTTTCCACCGCCATTAAGAAACAAAGGAATGTTCATGAAGCTGCGTGAGCACATTCTAAATATCCCACATGGTATCAAGTATCCTGCCTTAGTAAATTATTCCGTTCTCTTAAATCTTTTACATATGAGCGAATTAATAGAAACGCAAGGTATGCATGCCTTGCGAAGATACACTGAAAAAGTAAAAGAAAAAACAAGCAAATCAGGCAAGCTATTGCTAAAAGAACCAAATTTCGCAAAAGTTCTAGAGTTGCTCAATAGCGATGAAGAGCATCCAAAGTTAAAGGTATTAATTGATTTAATAAAATCGCTTCAAAACAAAAAAATAATCGTATTCGCGCAGTATCGTGATCAGGTTAAGCTTATTGAGCAAGAGCTAATTAAGCAAGGTATTACAGCCAAACAATTTGTAGGAAAAAAAGATAGTTATACAAGAAAAATGCAAGAAGAAACTATTGCTGCATTTCGCAATAATGAATTCAATGTTATGGTCTGTTCATCTGTTGGCGAAGAAGGCATTGATGTTCCAAGTGTTGATACAGTTATTTTTTATGAGCCAATTCCAAGTGAAATCCGTAGCATCCAACGTCGTGGTCGTGCTGCGCGTTTGAAAGAAGGGGAAATCTATATTCTTATGACAAAAGGTACGCGTGATGAATATTTCTATTGGTCTGCATTTAACAAAGAAAAAAAGATGAAGGCAATTATTGCAAGTTTGCAGAATAGGTTAAGAAAAGAAAGGCCAGGGCTATCAAAACACACAACTCAAGACCCACAACCCATAACCAATTTACAAGGCCAGACAAAGATCGGACATTTTGTTTAATCCCCAGCCTTTTTCAATTTTTTAAACTCGCGTGGCCTTTCTTTTTTTCCAGAGAATTTAAACATATAAACAACTAGCGCAGCTATTATCAATAGTGCAGTTGCACCTAATATAATCAAAGAGTTATCACCGCCACCACCAGCTTTTTTCAAATCCCCAAGTATAATATCACTTGCCTTAAGTGCATTGATATATTCGCCATTATCAATTAGCTCTCGCATTCGTGCTAATTTATTTCTAATTTTGTTTTTCTCCTCTCCACTCAGCTGCGCAGCGTTAAATATATTCTCTAGATTAGCTAACTTGTTTCTAGCATCATTTTCCAAATTACTTACTATTTCTTCTATATCTTCAGCTTCTATTTCTGTTTTTTCTAGTTCATCAGTATTTCCAAGATTTTTCTCCAGGTTTTTAATTTTTTTATCTAGTTCTCCAGTATCAATATCAAATAAATAAGCATATTTTGTTGATTTTGCATCCTTTGCCTGCTTTTTATAAATTTCAGATGATTTCTTCAACCGATTTTTAATCTCATCAATCCTATTGCCTAACGCATCTTGTTTACTGCTTCTTTCTTTTTCCAACTTTTGTGCATCTAGTTTTGCATTCTCTAATTTTTCAGCAGCTTCTATTATATCATTCAGATCTTGTGTATCTTTTGCTGCAATAAGCGCATTCTCAACATCCTTAAACGAAGATGGCATTTCTAAAATACCAATTTTAAATATTCTCTCTTTCAAATCGTTAAACTCTTCAGAAAGTTTTTTTCTTAATTTCTTAACTCATTAACTAGATTCTTTTCATAAGATTTCTCTAGTTGTGCTAGTTTCTCTATTGCGTCTTCAGATGGTATTTTGTAATTATTTAGTGATCCATTAATCTCAGTGATCCTTAATTCTATTTTTTCATTTATTTCGCTACTTACATTCTTGCCTTTAGCATTTTCCAGTGCCCTTTCCAATTTTCTCAGTTCATTGTTTAGTTCGTTAACTAATTTCTGGTGTTTCACTTCAGATTTTTGTTTTTGACCATTGTCCTTTTCTATATTTCTTTCAATTTCAACAATTTTCTTAAGCGCAGTTTCACTATCATTTTTGGTAAATTTATCCTTAGCTTCTTCTAGACGGAGTTTATCATCATTACTTAGATTATAAGAATCAAAAAGAGCTATTTTTTCATTTATATAATCAGAAACATCCTCAATGTTATAGATAACTCTTACTATTGCGTCGCTATCTGCATCTATATCATTCACATCAAACAAAACAATTCCATTATCTAACTTTTTTATATTATTTAAGCGCTCGCCACTAAGTTTCTAGTTTGTGTTTTCCTTTCTCTAGTTCTGCACCATTGTATTGTAATCCATCTATTTCTACTTCGTCACCAAGCCACATTGCCGCATTTATTTCCAATTCAAAATCTATATTTTCCTCTATATTAGCGCTT
Source organism: Microcaldota archaeon (assembly GCA_018304385.1). Taxonomy (GTDB): domain Archaea; phylum Micrarchaeota; class Micrarchaeia; order Anstonellales; family Bilamarchaeaceae; genus JAGVWJ01. Next base: position 2,808 of record JAGVWJ010000003.1, read on the forward strand.
CCATCAGCATTCCCAACTGCACTGACCCTTTTATTTATACTTCTTGCCAGAATTTCCTGTTTTTCAATTTTTATTATATAATTAGCATATGGTTCAATTTTACTAAGAATTATTTTTATTCTACCTTTAGTTTTTATTACCTCAACATCATTATCATCATTCATATCACTTTTGAAAATCTCTAAATCATAAGGAAACTCAAAATCAATTGCTGTGTTCTCAGCACTAAAACCCAAATTATTTGAAACCGCAAAAATAATTTTGATATCCGTCGGTTTATCTAACTCTACTATATCAAAACTAAGATCGCTAGTTTTTTCTAGAGCATTTAATACTATGTCTTTGCGAGATTTCCCTAACTCTACTTCTATTTCATTATATGCGTTCCTGATCTCTTTTAGCTTTCCAATTGCTTTTCTATAATTTATTCTTCCATCTGAATAAAAAGCATCTTGCTCAGTGCCAGCCAAGGTCGTCTTTAGATCTGCAGTTGCTTCTTTTCCTAGTTTTATTTGTTTTAACAGTTCCTTCCTTTTATTTTCTAAATTTCCATACAATATTTTAGCTTTCGTTAGTATGCTATTTTCAATGTTTTTTACATTCTCCAAAACCCAAGTTTGCTCTGTTTTTTCAATTAATTTTATCTCTTCATTTTCATAACTAGCATCTATCCCATCGTTTTCCGCAGCCTTTATTAGTTTTTTAACATCACTAATAGCAGCCTTTATGCTAACTATCTTTTCCAATGGTTTGTTTTCAAAAATGTTTATTGCAAACCGTACATTTGTTGCAGCTTGATCAAAATATTCAAACTTATCGCCAAGTGCGCTAGCATCATTTGCCTTTTCAAAAGCTACCTTTGCTTTTTCATAATTTTTTGTCGCCTCATCATGGATAAAATTATCTTTTGTTATTTTTTCGAATTCTTCTAATAAGGTACTTGCTTCTTTTTGTTTTTCCTCAACCATTTCTTTGAGTTTATCATTTATTGTATTTATGCTCCCATCAATGTTATGGTATGTTTTTTCAATATCCTTGAGCACGGTAACTGAGTTTTTAATATACCCAAGTTTCTTTGTCATATACGTTTTTTTCGCATCATCAAACTCTTCTGCTGCTTGTTCAACATTTGTTTTTATCTCAATAAACATATTACTGATAGTTTCCTTTTTCTCATTGCTGAGCGTTTCACTTATTACAAAACTCGCAGTTATCTTCTCTGGTATTTGCTTTTTCAATTCATCTAATTTTTTATTAGCCTTAGCTTCCAGTTCTTCTGTTTGTTGGAACAATACCTTGGTATCATCCTCTGCTTCATTTAGCTTTTGTTCTGCAAGCGTTACAATACTTTCAGCCTCCTTTATAGCGCCAGTATCGTTCCATATGATATCGATGAGTTCGCTATAAGCTGTGGTGTTTGGCAAAGATTTAGAAAATCCGCTTTTCAGATCGTTTTGGAGTTTTATTATCTGCTGCGAGCTCGTTCCATATTTTCCATTTGCTCCAGTTTCCATTATGTCCTCAATATAATTACACGCTTCTCTGCCAGTTGAATAGTAATCATTATCGCAAACGCCAGTATACTTTAATTTTTTATACGCGTCTGCTGCTTCATTCCATTTATTTTCAAGCTCTTTAAATGAATAATCAATCGCATCAATTGCGCTATCCATTAAAGCGCGCCATTTTTTACCGTATTCTGAGCATGTTTCAGCAAGTTCTATAATTCTATCATCTTTGGTGTTCGAGAATAGAGCTCCAAATATGTTAGATAACCCACCGATTGCACCTCCAACAACAGCACCAACAATGCCACCTACCACAGCACCTGGTACGCTAAAAACCCCGCCACTAGGAAGACCAAAGATAAGAGCGCCAGCGGCTGCACCAACACTTGCCCCATTTAGGGCATCACCTGCGCTTTTATTTAATATTTCATCAAGTTTTTTCGTTGGGTTTTTCTGAATATCAGCATAAACATCTGCGCATTTCTTAGCTGCAATTGAGGTTTCTTCTTTATTTTTTATAGCAGTGTTTATTAGACTCTTAAAATTAGAATCTCCTATGTCTTTAATTTTATCCAGCCTTAATTCGTTTATTGGTATATTAAGCAATCCAGGAAACCAAATATCCTTGTTGCTAGCATATAGTATATTGGGGTTATTTACAAGCCATGCTTGATCATGCCATGGTCGTGGAAAAGCAGAAATTGCAATCTGGCAAAAAAGGAATAATAAAATTAGCAGCGCGATTCTAGTTCGCAAGTTACCTCCCAAGTTATTAGCTAGCTAAAGGTTTTATATATTTCTGTTTATTATATGTTAAGAATAATAAACGCTTAGAGGGTGGACTAATATGAAGATTCTAATTGCTGATAAGTTAGATGAAGGTTCATTGGTCAAATTACATAGTGCTTTTGATTTAGATCGTGCGGAAGTAGTTAATGCGCCTGCACAAGAATTAGGTCTTGATCGCGAGGGAGGTTGCGCTAGGAATCGTAGGTTCCTGGCATTTGAGCAGGAGTTGGCTACAGCTGATGTACTCATTGTTAGAAGCACGACAAAAGTGAATGCAGATCTTTTAGCCTATGCACCAAATCTTAAACTGGTAGTAAGAGCTGGAAATGGAATGGATAATATAGATCGCGCCGCATGTTCTGCGCGTGGCATAGAAGTTAAAAATGCAGCTGACTTCCGCGCAGTTACAGAAGCAACAGTCTATGCGATTATTGGGCTGCTTAGGCAAATACCAAGAATACACGCTGCAATGGTTGATGGGCGATGGGAAAAAATTATGGGTGCAGAGCTCGCAGGAAAAACAGTTGGCATAGTTGGCTATGGAAAAATAGGAAGCAGTGTTGCTAAAGTGCTTTCTGCGCTTGGTGCTAATGTAATATTTTCTGATGTTGTTCCTAAAGAAACAAATGGAGTTGCAATAAAGCAGGTTGCGCTGCCAGAGCTATTAGCTACGAGTGATATTGTATCATTGCATTGCGATCTAACTGCTGATAATAAAGGTATGATAAATGCTAGTGCACTTGATAAAATGAAAAAAGGTGCATTATTAGTTAATTTTGCGCGTGCAGAGCTAGTTCATACAGATGCAGTTTGCATTGCTATAGAAACTGGCAAGCTAGGTGGTGCACATCTTGATGTATTCGAACGTGAGCCAAAAGAGCAAAAAGCAGCATTTGATGCAGGTAGGATTCGTGCACTAGCACAACGAGGGTTTAATGTTTCATTATCGTCTCATATAGGTAATCAAACTAAAGAGGCGCAATTACGCATTGCAGATGAGGTCGTTTCAATAATAAGAAATTTTATTGACGCAAGAAAGCTCGTAACAGAAAGGCGACCTATTAGACTGCCAGCAACACAAGCAGCTGCCGGACAACCTGGCCGTACACAACATTCCGGTTGATTATTTAAACAATTCCATCTATTTTCTTTTTATGAAATCTATCTTTACAGGAGTTTATTTATTAGATAATAAACTGGCAACTCTTAATGCTGTGCCCGGCAAACAGGTTTACAATGAACACTTAATTAAAAGAGAAGGTAAAGAGTTTCGCCTTTGGGATCCATTTCGCAGCAAGCTTGCAGCAGCAGTAAAAAAAAGCCTGAAAACGTTTCCATTTGTAGCAGGTTCCAAGGTGCTTTATCTAGGTGCATCTACTGGTACAACTGTTTCTCATTTAAGTGATATTATTGGCAATGGTGAAATCTTTGCTATAGAAATATCAGCGCATGTTATGAAAAGCCTGCTTAGGTTAGCTGATCAACGCAATAACATTATTCCGATTCTTGCAGATGCAAACAAGCCAAGAGAATATAGAGATGTCGGACAGGTTGATGTGTTATACCAAGATGTCGCACAGGCAAATCAATCTGAGATATTAATAAAAAATGCACAGCAATTTCTCAAACCAGAAGGCATTGCAATGCTTGCAATAAAAAGCCAGAGTATAGATGTAACGAAGAAGCCAAGCGAGGTATTTGAGCAGGAATTAAGAAAATTATCTGAATTTTTTGAAGTGCTGGAAACGTTTGAGTTGGAGCCATTCGACAAAGATCATCTTTTTGTTGTTTTAAAAAAGCTATAATTTTCGAGGAAAAAATCCTCAAAAAAAAAACGAAAGATTTATAAAGCTTATTTACTTACTTATTCCGAAGGTGACTTTACCATGGTGCAAAAAGGAATTTTATTGATTTTTTTAGGAATTTTATTAGTTTCTAATATTGGATTTACGATGTTTGTTGGTGGGATTGTAGCACACGTTACTAATTGTGCAACAGAAGCTATACCAACTGGGAATAGTGTACCGGGGGCCATAAGTTCAGCTGCAGTTACTGGCAACGCAACCGGAAATTGGACGCTTGGAGCAAACTTATCTGTGTCTACCTCTGGTTATGGCAGTGGAAGGGTTGTTTTTAATACTACTGGTTCTACCATTGCTGCATGTATTAACATAACTGCTGATAACGTTGTATTCGATATGAATGGTAGTGTGATTCAACTTTCTAATGCTGCTGGATCAACTCCAACCGTAGTAGGTATAAGGGTGGAAGGTGCTAATAATGTGACTATTAGAGACGGTTATATTAATGTGAGTACTACCAGCGTGACAGAGGCAACAGCCAACTATTTCGGTATTATGATAAATGGCAGTTCGAACGTAACTATAATAAATGTTAGTATGACTTCAATGAGTGGTCCAAATGTTCCTGTGACAACCAGTATTGGTATTAATATAAGTAATCTAGATAATGCAATTGGGTCTACCCCTGGTGGTATTTTAATAAACAACACCAATATTTCAAATGTTAGTACAGCCGGAATTAAAATAGAAAATTCAACAAACGTTACTATTCTTAATTCTTGGTTTAATGCAGGAGGTTCGGGAACCTGGTTGAATGGGGTGCCTGCAATAAGTGCAACCCACCAAAATGTGACTAGTGGTACTAATGGTGGCGATAGATACGTAAATGTAACAACCACTATGTTTAATTCAACACTAGCAAATGTCACCGTCTTCTTTTATGGCAATCTTTCATTTGGTCCGCAGCACCTTATGCCACTTCCAGATAATCTGCCTGCAGGTGGTGGAGCCATAGGTGGAACAAAGAAATGGTTTGGACATATATTAAACTTTAGCAGCTCAGATAGTGGTTCAATTGCAAACATTACCTTCCATTATACAACCAGCCAGATAACAACAGCCCCAGCTGAAGACAGGTTGACCATACATAGGTTGGGTTCATCAACCGGTGACGTCTGGTCTCTTCCTATGGATGTAACAAGGAATCTATGGTATACCAATTCAGTAACAGCTACAAACGTTGAATTATTCAGTGCATTTGCGTTATTTGGTGACGATACTTATAATAATCCAGACTCCTCAACTACTAGCAATCCATATTCAGGCAAATCAGACGTTCCAAATCCAACACTAGATTATTCATGTTCTGATAAGAAAATAACAGTAAAAACTGAAAGCGAGCTTAGTGGTGGCAGTATTAGTATGAAATATTATTGCGCTGCTTCAGCTTCATGTGGAAGCTGCAATGGAGGTGCAGTAGGTAATTATGACTCATCAATAAGCTCTGACGGAACAGCAACATTTGATTACTTTGGTCCAGGTGAATATCAATTTGAAGTTACTTCTGTTGGTTCTAGTGAAAACTACAGACCAACTGTTTGGTATAACTCCAATTGGGCATGCTACAAACCAGATGAATCATGTACAAAAGAATGTACTCCAACAAAAGAAAGCTGTGCAGATGGTAGCTCAATAGAAACTAAGAGTTGCGATGCACAAGGAAACTTAGTTCCAACAAACAATGTTTGTCCAAAGTCAGCACCACCACCAGCGCCAGAACCTGAACCAGAACCTCAACCAGCACCTACTCCAGCACCAACACCATCTCCGACCCCTCAGCCACCGCCACAACCACCAAAAGTAACCTTAGATCTTACAACTCCTGATAAAGCAGAGGTAGGAAAAGAATTTGTAGTAAAGGCAACAAAAGATGGCAAGGCTTGTACAGGGTGCTCATTAGTTGTAAAAGGTCAGGATGGTAAAGAGACAAAATTCACAACTGACAAGAATGGGGAAGCAAAGGTTACACTTGCAAATAAAGGGTCTTATGATCTATCATTATTAACTGACCAAGGAACAGTTGCAAAGAAGAGAACTGTTAGTGTAGAATTAGCACTTGGCACAGCAGGGCCAGAAAAGAAAACTGGTGCAGGATTCCTTGAAGATCCAGGCGTTCAAACAGGCTTAATTGTAGTTGTTGTAGTCCTAGTGCTTGCAGCAGTTTATTTTTGGTTCACTGGTCAAGGTAAAGGAAAGCCTGCTTACAAGAAATAAGCCATGAGTTTTGAGCAACGAGTTTGGAGTTAGGGATAGTGAGTAACTCAAGACTCAGAACTCACGACCCATAACCAATCATCTATTTTTATTTTTTTTCTTTCTAATTTTATACTAGTGCTGAATTAATATTATAGTGAGATCCATGAATTTTGATGTTATTGTAGTAGGTGGAGGGCCAGGTGGCAGTACAACTGCATCGTTCCTAGCTAAAAAATACAATAAAAAAGTCTTATTGCTTGAGAAAGAGCAATTCCCTAGGGATAAACCTTGTGGAGATGCAATATCTGGAAAAAGCATGTCAGTGCTTGCTGATTTGGGGATAAAATCCAATGTTGAAGAAGTAGATCCTATTAGGACGCATGGTGTCATAATAAGTTCGCCAAACGGTACGGTGCTTGATATTCCTTTCAAATCAAAAGATCCAAATCGCCATAGCTATGGTTATGTATGCAAGCGTTTTGTTTATGACAATGTACTTTTTCAGCATGCAAAATCATTGCCAAATGTAACAACTATAGAGAGTTTTCATGTGAACGACTTAATATTTGAAGGTACTCAGCTAGTTGGTGTTAATGGAAAGGATTTAACAAGCGGTAAAGAGCATGAGTTTCGTGCTAAAATAATTGTTGGTGCAGACGGTGCAAACGGATTTGTTGCAAACAAGCTTAGCGTTGGCGGCTTGAACGAGTGGCATAGTGTTGTTTCTATACGTGCATATTATGATGGTGTAGAAGGAATGAAACCTGCAATAGAAATACATTTTGTTGATTCGCTCATTCCTGGTTATTTCTGGATATTTCCAACAAGCAAAAGCGAAGCAAATGTTGGCGTTGGTATGATAACTGCCGATATGAAAAAGAAACGTGTAAACCTGCAAAAAGCAATGTTTGATATTATTGAGAACAATGCATTGCTTTCGCCTCGCTTTAAAAATGCAAAAATAACATCTGAGATAAAAGGCTGGAATCTTCCGCTTGGATCTAAAATAAGAAAATGTAGCGGTAATGGATACTTGCTCGTAGGTGATGCAGCCTCGCTTATCGATCCATTTAGTGGTGAGGGCATTGGCAATGCAATGTATTCTGGCAGATTAGCTGCGCGCATAATAAATAACGCATTTGAGAATAATGATTTTACAGAAGCAACACTTGGTGAGTATGAGCGCAGATTGCATGAAGAACTTGACTATGAGCTGGGTATTTCATATAAGCTTCAAAAGCTTGGTCAGAATAAGTTTTTGCTTAATTGGGTTATAGGCAAGGCAGCGCGCAGCGAACACGTGCGCGAAACGCTTTCTGGTATGCTTGCGAATACACAAGCTAAGAAAGGTTTGGTTAATCCGCTATTCTATTTGAAGCTGTTGTTTGCTTAAGCAGTAGCTAGCTCAGCTAAACTTCTTTCCGTCTTTGCCAGCAGACTAAGATTTTTTGCAATTGTTTGTTCCATGTCGTGTATGCCTTCTAATAATCTAGCCTTTTTCTTTTTTAGTTGCTCAATTTCTAATACTCTCTCTGCCTCTTCTCTGCCGTTGACTAGTAAAAGTGTATATAAATTATCATCCAATTTTCCCACACTCCCGTTTATCCTTCCTTCTAATGAAGGGGTTAGTGGTTTACCAATATTTTTTAATGAGTCAATTGCGCGCAAACGGATTTTACTACAACAATCCCGTAGTAATGTTTCAAATATTTCTACTGCATTCTTAGTTTCCATACTCATGCATGCGTCTAATAATTTATGCTTAACTTCTGTGGTTTCCTCCAGCCATTTCTCATCTTTGTGTTTTATTGATTCTATAGATCTTATTATGCCTTCTTCTACTTGCTTCTCATGTTTTACGAATATTCGATCTAGTTTTGCTATATATAACGGCTTACAAATAAATCTTGCTAGTTTAAAAGATGCATATAAAACTGGCAAAGCGCAAGCGCCAACAATAAAGCCTAACCATCTTGCCCCGGTTTTTATTTGATCTATTATATCTAGTGCAATTCCACTCTTAGGAACTATCATTTGCTGAGACATGTCAAATAAAGATGGGTCAGCTATTCTAAGTAATAAATCTCCAGTATAATATGCAGAAATTGCACCTAAAATTGCAGTAGCATATACTGCACCACCTGTTATGAGAATATAATTCATGATAAGGTCCTCAGTTGTTGTCTCTCTGCTGCGCGAAGATCTAGATGGCATAGCTATTAATCTTTTAACAAGTGAACCTGCTTCTCTATGTTTTTCTTTAATTCTTATAGGTGTTATCCCTTCTCCTTCGTTATAATCAAATCTATTTGGTAAAAGTGCAACAGCCAAATTCCGTAATCTGTCAGGATCTAATTTATAACCAGTTAATGTTTCCCTAGCTATAAGCCCTTTGACTGTCTCGGATTCGAATCCTTTCCTAGTTTTTAGCAGTTTCATCTTCTTCAAGCTCCCTGGATCAATGCGCCAATTAGCAATAACACTGTTGAGATTACCATGTACAAGTCGATTTCTGATTTTCTTCCTGAGGCTACAAGACCAATTATATATACAACAAATCCAACTAACAATGCCTTGTCAATTGCAAATGTGTAGATAACCGTAGCTATCATTAGCAGCATTGTAACTATTTCGGTTCCATGATATGCCCCAAGCTCTTTTCTTGATGGAAATAAAGTTATCCCGACCCAGAGCAATGTGCCTGTTGTTGCGATTACAGGAACTAGCGCTACTAGCGGCGTGAGCACTATGAATAGCAACATAAGTATGCCGCATACAATCGCAGTTAATCCTGTTCGCCCGCCTTCTCCGATGCCAACAGCGCTTTCCACATAAGTAATAATGCTAGTTGTTCCGAGCATAGATCCACCAACAGTTCCAACTCCATCAACTGTAAGCGCTTCTTTCATCTGTGGCATTGATCCATTTTTATCCAGAATTGTTGTGTTTTTTGTTAATCCTATAAACTTAGCCACGCTTCCGTAAAAATCAACTAGAAACAGCACAAGAATGACATTTAGCATGCGCACATCAAAGATTACATTGAAGTTTAGTTTCATTATGCCATCTAGCATATCCTCTGATACTGTAACCATTTCGCTTGCTTTATTCGCAAGCCCGAGCGCATGCGCAAAAATTGAAGCGATTATAATGCTGATTAATACTCCGCCCCTTATTCTGAATTTTTGCAATGCCAAAACCACTACTAAACCCAAATAAAAGACATACGCAGCAGGACTGATTAATATTCCTAAACTAGAAAGACGAACGCCTTCATATGTTATTATCCCAGCTAATCGTAATGCTATTAATCCAAGAAAAACACCAACACATAGTGATAATCCCGTTTTCATTTTATCGGGTATTGCACGGATTATTTTTACCCGAATATTTGTCAGCGTTACTACTAAACAGATAATACCGGACCAGAATACTGCACCAAGCGCTTCCTGCCATGTAAACCCTAACTGATTTATTACATAGAATGCTACGTAGGCATTCATCTCCATACCTGGCGCTAGCACTAGAGGTTTTTTAGCCCAAAAGCCCATTAGTAATGTTGTGAGCGCTGAAGCTATGATTGTAGCAAAAAGCACAGCACTTCTATCAAATCCGCCTTCAGCAAGAATTGCTGGATTAACTACAAAAATATACGAAAGTGCTAGGAATGTTGAGAACCCAGCGAGTACCTCAGTACCAAAGTTTGTTTTGTGTTTTGCAAATTCAAAATATTTTGAGATGCTATCTAGGATTTTCATGCTTGCCCCTCCTTTTTGAGTTTGAATATTACAAAATCGCTGATTATCCGACCGCTAACTGCCTCATATTCTGGTGTAAATATTATGTCACTTATTTGCACGCCTACTGCATGGAAAACTCCACTGTACCAGCCTATTGGCCTGTGCGTTTCTTCAATCTGATAGCCACCTTCTTTTTTTGTTTTCATGTATTTGTGATTATCCTCATAACCTTGGCCTGAAGAATGCCTGAAGTCTATCAATGATTCTGGAACATCAAAAATTCGTGGATTGCAGAATCCGACATACGCAGTGCCAGTAGCAGCCAGTAGATTTTTTATATTTCTTATAATTAGAACTACTTCGTCATCAGGAACAATACAAAGTACTAGATTGCACGTTACTATATCAAAACTGCTAGTTGGAATTCTATCTAATGTATCATATGCCCTCTCAGCACCTATTCGTTCAGCAGCAATTCGAAGCATTTCTGGAGATATGTCATATACATTAATGTCAGCGCCTGCCTGTAATGCTCTGCCAGCTATTATGCCCGGCCCTGCACCATAATCTAAAATTCTTTTTCCTTTTAATTCACCACAGGCATCCAATAATTTATTATCATATATTTTTTGTTTAAGATCTTCTCCTTGCAGTTCGCCTGCCACTCTTGCCCATTCGCGCATCTTTCCAATTGTTTTTTGTTTTAGTACCATAATTCCCACCATCTATAACAACTTAACCATTTCATAATATTTAATCTCTTTTAATAAAAAACGCAAGAAATCCGAAAAATATATAAATAAATTAGGATAATTAACAATACACGTATACTGAAGCAATAAAACTAGCAAGTAACTATATTATGTGTTTATAAATATTTACACATAATATACTTATCGGTGGTAAAATGACAACAATGACTCTGGCCGTGCCGGCTGAATTGAAACTAAAACTAGAGGAGTTTCCAGAAATAAACTGGAGCGAAGTAGCTAGGCAGGCTTTTATGCAAAAAATAAAAGACCTGGAATTTCTAAAGCAGTTCAAAGCTGAAAGTAAAATGACAGATGAAGAAGCTTTGAAGCTGGGTAGAGAAGTAAGAAAAGGAATTGCAAAAAGAGTTCGAGGAGAATAACGTGGAGATTGTAATTGATGCAAATATTCTTTTTGCTATTATGATAAAGAGCGGTATTACGGAAAGAATTTTGCTTGCAGATAATTTACATACCTATGCTCCAGAATATATTTTTTTGGAATTTAAAAAGCACAGGAATGCTATTTTAAGGATTACGAGCAGGGAAGAATCAGAAGCATTAGTACCTGATAAAGATGATGCTGCGTACCTTGCGGTTTGCATTGCGAAGAGAATGCCCTTGTGGAGTAATGATAACCATTTTGCCCACCAAGACAAAGTAAAAGTTTTTACAACCCAGGAGCTAATTAAATATCTCGGAATAGAATAATTTTAGGTACTTATATGGCACTTGACAAGAAAGACAAGGAATTACTCACTTTACTTTATCTTAACTCGCGCGAAAGCTTTACCCAGCTTGGTAAAAAGCTAAAGCTAAGTAGCTCTGCGGTTGAGCGAAGAATGCGCCAGCTAAAGGATGCAGGTATAATTTCGCTATTATTTGCAGATGTAAATCTTGCAAAGCTTGGTTTTAAGGCATACAGGATTTATCTAAAATTCGATGTGTTTGATGTAAATACAGAAAAGCAGGTGCTTGCCTTATTCGAGGCATATCCGCAAACGCTTTGGGGCGTTGTATGTGAAGGGGAGTATGATGTACTTTGGCGCATTGTTGCACGAGACGAGTTAGAAGTAGAAGATGCAATAAACACAATGACAGAAAAATTCGGTAAGAGCATTGTTGAGAAAACTGTGATTACTACTACTTATCAAACATATTTATCCTGGAATCGTGCACTTGGCGGCGAGCGCCATCCAGAATTTCCACTTGAACGCGTTACACAATATGAAAAATTAGACAATATCGATATGAAAATTCTATCATTGCTTTACAATAATGCGCGCGCAACTACAGTTGATATGGCGAGCATTGTTGGCTTAACACCAGATGCAGTTAGCTATAGGATAAAGAAGCTCACAAAGGAGGCGTTTATTCTTGGTTATACTGCCTGGTTTGATGCAAAGAAACTTGGATTTGAATATTATAAGATTTTAATTAATTTCAGGGCAATGACACATAATAAAGAGACTAAATTTTTGGATTTTTGCCTTGAGCATGATAATGTTATTTTCTTAAACAAGTGTATAGGCAGCTGGGATATTGAAGTGGATATACTAGTTGAAAACACATTAGAACTCCATAAATTTATTACAGAAATAAAAACAAAATTCGGCCATATAATTGGAAATCATAAATACGTATCAGCAATAGAAGAACGAATGCTTAATCCACTCAGGGCTTAGAGTTATAAATAATTTCTATCAACTTCTATTCATGGAATTCAAAAATATTTTACTCGCACCAGGTCCAGTCAAGGTTTTACCAGAAATATTACAAGCGCAAGCACGCGAAATGATTACACATCGCAGCAGCGAGTTTTCTGCATTGTATAAAGATTTAGTTGAGCGTTTACGTGCTTATTTTCAGAGTGAAGAAGCTTATGTACTAACTGGCAGCGGCGCGCTCGGTTTAGAAACGCTAATTGCTAATTTATGCTTGCCTAATGAAAAGATAATATGCCTCACTAATGGAGAATTTGGAGATAAACTCGTTGAAACTGCCAATATTTATACTAATGCAATCGTACATAAACAAGATGATGGGAACGGTTGGAACCTAGAAAGAGCGAAAAAAGCAATTGATGAAAGCGAGGCACAAGCATTGGCAATGGTTTATAATGAAACTAGTTACGGAGTGCGTAATCACATAAAAGAAATATGTGCTTATGCGAAGAAGAAAGGAATGTTTGTAATTATTGATGGCATTTCTGCTTGGCCAGGAACTCCGTTTAACTGTTTCGAGTTTCCAGTTGACGGTTTTGTTACTGGAAGCCAAAAAGGCATTGGTGCACCTCCGGGTATGGCAATGATTGGATTAAGCAAGGCTGCAGTTGAACGCTACAGTAATCGCAAACACATTCCTAGTTATTATCTTGATCTTAGAAGGCATCAGAAACGCTATCAAAAGGATCAGCAAACTCCGAACACACCAGCGATCTCACTTTATTGGGCTTTACAAAAAGCGTTTGATGTTTTAGATAAGAATGGTGGATTATTAGCATGCATTAAGCGCCACATGGATTTTAGCGAATACGTTCGTAAGCGAGTTTTAGAATTGGGGTTTAAACTAATTGCAGAAAAAGGATTCGAAAGTTATACTGTTACTGGATTTTATGCTGATTCTGCCGAGCGTGCCAAAATGATAAAAGATAAGCTCGCGAAAGAATACAAAATAAAAATCGTTGGTTCTCGCGGCAAGTTTAAGGATAATGGATTACGTATTGCGCATATGGGAAATGTAACTAAGCAGGAATTGGATGCTTGTTTGAATGCGATCGAAAGGATATCTGAGTGAGGTTTCATGGGAAATTCTTTAAGAAAAAAAGAGCCGGGATCTTTAGATAGCGTAGAAAGCCAGAGGAGAAACATTATTGTAACCATTGATAAAATAAAACCTCCTTTAACAAAAGAACAGCGTCAATCATTTCAACAAATAGTTGATATGGTTTTGAAATATGGCAGCAATGCCGAAAAGTTAAAAACATTAGGCGATTTAGAACAGTTTGCTAAAATGCCTGATTTTTCTAAATTTATAGATGCTTGTAAATTATTTGTTGAAAGAACTGGAGAAAATGTTCATCGTGGTACTTATGCTTTTTTTGATTACTGTGTTAGAAAATCATCTGACAAAGAATTGCCAGTAAAAGAGGAAGTATCTATAATTGCAGATATAATAAATGAGATGGGAAAGGAATGTGATCCTGTCGATAGGGCGCGTGCGCCCATCGTTTTTTCCAACCTCTTTATACATCATTCCTCTGGTTTTGATCTCACTAATTTACCCACACTCAAGTCCATTGTTCAAGAATCAGTTAATAACTATTTGCTTGGATCACTTTATCTGTCTAGTGCTATTTCAGAACGGTTTGGTCCCTCTTCTTTTAATAAACTAAAGATACCTATGTTAGATGCTTACAGAGTGCTTGCTAATACTGATTTTAAGGCCATTGATAGGCTCAAACCTCTAGTGAGGCGTAGTGATTTTAGTATTTCTGAAGTCGAGAATTTATTTTTAAACTTAAAGACCTTGGCCTTAACATCTCCTGAGCAGTTAGACGAGGCTTTGGGTGGTGCAGCACTTGGAGTGTACCGCTTAACACAAACAGGCATCGTCCATGCAAAAACTCTAGTTGCTAGTTTAGAAGTTAAAGATGCTAACCTCGAGACGTATATAAATTTTGCTTATGCATTAGATGTTTTGGGAGAAGGAAAGACTAAGGAATTATATAAAGAATACGGAATTACTTATTTTCTAAGATATGGTAAAAAAACTTTGGAGGAACTTTATCAAACTTATAAAAATCCCGTTCCAAAGGGTAAATTACCAGATAAACCTGTTTTATTAGTTGTGTTTAATAAGAATGACTATAATGGTGCTTTTTATAGTGAAGGGCGCGAAATTGATGAATTTGCTAAGGTGTATAGAGTTCATATCTTTGAAACAGATAGTGAAAATGGGTTTTATAATTCGATAGAAAAAATAGGTAGACAAGGTGGCGTTGATGTTTTGATAATTGGTGGTCATGGTGAAGAAAGTCATGTTCTTTTGGGCACGCCAAGGAATATTCGGAGTGATGACCACATTTTGGATCTATCAGATGAAGCAGAAATAGAAGAACACAGGTTATCCAACTGGATGACGCCAAGATCCAAACTAATTCTAGCTTCTTGTTCTACAGGAAAAAATGAAAAGGCAATTGCAGCAATGTTCTCACGTATTCTTGGTGTAGAAAGAGTATTTGCACCTAGGGAACCTTCTTCTAAGACATTTTATCAACTAGGCAAAGATGGTTTAATAGAGGATGTAACTTACGAGGTAGTTACTTCTTCAGAACCAGAAGGTGCAGAATTTAGAAAAGGCGTTATGGGATTAGTGCCCCATAAAACTAGTAAAAAGAATAAACCTGCTTAATCATAAATCAAAAAAAATAATAAAAAAATAAAACTATTGTACTTCCAACGTTGCTTGTATCACAGGATGAGTAGATCCAAATTTTCCTTTAAATCCATCATCATCATTGCATGTTTTGCAGTATATTTTAAAGCTGCCAGTTTTATCTGCAACAAATTCTATTTTTACTGGATTGCTTTCATCACTGGATTGTACTGCAGTATTTATTCCATATTCATCTATTGTAAACCCATGCTTATGTACTTCTTGACCTTTTGGTGTTGTTGCTAATATGCGAACTGTATCACCTTTATTTACAGTGAATTTTGCAGGACTATAACTAGTATGCTGAACAACTGCTTTGAATTCTTTTACTTCACCATTCGCGCTCGGCGGAGCTGGTTGTGGTGTAGGAGTCGGCGTGGGGGTTGCGCTAGGGGTCTCCCCTGGCACTGGATTTGGTTGACCTGATGGCGCAGGACTTGGTGCGGGTGCAACTGTCCCGCCTGTTGTGCCACCTTGCTGCGAACAGCCTGCAATTAATAAAATACCAAATAGAAGTAATACTAACATAAAACGCATTTAATCCACCTCAAATAGATAACAAGAAAAAAGTTTATAATGCTTACCAACACCTCTAGAATTCCCTAAACATTGCTTCCATCTCTTCATCTATATGCTTCGCAAGCTCGCGCAGCTTTCGCATTCTTCGTAGCATATCCTGTTCTAATTCTTCTATTGTTTCATCTAAACTCGCACTTCTTAAGAAATAGCGTCTGCCTTGTTTGATTACTAATCCATGGCTCATGAACATATTAATATGATATACGATCGCACCTTGCGTTACTTTTTTGTTCGTTTTCTCGCTATCAACTATTTGTCTAGTAGTTATGCCTTCTCGTCCTTTTGTTGCGCGTAGCAATTCTTTAAAAATGTCCTTCGCAATATCATTCTCGCTATCTGATAAGCCTAGGCATTCACATACCCATTCTATATCTTTATCAATAGAATGCTCAGCAGGTTTTTCCACAGGCTCGCGTATGGACATTTCTCTTAAATAGCGTTGTTTCTGTTTTTGCCCCTGTTTCATGTTTTAATTAAAGAACGAAATATTTAAAAATATTTCGATTTATTTAATAATCTGTTAAAATTTTAGCATTTTGTGGTTTTATGGATTTACCGAAAGAAGAGAAAAGAGAATTGCTGGAAGAACAGCAAAAGCAGGAAAAGCTAGCAACAGAGGAGCATAAGCTGCTAAAAGAAACAGATACACAACGCGTTTCAGATTTAGAAGATATGCTTAAGCGTGTGCAGGCAGATTTCGATAATTTTCGCAAGAGATACGAAAAAGAAAAAGAAGAGCTTATCGAGCAAGGAAGCGCAATGATAATATCAAAAATGCTTCCTGTTGTTGATGAACTTGAGCACGCACTTAATGAGGCAAAAAAACATAATGCAAAAGAGCATGCAGCGCTGGAAGCAACGCACAAAAATTTAATGAAGCTACTAGACGGTGAAGGTATCCGCGAAATGAAATGCATTGGCGAAAGTTTTGATCCTTATAAGCATGAAGCAATCAAGAGCGAGCCAAGTGATCTACCAGAACGCAAGATTATTTTGGTATTGAAAAAAGGGTATTATATGCATGATCGCATTCTAAGGCATGCGATTGTAATAGTAAGTAGTGGAAAGAAAAGCAATGAGCCTTGAGCAATGGGCAGTGAGCAAGAGGCGACAAAAGATGAATGAAATAAAAGTAAACGAAAAAACAAATGAATTAAATAAGAAAATTCACGAACTAGGTTTCGATAGCGAAAGCGAGTATAAATTATATTTACAAATCAAAGAATCGCTAAAACAAAAAATAGTTATTGGGATAGCGAGTTGATAAATTACATTAAAGGTGGTATTATGACAAAAATAGTAGGCATAGATTTAGGCACCAGTAATTCGGCAGCATCAGTTTTGCAAGGAGGAAGGCCAGTTATTATTCCAAGCTCAGAAGGAATAACGCAATATGGAAAGGCATTTCCAAGTTATGTTGCAATTACAAAGGACGGCCAAAGAATAATTGGTGAGCCTGCACGTCGTCAGGCAGTTACAAATCCCGAGGGCACGTTAACTGCATTCAAGCGAAAAATGGGAACTGATTTCAAATATAAAATCTGGGGCAAGGATTATAGGCCGCAAGAACTTAGTGCAATGCTCTTGCAAAAAATAAAGCAAGATACTGAGGCATTTCTAGGCGAACCAGTTACCAAAGCAGTAATTACTGTACCAGCTTATTTCAATGATAATCAGAGACAAGCAACTAAAGACGCTGGCGAAATAGCCGGTCTTGAGGTCGTGCGTCTTGTGAACGAGCCAACTGCTGCATGCCTAGCCTATGGTTTGGATAAAACAGGCAAAGAAATGAAAATAATGGTATTTGATCTTGGTGGCGGAACGCTAGACGTTACTATAATGGATTTTGGGGGCGGGGTATTCGAAGTAAAATCCACTTCAGGCGATACACAATTAGGCGGAACAGACATGGATAGAATTCTAACAGAATTTCTAGTTGATCAGTTTAGAAAAGAAAGTAGTGCTGATATTTCTAAAAACGAACAATCAATGATGAGACTGCGTGAGGCAGCAGAAAAAGCAAAAATAGAACTATCCACAACGCTTTCGAGCGAAATTAATCTACCTTATTTGCACGAGCAGAAACATTTTAGATTTACGCTTACGCGTGCAAAGCTAGAGGATTTAGTAAGGCCAATAATTGATCGCTGCCGTCAGCCAGTTGAGCGCGCATTAAAGGATGCAAAATTATCTCCAGTACAAATAGATAAAATAATTCTAGTTGGCGGTCCAACTCGTATGCCAATAGTTCAGAAATTCGTAGAGGATCTAGTTAATAAAAAAGTAGAGCGTGGCGTTGACCCAATGGAATGCGTTGCAATGGGTGCAGCGATTCAGGCAGGCGTGCTTGCAGGCGAAGTAAAAGATATTTTACTTTTGGATGTAACACCACTTAGCTTGGGCATTGAAACACTTGGTGGCGTTAACACAGTGCTGATTACAAGAAACACTACAATACCAAGTAAAAAATCACAAACATTTAGCACAGCAGCAGATTTCCAGCAAGCAGTAGATATCAAGGTTTATCAAGGTGAGCGTCCGATGGCAAAAGACAATGTGCTATTAGGCGAATTCCAGCTATTAGGTATTCCACCTGCACCTCGTGGTGTTCCACAGATAGAAGTTTCATTTGACATAGATGCAAATGGAATAATGCATGTTGGTGCAAAGGATTTAGGAACTGGAAAAGAGCAGAAAATGCGTATTACTGCACCGACTAAAATGAACAAGGATGAAATAGAAAAGAAGATGAAAGAGGCAGAAGAGTTCGCAGAGCAGGATAAAAAAACACGCGAGCTTGTTGAAACAAAGAACGAAGCTGAATCGCTAATATATACTGCAGAAAAAACAATTGCTGACCTAAAGGATAAACTGCCCAAGGATAAAGTAGAAGCAATAGAAAATGCATCCAAGAAACTAAAAGAAACAATTTCTAGTGATGATGTCGGTAGAATACGCAGCGAGAATGAAAACCTAAAGAAAGTTTTACAAGAAGCTGGCAGCTATATATATCAGCAAGCTGGAGCACAAGGTGGAGATACAGGACCGAAGACCGAAGACGTAGGACCTGGGGCCGGAGACGACAAGACTGTAGATGCAGATTATGAGAAAGTTGATGATGATAAAAAATAGTTAAATTAAAACTCTATGCTAGGGATATTTTCCAGGTGATACTAATGGCATTAAAACAAGCAATGAGTGGCTCAGAATTAATTATTAATAGAAAAACAGGCACGCTCTACCATATTAATTTGTCTCGCCAAGATGGTTTTCCATCACGCTTCTTATTAGTTGGAGACCCACAGCGCGTCCGCGAAGTTGCAAAGTTTTTTGATGACGGAATAAAGGGAGAGCGCTCTAATCGTGAATTTGTTTCTGTTTGGGGTACATATAAAGGATTGCCAGTTGCTGCAATGGGGACAGGCATCGGGCCAGATAATACTGAAATTGGTCTAGTAGAAATGCACGCTGTTTTTGAATATGATAATGAGAGGGATTTGTGGACACCACCAAAGGACCCAGTTACTCTTATTAGAATCGGCACGAGTGCTTCTCCTCAGCGAGATGTCAAACTTGGAACACTCGCAATAACTGAGCATGCAATAGGATTAGATAATACTGGATTGTTCTATTTGCATAAGCCGTTGGGAGACTATTCGGATTTAGACGATATTATGTTTACTCCAAATAATCCAACTGCAAGAAAAGTTTGGGAGCAACTAACAAGAGTTTTACCATTAGCTGTACTTAGTATAATTCGTCCTTATGTGAGTACGGCAACTCCAGATGTTGTAGCAGCACTTAGGGAGTCAGTTGGATTACGTCCTGATATACGATCTGAATCTGGGTTAACAACCACTGCACCTGGATTTTTTGCTCCGCAAGGAAGGAGAATTGGACGATTGAGCAATATTTTGGTTCCAGATTTACAAGAGAGACTTGCGCAATTAACAATAAGGCGCCATCTCGGAATAGAAGATAATATTCGAGCTGCAAATAATGAAATGGAAACAAGCGTACTGTTACGTGTTGCAGCGGAAATTCTAGGTTATCGTGCAGGTGCAGTATGCCTAGTTATTGCTAATCGCGCTGAAGGTGAATTCATAACACCAGAACAATATGCGCGAGGTGTTGATGCAGCTATTGTTACTGGGTTAGAAGCGCTTCATAAATTGGGATAGTATGCAATCATATTACAAAATTCTTGGTGTCAAGCGCAATGCTAATGCTGATGAAATAAAATCAGCATATCGCAAGTTAGCATTAGAGCATCATCCAGACCATGGCGGCAATGAGGAAAAATTCAAAGAAATAAATGAAGCGTATTCTGTTTTAAGCGATAATAAAAAAAGAAAATTATATGATGAGTTCATAGAAACTACTCCATTTGCACAAAACATATACTCGTCATGGCTCGCATATCTAGAAAGATCAGTAAATATACACAAACAAGAATGCCATATATGTAGAAGCGGATACATGAGATGCGATATTGGCGATATGTTCAATTCAATAAAAGAAGTAGTAAAAGATAATAAGAACAATGCGTATAGATAAAAGTAAGGCTATTTTATAAAAATCCTTACATTTTTAAATCTTTCCTTACATAAATAATATTTGTAAGGTGGTAAATATGGAAATCGCAAAGGCTAAAATAACTTCAAAAAGACAAATAACTATCCCAAAGGTAGTTAGCAAAGAACTGGATTTAGATGAGGGAGATGAAATAGTTTTTCTCGTGGAAAGAAAAAACGTGAGTTTGATTAAAAATCCCAAAGACCTAATGAAAGCCATGGACAACTTCTCAGAAGGGAAGAGTTTTCCTGATATAAGTCACGAACTACAAAAATCGAGAAGAGAATGGAAATAAATAGGCGACCTCTATGGAAAACATACTATTAGATGCATCTGTTTTTTTAGAATATTTTTTAAAAGGCGCAAAATTAGAAAAATCTAGAAAATATATAAACGAATTACTCGAAAATAAAAATCTTGGTATAATAAGCACTATGTGTATTCTTGAAGTAAAGTATCATATTATAAGAAGACTTGGGCATGAAAAGGCAGAGGAAGCAGTTTTTTTCATTAAAAATTGTAAGAATCTTAAAATATGCGACTTAGATGATAAAATAGCTGAAATCGCTGCTGACATAAAAATAAAATACTACAACAAAGATGAGTCTCCACTTTCTTTCGCTGATGCTATTCATGTGGCAACTGCAATTCAAAATAAATGCAGAAAGTTAGTTACTACTGATTCTGATTTTAAAGGAATTAAAGAGATTAAAGCTGAACTTTACTAAATCTAAAAGTGATAAAAATGGCCAAACGAGATTACTATGAAATTCTAGGTCTTTCAAAAAATGCAAGCGTAGACGATATAAAAAAAGCATATAGAAATTTAGCAATGAAACATCATCCAGATAAAGGTGGGGATGCAGAAAAGTTCAAAGAGCTAAGCGAGGCATATGCAGTGCTTAGTGATCAACAAAAGCGCGAGGCATACAACCAGTTTGGTCATGATGCATTTAGTCAGCAATATAGTCAGGAAGATATATTCCGTGGCGCAGACTTTGAAGGTTTTGAAGAGTTATTTAAGCGAGCAGGTTTTGGCGGATCGCCATTCGAAGACTTGTTTGGCCAGTTTTTTGGCTTTGGTCGCAGTCGTGGTGGAAGACGAAAACAATATGGTGCTGATCTAATTACTGATATTGAAATAAGCTTAGAAGAAGCAGCAAAAGGTGTGAAGAAAGATCTGAATATTAATCATACAAGGGCTTGTATTCATTGTAAAGGTTCGTGCGCAGAGCCAGGCAGCGAGAAAAAAACATGTGATACATGCAAAGGTAATGGTCAGGTGCAGCATGTTCGTAGTAGTGGCATGATGCGCTTTGTTTCTGTAAGCACATGCAACAAATGCAGGGGCGAGGGTGTAATCATTACGCAAGCATGCAAAACTTGTAGAGGCAGTGGAGTACAATATCAAGAAGAAACTGTTAAGGTAGATATTCCAACAGGTATAGAGAACGGAATGCGATTGCGATTAGATGGAATGGGAGAAGCAGGTCATGATGGTTCTGGAGATTTATATGTTAATGTATTTGTAAAGAAACACAGCCTGTTCGAGCGCAACGAAGATGACCTATATTTAAAGATTCCAATAAGCTTTGCACAAGCTGCGCTTGGTTGTGATCTAGAAGTTCCAACATTATTTGGAAAAGCAAGACTACATGTTCCAGCAGCAACACAATCCCATACAATGTTCAGGTTGCGGGGGGAAGGTGTGCCTAATCTGCGCAGCCATAGCAAAGGCGATCAGTATGTGCAAGTTGTTGTAAAAGTTCCAGATAAGCTTTCAACTAAACAAAAAGAATTATTAAAGGAGTTTGAAAGCGAAAGCAATAAGAAAAAGGGTTTCTTTGATAATTTATTTTGCTAAGTTTTGGCTGCAACTTTTATAAGCATATCTATACTAATTATGCAACATGAGAAGACTAGCCTTGGGCCGTGAGCCTTGTGCAGTGAGCGCTATACTACATGCAAATGATCCCTTTAGACGATATAAACCAGAACCAACTCATGAAGTAAGAAAACCAGGTATTACAGGCCAATCATTTATAGAACAAGCAAGAAGAACAAGACAAATGCTAAAGGAAATGGACCCAGAAGTAGCAAAACAACAAATTGAATTTCACAGAGATTTAGATCTATTCGAAGCTTTTGCATTAGCAAAAAGAGAAGGAGAACTAATAGTTCCAAACATTGTTCATGACAAAATTCTAATCAGAACAACAGGTTGGAGATATTCAGACCAAAATTATCCCGTATGGACAGGTACTTTAATTATTTATGAAAAACCAGATACGCCATTTGAAGATAAGGTTGTATTTATTCGGAAGAATCTTTTCAAACAGGATAACGTATATTCTATTTCCTTCAAAGTCCCAGATCAATTCCAAGGTAAACCAAACTGTGCATTAGCAATAGAACATCCAGACTTTGATTTGATAGAGTTAGGAAAAAACAAATATGAAATTAAACTGGTAGAAGGAGCAGATGTCCATCTAATAGAAAACTTTCCTAAAGAACACAGTTGGCACATGCCACATGCTGAAACAGGAATCCCACAAGGCGAACCAGTAGAAGGAGCATACAAAGTAAGATATTTATGGAGAACTTCTTATTCTTACATTGGTCCTTTGGTTCGCGGCTTCGTTGACATCTTCGGTGGAAGGCCAGGTGTCGTTGCGAAGGAGCACGATGTTTTCGATCGTTTTGGGATGGCAGTAGTCAGTATTGGTCGTCCTGAAGAGCGGAGCTCTCCCGATTGTTGCGTTGCGCAACAATTGGTATCTTGTCGCAACGCGACAAGTTTGTTGGGAGGTCGAGAAGTACGCAGTATTTCGAGAGATTTGTCCGTAGGACAAACAGATCGTGACCGAAGGTCACTGGACGACGCGCCCGCGCTGAAAAACGACTAGCAGTCATCTCTATTCTAATACTTTAAAACTATCCCTTGCTCTCTTATAAATGACAGCAAATTTATTCATATCTTTTTGTAAAACACTATAGCTTAAGATATAGAATCTGGCCTGCGGTTCGTAATGAATTATTAAATTAATTATTACTGCATCTGTTTTTTTACCATTAACAATAGCATCTGCTTTGAAAACTGTTTGTACAGAAGGTAGCTTATCTACGCTGCTATTTTCTCTTGAGATTAATTTATATTTATTATTTTTTTTCATACCTGCGATTAAATCTCCACTAAATTTATCTAAATTAGAAAAAAGCGCAGAAATTGAGCGAATCGCAAGCACACCTTGCTGTCTATATCTGTCTGAGAAAATATAGCCATACTCATTGCTGATATCAACTACTTTCCAATCAGCAGGTATCTCCAAAGAATATTTTTCATCCTTATTCTTGAATTCCTTAAAATGGAAACTACCTTCTGTTTTTCTTCTTAGCAGCGCGTCAATTATGGACAGAGAAACACCATATATCTATGAAAATGCTAATCTATATAAACTAGATAGCAGAAAGGTTTTTATGAAACATTTATTACTTATTTTGATTTTTTCCGGTATCTTTTTTGCAGCTGATTTAGATAAATATAATCTAGATCCAGATGATTCATATATCTACATTTCAAGAAGTGGAGATGGCGAAGAAAATTTTTATAGTTGGGACGTAAAAGAGAGCATATTGATTAAAGGAAAATTGAAGAAAGAAGTTCCTAATTATTATCTGAAAGCAGATTATGATGTAGCAGTTTATATCTTAGATGATGCAACGGTTATATGGAACTTAGATGATAAGTCAAGCGAGGAGTTTACAGGTACTGGAGTTAAAACCGCCTCTGGAATAGATTGGATAAAACCTCCATGTGGCATGACAAAAACAACACAAGACAGCGGAACAAAAAAATTAGAGGAATTAGACAGTTTCACTGAGTTGGTTGGAGGAAAGATGACTACATTTAGAATAAGCGAGACCCGAGAGAGTGGAGGAGGCGGAGGGTCTTACAAATGGACAGGCAGATTTTTGTTGGTAGTTAGAGAGAGACAAGAATATTTACCTCCAGCTTATACTACTGCGAAGTCTTCTTATTATTACGAGATAAACACTGGTTTTATTCTTAACCCAACATTAAATTATGAAACAAACTGCAAGAATGATGCTCCTTATTCTAAAGTACAAAACTTAGAGTATTATTTCGCTCCTTTAAGCAATGCAACTGCGCTAGGGGTTGATACAATTAACGGTTCTCTATTGTTATCTCCATTTAATGATTATAGCATACCAAAAGAAGCTATTGGAAATAATTTTCTAACTTATCAGCTTAGAGAACCAGACGGGTATACACCAGTAGGAAACAAAATGATAAAATTCAATACACAATGGAGACTTGTTTTACCTGAAAACATTAAAGCAAGTGCACCTAGTGGCTCAGACGCTACTGGTTCTAATGGTGGAGATGACCTAGGAACAAGTGGAACTGATGGGGGTGCAGGCACAACAGGGAATAATGATGGTGGTAGGGACACTCAATCAGGTGGTCAAGGCAGTGGCTGCATTTTCGAAACCTGCAGTGTAAACGTTATTGCAGAACCAACTGATAATAACGAGGGTGGCATAGAGGTTACAGATAGCAGTGGAAATTCAGTACCTAATGTCGAAGTAAAGGTTATTGACCCAGTAGGTAGTTCCACTTCTTATTATACAGATGGGAATGGTCAGGCAGTAATAAATTTTAAGGCTGGCCCGGGAGAATATAAAATAATAATTGCAAATAAAGAATTAAAGAAAATTAAAATAGAACCAAAAGCAGGAGATATAGAGAAAAAACCAACTACATTTTTAGAAGATGAAAATACAAGAAATATGTTAATTATAGTTATAGTTGTAATAATTTTAGTTGCATTATATATGAAATCTAGAAAATCCTCAGCGCAAGTTCCACCAAGCTAATTATGCTGCTTTTTTTGCTTGCTCCGCATCAATGTAACTCCATCTAACTCCTTTCCCAGTCAGTATATTTGCGATTGTTTCTCCACTTAGCAATATCCATCCATGTGTTGGATTACGTAATACATTTCTATATTTACGTAATCTTTGCAATAAGTAATCTGGTGTTGTGCCTAGGATACGTGCAGCTTCTTCTAGTATATAAAACCTATTTAGCTCTAAGCACATCTCTCTTCTTCTTGGTGCATGTGTCTGAGCATGTCTTAGTATGGCCATTGATTAATTAGAGATTATAAACTATTTAAATAAATGTCCCAAAACTATACTAGCTTTTTCTTTGGTACCTTGTCTAGGAAAGCACCTTTTTCACTATCGAAGTCTATTTTTGTTGTTACAGGTATAATCCATGGCGCCCATACCATCTCTACTTTTGGTCCTTCAACTGTTATCTCAATTGGATAGTGTCCTTTAGGTACCCGTGCATCACCAAAAGCTATGCCTTCTCCACCTTCTTGAAATTCACTTGGCCTCTGTAATCCTATCTCTCTTTGTACTGCCTCACCAAATGTTTTAGCTATTGCTTCATAACCCTCCTCAAATGCGAATGGGGCAGGTGTACTCATACTGCCCTTGAATCCATTTCTCAGGATAAGACTAACATTTTTTACAAAATCGTCCTTGGTAGATTTAATAAAATCAGTGCTTGCCACGACCTCGAATGTTGAAATTACTTTAATTTTTATCCCATTTTGACCTGCATCTTCAATAACTTTAGCCATTTCGCTAAAGCTTTCAGCTAATGATAGATCTTGATTATCACCTATCTCTTGAAGTCTTTTTAGATATTCATCAAGCTGTTCTTGAGTTCCTCCCCTAGCTTCTAATTTAGACCCCTTTAAATTAATTGGCACATATACAGGAGCACTTTCTAAGATTTTAGCTAATTTTCCAACATCTGTTCCGGCATCTTTTAATTTTTTTCTATAATCTTTTGACTCTTGTTGGATTTTTGTTTCAACTACTGCCACAGCTCGGTCAAATGCAGCAGCAAGTCTTTTCTCTAGCTCTTGACTTTTTATCTGCGGTGTTAAATCCTCTAAGCGTATTCCTGTTTGTTTTGCAAATGCTGGTTGTGGCTCACCCATTTAAAATCACCAAATAATTATGTTTTCTTACTCTTTAAAAATTCTTTGCTATCAGCCAGTCCAACGCGCATAACTGGTTCCGTCGGTTTATCAACATCAACTCGCCAAACAACACCGCTTTCAGTGACAATTGTTAGGATATTTTCAGATACCATGGCAGCAATAATATTCCCGCTTTCAAGTGGCGCAATGCCCAAAACAACAACATTTTCCGGACGGAAGCGATCGTTTGCATCTGGTAGCGCTCCGATCATTTCCATACCCGCAGTAATATCATCATAACCAAGCGAACGAATAATCTTATCCCCAGTTACAATTATGGTTCTTCTTCTTTGACAGAACAATGCTATTGGCTTAAATTCGTTGACATCAAGTTTGATGCTGCTTCTTTGGCCAGCACGTTCATAAGATAATATAATATCTCCATCATGATCTTCTAAAGCGCAGCGCGTTTCCTGTATTCTTGGCTTTTCTATATGCCTTTGAGGTACTGCACAAGAGAGTAGTGGAAGAATTAAGCTAATAGCTTTCAATAGGTTTGGGATTCTTACTGGAGGTTTAGAAGAAGAAATTCGGTTCAGCAACAACCCCTGCATGTGACTATATATGGTAAGATATATTTATAAAGCAACCTCGGCCGCGATTTGGAGACATTCCTCTTTTGTTAATGTCCTTACCCTTCTGTTATCATTAATTCCATAATCCTTTAATGCATTTTTTACTGTTTTATTTTTGTGTTGGAATAAATTCCTGATTATATCCTCTTCAAACTTGCTTAATTTAACTCCAGTTGGTTTTATTCTTATCAATGCAGAATCAACTTTTGGTATTGGTGAGAAAGACATCTTCTGAACAGTTCGTAAATACTCAACATTGAAGAATATCTGCGATGTAACGCTAAGTCTGCCATAATTTCTATCATTTGGCTTTGCAACCATTTTTTCCGCGAATTCTCTCTGTACCATTAAAACTGCATGTTCGAATTTTAGGTCTTTTAATTTGAAAATTATTGGTGATGAGATATAATATGGAATATTTCCTATTATTACATCAACTTCTGGAATTTCGTATTCTAGAAAATCCGCATTTACTATTTCAATTCTATAATCACTTGAGAATTTTTCTTTTAACAATTCAACAAAGCGTGTATCCTTTTCAATTGCTATTAACTTTTTAGGATTACAATCTAATATCCTTTGTGTTAATCTCCCGTCTCCTGGCCCTATCTCCAGAACAGTTTTTCCCTCAACCTGTGCTAACCTTACTTCATTTTCCAGTATTTTTGGGTTATTGAGAAAAACCTGGCCCAATTTCTTAAACTTCCTCATGTTTTTTACCCTCAATAATCAGTATTCCATCTATTATTCCAAATGCATAATTCGCTGCCCCAAATGCTGAATAATAATCTTTTTTATTATAGAAATGTTCAGCATCATGCAAATAATTCTCTACCCATTGCAGTATTTGAGGATATTTCTCATGCAATGCTAGTTTTTTGAATTCCGCAAGTATTTTTCTTAGTTTATCTATGTCAACTTTTGCGCGTTTTGTTTCTTCCATATTATATTTTTTAATCAAAACCAATTTAAGTACTATCGCAGCCATGTTTTTAAACTTTATTACACACAGCTACTATAATGGGTGGATTTACTAGCAGCGGTCTTAGACTAAGAGCTGACGAAAGAGAACGAACTACTAGAAGAAATGGCGTAGTACATTATGATGTTGCTACTGAAGATATTAGAAGACATTGGGACGAGAAGGTGGTTGACATATCCTTTAGATCTGACGGAGATTATCTTCTAATAAAAACCCCGTTTACGGATATTGATTATAGATTAAAAAAGATATTTAGTAGTCTAGAGTTAGATGCCATTCTAAATGCATTAGAATATTTACGTTCTTCAAGTTTACTAGCTGAAACAATGGTCCCAATAAGAAGAGAAGGTAATGGCCAAAATGGCATCCTTAAGAGAAAAGGTTCATGCCTCCTTTGTAGGAGAAACAGAATGCTTAGTTCCCATCACATTATTCCAAAATCACTAGGTGGTATTGATGGAAATGGCAATATCGCAACATTATGCAGGCCCTGCCATGATTTTGTTGAAGATGTCATTAGAGCTATGGAGCAAAGAACTTTAGCAGAGCGCATTCCTTTGTTTTATTTGGATTACCTTGGTGTTATTGTGGCTGCGAAAATTAGGTTATAGACCATAGTTCCTTAAGAGTTTCGAGTTCAAAGCGCACCATTTATCTTTCTAGCAAGTGTTTTTAGTGCTTCCCTATATTTTTCTATTTTTGATTCATCTGAAGAGTCTGTTAGATAATATGTTATCACCACTATGTTGCTCCTCCGAAATATTAATTGCCCCATACGAAGAATAGCATAGCGACCGTTTTCATTTAATATATCTTCGTCACCTATATTCAATTTATTGATTTCCTTAGTACCAACAGCAGAAAATTCCAGGGGTGCTTCACTGAATAATCGAAGAGCATTATCTTCGTCCCGCATATTAACTATCATCACAGAGAAGGATAATGTATATTTTGGATCTCGATCATTAGTAATTACGTGGGCACAGTTAACAATACTATTATTGAAATCGTTAAGAAGATAAAGTTCATCTATACAATCTTCAGTTGAATTGAATTTTTCATAATTAAATTCGGATAGGTGATAATTTCTGAAGCTTTGCTCACTGGGCAATAAATCTTCAATTACAGTAATATTAATTATGTGTCCAGTCCTCTTCCTTTCAGTTTCCAATTTTTTTGTGTCAGGAGTTTTACCAGTTATTTCTTGAGTTTCCTTTGTTTCCTGTGTTTTAGAAGAAGGTTGTTCATTCTGATTAGAACTACATCCAGCTGCAAAAAGTATAATTACTAATAAGATTATGAAATTGATCTTCGACACCATAAAGATATCTATCAATCTAACTTTAAAAATATTTCTAGTAGCAGAGAATCATAAAATAAGAATTCTAAACCAAAATCGAGAACCCGAAACGATCATTGATTAGATAAGTGCCAGCAGCAGTGCGCTTTCGCAGTCATAGACCACTACAAGCAACACCGTGAAGGGTCTTAACTTCTGAGTTCGATACGGGATCAGGTGTAACCCCCTTCCTATGGCCGCTGAACAACATATATTATTAAGAATCTGTTTTTAAATGTTATTGATTGGTCAAAAGCGGAACTATTCTATAGCCAAGTTTCGAAAGAATAGTGAGCTTTCTATCATCTATAGTTCCAAACTTTGTTCTTATCCTTATCGAGTAAATACAGCTATCAGTTGTTTGTAAATGCAGCGAGGCCCTTCTACCTACCAAATCAGGAAGTGTATACATATAATTAGCAGTTCCACTTAATGGCTCACCAATCTTTTCTTTTTGATTCCATGTTATAGTCTTCTCTTTTTTAAACTCGCTCCATTTTTTCTGTACACATGGTTTTAGATCTATAAAAATACTAACAGTTTCTACTTCTTTTTCACTATCAACTCCATCTAGTGAGCACATATATTCATTACTCCACTCAGATATCGAAAATTTATATCCTAGTGTCTGTTCAGTTACATTCAAAATCGCTTCGCATTTTTTTAATAGGTTGATTTCTCTTGCAGGTTGCTTTTCCGTGCAACCAGATATAAAGAGTATCGCAATCAAAATAAAAACCACAAACAATCGCATAATTTTTATTCATTTTAAAGATTTTTAAATACATAACCCTCGATTTGCGCTTTAAAAATATTTGTTAACTAAATAGTTTCATGACTTCTGAGCATAAACACTGGAGCGAACAGCTTGCAGACCGCGTAATTAGCGAGAAGAAGGAACCGTATTCTGTTACATCTGGCATGACAACGAGCGGACCTGCGCATTTTGGCACTATTTGCGAGTTTTTATTTCCATTTACTATAAGCAAGATGCTTGAAGCAAGAGGCAAGAATGTTACATTCTATTTGGTCGGTGATATCCTAGATGCATTTGACAGAATCCCTATTCCAATGGAAAAATATAAAGAGCAACTAGAACCGCACTTGGGCAAGCCGCTTTGTGATGTTCCTGATCCAACTGGCAAAAGCAAAAGTTTTGGCGATTATTTCTTAGATGAGGTGCGCGAGCTAATGAAAAAGCTCAATGTAAAATGCAATATTCTATGTGCAAACGATATGTATGCTGCAGGTCAGTTCGATGAATGGGCAAAATTCTATTTAAAAAATGAAGAAAAGGCAAAAGAGCTTGTTGAGCGAACTAGCGGAAGGCAATTACCAAAGGATTTTTCAGTAATAATGCCAATTTGCGAAAAATGCGGCAAAATCGCGACTACGCGAGTAACAAAACATGATGTTGATTCTTATGAATATGCATGCGACAAAGATGCGAAATATACAAAAGGCTGCGGCTATATTGGTAAGGCCAAAATAAGCGATCACAAGTATAAAATACTATGGCGATTGCACTGGCCAGCTTGGAAGCAGATACTGAAAACAAGCATAGAAGGTGCTGGCGTTGATCATCATACTCAAGGCGGAAGCGAGGATACTTGTAAAGCTATTACGCTAGAATTAATGAAAAAAGATTATCATATTCCTTATCGCTATGGGTTTATTCTACTGGAAGGAAAAAAATATTCAAAAAGCAAAGGATTAGGTATTGGTGTTAGCGAATTGCTTTCTTTGATACCACCAGAGATTCTAAAATATCTGCTCTTGCGTCCTGATTTAGAAGAAAATATCGATATTAACCCAACTCCAGAAAATCTATTGCGTGCTTATGAAGAATTTCAACAGGCAGGCGAGCTAGCAAAGAAAAACATTGATGAGCTGAACCGTGCTGATAGAAAGAAAGCACTAGCATTTACGCTTTCAACAGATAAGATGAATCGATCAGCAGTAGGCGATCAAATATCTCGAAATCATGATTTCTCGATGCACTGGCAAGCAGCATTTCTAGATGTTCTTCTATACTATCAGGTCTATTATGACTGGAAAAAGGTAGGAGAGGCGCTTAACGATAGCAATGGAGTAGAATATCTTAAACCCTATGTAGAAGAGTGGCTAAAGCGTTCGTTCGTTCCAGAAGATTATAACTTCAAATATCAGCCTAAGAAGGCAGAAGGAAAGGTGCATGATTTCATTTCACAGTTAAATGAAAAAATGGATGCGCTCGCTATTCATAATGCTGTTTTCGAGTTTGCAAAATCAAATGGTATTGAGCCAAAAGAATTTTTCAAGCAACTCTATCAAACATTAATCGGAAAAGATCGTGGTCCACGATTAGGTAAGTTGATTTTTGCGCTAGGTGTTGAGAGATTAAAGAAGGATTTGTTATAGTTTTTTAAATATTTGCATGCACATATTACAAATACAGTGTTCCAATAAACTTGGAACACGTTATACCCAACTTTTCAGTTGGTCATAGGTGATAGCATGGCGAATATGACATTAGCGATACCAGAAGGGCTTTACAAAGAGATGCAACAACACCCAGAATTCAAATGGAGTGAAATTGCTAGAGAAGCCTTTGAAAAGAAAATCAAGGAACTGCATTGGATTGATCACATATTAAGAAACAGTGAACTAACTGAGCAAGATGCAGAAAAGATCGGACATAAAATTAAGAATGAAATGGCAAAGAGGTTTCTGAAGTGAAGCCAAAATTAATAGTAAACACTAATAGAATTATTGCAGCATTAATAAAAGATTCATTCTCTAGAAATTTATTATATCACTTAGAGGCGGATTTTCTTGGCGTAGGATTTAGTAAAAAAGAGGTTAATAAATATAAAGATTACATTATTAAAAAGGCAAAAATAACAGAACAGGAGTTTGAGAATTTATTAGAAAAAATATGCAGTAGAATTATTTTTATAGATGAAGAACTACTGAAACTATATAGAGAAGAAGCAAAAAATATAATGCTGCATATCGATCCTGGTGACGTTGTTTTTATTGCTGCAGCATTGGCTGCTGGTGCTGATATTTGGAGCGATGATCCACACTTTACAAAACAAAAGAAAATAAAGGTTTGGAGAACAGCAGAACTATCGAATTTATTGTAATATGATTGCAGGATCAAAAACCCGCAGGTGGTTTTTAATGACAGAAACTAT
>JAGVWJ010000004.1 GCA_018304385.1 Microcaldota archaeon
ATTTTTGGAACTGCAGATTGTATAAAGCTATCCTTACTTGAGCGAAATCGTTCAATTGTTTCTACCCGACCCCCATTTTGGACGTTCTCCTTTGTTACACTAATATAAAGATAAACAGTTGCTCTTGTTTGGTCATCCAATTCATCTATCTTTGCTTTTAGCGTATCTGCAAAGGAAATGAAGCTTTGTACCCATTCCTGGCTTTCATATTTCTTACCTAGTTCTCTGACTCTTGTAAGTGCTTCAGCCATTCCAAGTGCTAACTCTGCGTTTTCTGTTTGACCTTTTTTTAAGAAATCACGAGCTGCCTGGCCAAATGCCTTTATTCTTGGATCACTTGATCTGGCAAATTCTATTGCTGTAAGATCCAGCTTTTTTCGACCAATGTCATGCGTTAAAGCATCGACTGATCGTGTTGCACCGTCTATTGCTGTCTGAGCTGCTACTTCTGTTCTTTGTAAAACTGGCACGATAGGTATAACTTCCGGAGGAAGCTCTCTTTGTCCTTGAGCCATGTAAAATCACTTCATTCCGCTACACAATTCATAAAAAGTTCCAATCCTTTCGGCCATTACCTCTGTATCTTCTGTCGGATATACATAGCGATCTCTCCAATATTCTAATCCCTCTTTCCATTTTATTAGAAGCTGGAGATCCTTTGGTATTTTCTTACTTTTTATCTTTGTAATATTAAGTTTAAGTGCAAGGTTTATTGATCTCAATGTTTTATCAACGCGCACTCTTGCTTCAGCATCAAGCCTTCTAATCTCTTCTTCCATATCCGCCATTCATACCACCATAGTCCCATTATGCTTCATTCCATTTATCGCATTCTCAACATCATGCAAATTTTTTCCGCTTACAAAATGTGCCTCTATTTTTGAGCGCGCTAAAAGCTTGCACGCGAGCATATCAAATATGAAATTAGTGCCAGCTGTGCGCTTGTCATTTTTTATTGCTAATTCTATCAGTTCATCATAACTAAGCTTTTCATATTTTTTAGCATGTGGATTGTCTTTTGGATTACTATCATAAATAGCATCTGTATTACTTATATTTATTAATCGCGTTGAGTTAAGCGCTTCTGCTAAAAGAACGGAATCAGTATCAGTAGTTATTCCTGGAATCGTTCCGCCCATAACTACTACTTTATGCTTGTCAGCGAGCTTTCGAGCTTTATAGAAATCCTTCAATGCTTTTGGATAAACGATGCTTCCCAATGCATCAATAACTGCCTTTGCATTCTTCCAGGTTATTTTTATTGCAGCAGTATCACAATCAAACTCACTTGCGCCTTTTTCGCGCAGCTTTTTTGCTTTTTTTCTTGCTGCAAAGCCGCCACCAACAACTATGCCAAAAGAAGCTTCGCTTTTTTCAATTATTGCCTTTATTTTCGCAAGATATTCTTTATCTGTCCCTTGCTCAGTATTTACCAAGCTTCCACCTAATGAGAGAACAATGTGCATTTTAAAACCTCATTATAATATAATTAATGAACATTAAAATACTTATTGTGGAGTGATTTTATGGATTTAGGTATAGAAGAAATTGAAAAAACCCTTATGAAAAAAGAGGAGCAATTCGATAAAGTACACGTAAAGAACAGAGAAATAGTGCGAAGCTGCAGCAATGCGATTAAAGCAATTCATGCCAAAGACATGGACGAAGCGAAAAAACATTTAAAGGTTGCAGAAAATGAGCTTAATGCAATTGAAAAAATTGCAGGTGAGTTTCCAGAGCAGCTAAATCATATATTACAAGAGTATGCAGAAGCAAAAATTGTCTTAAGTGCAGTTGAAAGTAAAAAAATTCCTAGTTTTAAAGAGCTCGGAGTAAACGAGATCTCGTATCTGAATGGCTTGCTTGATGCAACTGGCGAGCTTAAACGAGAAATGTATGAATCATTGCGTAAAAAAGACAAGAAATTAGCAGAACAATATTTCAAGATGATGGAGGAGATTTACGATGCGCTGCTACCATTGCGCTTTAGTAACTCTGTTTTACCAGAATTTAGAAGAAAACAAGACATTGCTAGAATCCAGATAGAACAGGCTAGGGGAGAGCTATTGTGAAAATTTTCGATTTAACCATTCCTTTAGACGAAAACGCTCCAGTCTATCCAGGAGTTCCCAAGCCAAAAATCTCCTCTGTTTTGAATATTGATACGGATGGATTTAATGAACTAATGCTTAGTATGGATTTAATGAACTAATGCTTAGTTTTCCTACGCATACTGGCACGCATATTGACGCGCCATTTCATTGTATAAAAAATGGGAAAAAACTTAGCGATTATGATATTTCTTATTTTGTTGGTGAAGCAATAGTTTTTGATTGTAAATGCCAAAAAGAAATCGAATTATCTGAAACCGAACTTAAAAAAATAAAGAAAGATGATTTTGTTTTTTTCTATACAGGACATAGTGATAATTACAAATCACCAAATTATTTTACAAATTATCCAGTTATTTCAAAGGAAACTGCGCAAGCTTTAGTTGCAAAAAAAGTAAAAGTTATTGGAATTGATTCACCATCACCAGATAAAGCTCCTTATAAAATTCATTATATCCTTTTAGGAAAAGGTATACCTATTGTCGAGAACTTATATAACCTTGCTACGCGCGTAGGCAAACGGTTTAAATGCATTATTGCTCCATTACATATTCAAAATGCGGATGGTGCGCCATGCCGGGTTATAGGAATTGATTGATATGAATAAAGCACGTTTACATATTACCGTTAGTGGTATTGTACAAGGGGTATTCTTTCGAGCTACTACTTGTGATATGGCAAATGAGCTTAAGCTAACTGGCTGGGTTAAGAATAGCGAGGATGGAGAAAGTGTTGAAATATTGGCAGAAGGAGACAAGAAAACACTTGAAAAATTCTTAGAATGGTGCGCCAAAGGCCCTAAGGGCGCAAATGTTGAACAGATAAACTATGATTGGTATAATTTTACTGGCGAACATAGAGGTTTTATAATCAGACACTAGTTTTTTTACCCTTAAATGCCAAATAAATTCCAAATAACATAACTAATGCGCCTATCCCTGCAAAAAGTAAATAAGGCCAATTAAAAGGATTAACATCTTCTTTTAGGCGTGATTGGTACGGATCAGCTGGATTCACAAATATATCCACCTCTTTATCTGCTGCGTTGTTATCAACCATCCTTGCAATACTGGTAAAATCGCTTGTGGAAAATCCGCAACAATTACCTCGGTATGTTTTTCCATTATATGTATAACTATAATCTATCTCTGCAGAAAACATGCGATCGCCGTCTGAATCATAATCCTCACTAATCTCAGAAAATGTTACTGTCCCTTTGATAAGATCCCATGAAAGCGCATTATAGTCATTCCAAATAAAATAAGCACCTACTCCAAAAAATATCAGGCCAAAGATTATAATTATAACAGGGCTACCCTTAGCATTTTGTTTTTTACCTTGATAATAAATTCTGAATCTTGAATTTTCATTAGCACCGTCTGCCACTCTTCCACTTGCTTTTTCCGACCATGCCGACAATGCCTTATTTGCACTTTCACTTACGTATGGCACAGAATCAGAAGTCGCTCTTTCAAGAGCAGGAATAGCGGATGAAATATCTGTTCCATTTGATGCAGCAGATGTTAATGCCTCAGCAGCATTTGTTCTAATAATTGAGGATTTATCGGATAAGGCAGTTATGAGTGCGGGTACCGCGCTAGAAATATTTACACCTTGAGCTGCAGCATCACTTAAACTAGAAGTAGCACTCTCTCTAATTATCAAATCATTACTTTTTAGATCTTCAATTAGTTTTTTTATATCAGTCATGTGTAAGATTTGGGGATAGAGTTTAAAAAGATAGTTAACAATACCATTTGGAGGTAGGTAAAAATGACAAGATTAGTTAAACATGATATAAAAGGACCGCAGCAAGTTGGAGAAGCATGGATATGCAGGTGTGGTTTAAGCAAGAATCAACCAAGTTGCGATGGCTCTCATAAGAAAACACTTGACGAACAAGACGGCAAACTTTATGTATATGAAGGCGACAAGAGAGTAGAAGTATAGTTCTTTTTATTCTTTTACTTTGAATAAATAGTTATGACTTTTTTCAAAGACGTAGCACAGGTTTTCTTAGAAATTGAAAAGCGATCTGGCAGACTGGAAATGACAGATCTACTCGCAGAGCTATTCAAAAAAACTAGCTCCAGAGAAATTGATAAACTAATATATTTAACTCAAGGCATACTTGCACCGCCATATGAAGGCATAGACCTTGGAATGGGAGAGCAATTTGCAATACGCGCAATAGCAGCAGTAAGCGGTTATCCAAAAGAACAGGTTGAGCAGCATTATAAAAAATCAGGCGATCTTGGCTTAACAGTAGATGAGATGCTTGGAAAAAGAAAGCAGCTTTCACTTAGTAGAGAAGATATGGATATTGAATATGTTTACAATGCACTTTTAAAAATTGCAAAAACAGGTGGGGCAGGGAGCCAAGATTTAAAGATAAAACATCTTACTGAAATGTTAAATAACTCATCACCAGCAGAAGCGAGATTTATTGTAAGGTTTGTGCTTGGAAGATTACGCTTAGGCGTGGGCGATCCGACAATATTGGATGCACTTAGCGTTTCAAAAACAGGAGATAAATCCTTGCGCGAGCCACTCGAACGCGCCTATAATGTTTGTAGTGATTTAGGTTATGTTGCAAAAACATTTTTTGAAAATCCAGAAAAGATAAATCGATTTATTGTTCAGCCATTCAAACCATTACAACCTGCGCTAGCAGAACGCTTAAGCACACCAGAAGAAATAGTTGAAAAGATTGGTAAGTGCGCGTGTGAGTTTAAATTTGATGGATTTCGTTTGCAGGTGCACAAGCGTGGCAAAGAAGTTGAACTTTATTCCCGCAAATTGGAAAAAATGACTCACATGTTTCCTGATGTGACTGAGGCAGTAAAAAAACTTAAAGCAAATGAGATTATATTTGAAGGCGAAGCATTGGCATATAACGAAAAAGAAAATAGATATTATTCATTTCAACAAACAATGCAGCGCAAGCGCAAGCATGGGATAAGTGATGCAAGTAAGGAATTGCCACTAAACATATTTTGTTTTGATGTATTATATTTGGATGGAAAGGATTTGACTGAAAAACCCTATAGGGAAAGAAGAAAAACACTAGAGAAAATTTTTCCATTAGGTATCCTTAAACTACCAAATCGAAAAATTGTAAAAACTTGGAAAGAACTTGATAAACTGTTCAAGAAATCAATCAAAGAGGGATTAGAAGGCATAATGGCAAAGGATTTATCTGCACCATATACAGCAGGCAAGCGCAAGTTCGCATGGATAAAACTAAAAAAATCATATGGAAAATCAGTTGATACAATTGATGGTGTGATCGTTGGGTATTATCTTGGAAGAGGAGCGCGTGCTGAATTCGAATTTGGTGGATTGCTTGTTGCTGTTTATAACGAAGATAAAGGCAGATTGGAAACTATTGCAAAGATCGGCTCTGGATACAGCGAACAGGAGATGGTTGAACTACAGAAAATGCTGGATGATATAAAAGTAGAAGCTCCACCTGCGAAATTAGATTTTAACGAAGCTCAAAAACCAGATTTTTGGGTTGAACCACGCTATGTTATAGAGGCTTCATTTGATGAGATTACGCTTTCGCCAACGCATACGTGTGGTATGGATGAAGGGAGGGGGCATGCATTGCGATTCCCAAGAATGTTAAAGATGCGGCCTGATAAGAGCATTGATGAGATTACGACTACACAGGAAGTAATTGATATGTACGCGAAGCAGGGGCCACATTAATAAATATTCTTTCTGTAATAAAATAATGCGATTTTTAACATTAGTATTTGGGGTTTTTGTTTTATTTATTGCAGGTTGCTCAGGTCTCGGAGGTCAACCTCAACCAAAAGACTGTGGTTATGCTTATCAGGAATGTCTTGAACCAGCTGAACAGACATGCACACCTGCTTATGGAAAATTAGATAATGGCGAGATTATTATGTCTGAAAGAATTCTCGGATTCGAAGGAGATGACTGCAAAATGGAGATGCAATTCGAGTCTCCTGCTGAAATAAAAGGGCTTACTGCTTCATGCAAATTTCCAAAAAGTACATTAACAGCAGTAACTGATCCTGATGATATAACTGACTTGTGCACATATTGCTCAGGAACAATAATAGATCAATTTAAAGCTCTTAAAATGTGCTAATTTTAGGTGATCTTTTGCTTTATAGATATAAGGATAAACATCCACATATTCATGAATCTTGCTTCATTGCACCATCTGCAGATATAATTGGGGATGTGGAAATAGCAGAAAACTCTAGTGTTTGGTTTAGTGCAACTATACGCGCTGATCAGAATTATATTCGCATTGGGAAAAATGTTAGCGTGCAGGATAATGCTGTTTTGCATGTTGATGATAAAAATGCTGTTGTCATTGCAGAGGATGTTGTCATCGGGCATGGTGCAATTATTCATGGTTGCAAGATAGATAGTAATTGTATTGTTGGTATGGGTGCAATTGTTTTAAGCGGGGTTGAGATTGGTAAGAATTGTATTATTGGTGCTGGTAGCGTAATTACTGAAGAAAAAAAGATTCCTGATAATTCCATTGTACTAGGAATACCAGGGAAAGTAGTAAAACAGACAACTGATGAGCATGTTACGAGAATAAAAAGAAATGTTCAGATTTACGTAGCGCATAATGAGGATTATAAGAAATATTTTGAGAAACACTGATTTTTGATAGCGGGTTGGCTTTCTTGGTTTATAAAAACAACATAATATTGTGCACCAGTATTCTACTGCTCTTCTTGCTTTCAGGATGCAGTTTGCTTATCAATAAAGAAAACACCCTTGTTTCTGATCCTATTTATGATAAAACTCCATTGATTGAAAAGGACTTGCTAGTGAATCCCTCTGTTACCGAAGTTTATATAGACGCACCCAAAAATAAATCTACAAAGGAAGACACACTTATTCCTGTCCATCCAGAAATTTGGTCTCAATATTCCCCCTATGGCAAAGGATGGGAATTTAAGGTAAATTGTTTTGGAAACTATTCGCTGCTTGAAGAATGTTTTCTTTGGCGTGTTGATGAAGTTTTGGTTGTAACACCAAACGGTTCGCGTTATTTTCTAAATAAAGATTTCAATCTAAATAATTATTCTGGAGAAATAACACGGAGATGGGTTCTATACGGACCAGCAAATGACTCTCTTCCAGAAAGTGGTACTTATGTCTTTGAATACACCAAGAATAAGACCATTATTTACCGACAAAACGTTTCATATATACAAAGCAGTATTTCGTATCCGACAATGGTTCAATGGGAACAGAGGCAAAAGAATCTGTATGTTCGATGGAATGCTCCACAAGTCGTTGATAAAACAATGTGGTATAAGGTAATCGTATGGAATGAATTTGGAACCCCATCACTCTTTATTTCAAAGGTCTTTTCATGGAACGCAACAGATGCTCTACTTGAAGCAGTACCCTTTACGCAAGGTGGCAACTACTCGCTTAACGTTGCGCTTTTCTTTCCAAATGGATATGCGCACAGTGAGTATGTAATGGTAAGATGGAAATAATTCTATTTATTATGACCGCATAGCCTTAATCAAATCTGATTTAGTGATTATTCCCACTACATCACCATCTCGCTTAACCAAAAGCGCTTTATAGAATTTAAGCATTTCAGTAACTACTTCTATTTCAGAATTTTCAGGAATTATCGGAAAGCTCTCTTTCATTACGTATCGCACAGATACCTTAGATATTTTATCTCCATACTTTGTTAGCCAATCTACAAATTCATCATCTGTTACGCTGCCTATTGGCTTGCCTTCCTTGAGTACGGGCAATTGCGATATCGCGCGTTCGCGCATTATTTTCATTACTTTATCGAGTTTATCATCTGGCTTAATGGATATGATATCTTTTGTCATTACCTCGCTTGCTTTCTTTGTATGCTTATGCTTGTTTAGCTGATCTTCTATTGCATGAAATATTGCAACCACCTTTGAATATGCAGGATCAATCTTTCTTGCCTCGATCTTAGCAATCAGACTTTGGCTTACGCCTGCAAGCGCAGCTAATTCTTTTTGAGTTAGATTTAGCTTTCGCCTTAAATCGCCGAGTTTATCTATTTCGAATTGAATAAAATCACCCTCACATATTCCAATAAGAATATTTTTATCAGTAATATATAAATATACGAATATTTTTAATAGTTTCACAGGTGATTAAATTGGGAGCCACACAAACAGGAAGGGGTTTACGGATGCAAAGATCCTACAAGAGTTATTGATAGAATAACTGCAGCTATAAGCGTATTTAGAAGACCTCCTTTGGTAGAAGAAAGGAGGAGGGCAACAATTGTATTTGCCCATGATTGGGGCGCTGATGGGGCACAGGCAAATGTTGAGCATCAAATTAAAACTATTGGCAGATCACTTAATGCAGAGTTAGAAGTAACTACTGTTCCAGGTATTCCTCCATTAGGCAGCCCATTAATTGCTGCAATTGAATTTGATAGAGTTATTGATACGCATAGAATTACCTTAGAATTATGTGCAAGAAAGCTGGAAGCTAAAGGCTTGTCAAAAGATGAAATTGAAAAGAAACTCTCTAATCTTGTTTTAATAAATGTTTTTGACCGAGGCGTTGGTAGCGAGCGTGTTGCGGCAATTGTAGAAGGCAAGCTTAAAATAAAAGGCGCTGATGGCGATTATCTTATTTCAGTTGCTTTGGTTGGTCCTTTAAATAATGGTATAATTGGCGCATTAGTTAAACGATTAGACTCAGTTACTGCATTTGATCTTGCTAATGCTAAGCACCATGTTGATGATTTAGGATGCGTTACATGGGATGGTAGAACTAAATTTGGACCAGTTGCAGCACTTTACGCTAGCGGTACTGCAGCAAGCGAATTTGGTAAGCCAGTTGATGTAAGCGCTCACCCAAGAATAGCATTTGAACCTATTTATACTGGAGATTCTGTTTCGGTTCCGTTGGTTGATATTGACCCTATTGGTAATTTAGTACTTGGATTAAGAAATGGCGAAGCAAACAAATTGTTAGAGGCACCATTTCTAGCATTGTCAGTTGCAGGTAGAACAATATTGACTAAAACCGGTCATAAATTTAGCGATGTTGGAGAAGGTGAGTTAATTGCTTACAGGGGTTCTAATGGATTATTAGAAATCGCAATAAATAATGGAGACCTAGCAAGACAACTAAATTTATCTAGAGAACAAGGACATCTTGAGCTTATTGTTGCTGCGAAGGTGCTACAACCAGCAACTGTTTTTGAGCTACAACCGGTATCTGAGGCGCAAGCTAGAGAGGTCGCATAATTTTTAATAGCTCCTAAGCTAATAATATTCAAAAGGTGATTAGCTTAGCCTCTACATTTTATTTAACAACCGCAATCGATTACGTAAATGCAAGACCACATCTTGGGCATGCTTACGAAAAGGTATTAACAGATGCAATAGCACGATATCATATACTGCTTGGTGAAGATGTTGCACTGATAACCGGCGCAGATGAAAATAGTTTAAAGAATGTGCATGCAGCTGAAGCTAAAGGTATTACGCCAGCACAGCTATGCAAAGAAAATGCAGCTATTTTTAGGCAATTAGCAGATAAGATAGGACTTTCTTATACCTCTTTTATTCGCTCTTCTATAAAGGAAGAACATTGGGTCGGACCACAAAAACTCTGGCAGCTTTGCAACAAAAACGGAGATATCTACAAGAAAAAATACCAAGGTCTATACTGTGTTGGTTGTGAATCTTTTTACGAGTCAGAGGAATTACCAAATGGTTTATGCCCAGAGCATCAGAAAAAACCCGAACTAATAGAAGAAGAGAATTATTTTTTCAGACTCTCAAAATATCAAAAACAACTTGAAGATCTGATAGAAAAAGACAAATTAAAAATAATTCCCGAAACGCGCAAGAATGAAGTGTTAAGTTTTATTCGTACTGGACTAAAAGATTTCAGTATTTCACGTTCAGTTTCACGTGCTAAGGGATGGGGAGTCCCAGTTCCTGAAGATAAATCTCAAATAATGTACGTTTGGGTAGATGCACTAAGTGTTTATATAACTGGAATTGGCTATGGGTTTGATGAAAAGAAATTCAAAAAATACTGGCCAGGATTACACGTAATTGGTAAGGGAATAATTCGCTTTCATGCTGTTTATTGGCCAGCAATATTGCTTTCTGCTGGTTTAGCAGTGCCAAAGGAGTTGCTTGTGCATGGTTACATCACAGTTGAGGGTCAGAAAATGAGCAAAACGCTTGGAAATGTTGTTGATCCATTTTATTTAATTGATACTTATAGCGTGGATGAGCTTCGCTATTGTTTGATTAGTGAGATTTCTACGTTTGAAGATGGGGATTTCTCAGAGCGTACGCTTATTGAAAAAAATAATAGTGAACTACTTGCAAATATCGGTAATCTAGTTAATCGTACTCTAGTATTTATAAAAAATAATTTTGATGGAAAAGTACCGAACGGCAAATCGAATGAAAAAGACAAGGGATTTATTGAAAATAATAAGAAAGCTTACGAAAAGATTGCGCAATTATTAGATGAATTAAAACTAAAGGATGCATTAAATGAAGTAATGCTACTTTCAAAAGAAACCAATCGTTATTTCCAAGAAAATGCGCCTTGGCAATTAATTAAAACCGATAAAGCACGAGCAGCGAGCGTATTATACACGCTCACAAACCAAGTAAAGGATTTAGCTATCCTGCTTTGGCCATTCTTACCTAAAACAAGCGAAGAAATTTTTAAGCAACTTAATATTAAACCAGAAAAATGGAAAGACTTGGGTAAGCAGTCGATAAAAGAAGGACATACAATAAGCGAGCCAAAGGTTTTATTT
Organism: Microcaldota archaeon; assembly: GCA_018304385.1. Taxonomy (GTDB): domain Archaea; phylum Micrarchaeota; class Micrarchaeia; order Anstonellales; family Bilamarchaeaceae; genus JAGVWJ01. Next base: position 10,930 of record JAGVWJ010000004.1, read on the forward strand.
AGAAAGCTGGAGTTAGCCAAAAAAGAAGAAAAAACAGATATAACCTTTGACTCTCTAGATATAGAAGTAGGAGAAATAACCTCTGCATCACAACATCCAAATGCTGAGAAATTATTAGTTGAGAAGGTTAAAGTCGCTGGTGGTGAAATACAGTTAGTTTCTGGAATTGCTAAGTTCTACAAGCCAGATGATATTGTCGGAAAGAAAATACTTGTGCTTAGGAATATTCCTTCTGCAAAATTACGCGGAGTGGAGAGTCAGGGAATGCTTTTGGTTTGTGAAAGTGCTAGTGGCGATGTAGAAATAATTAATCCAGATGCAGATACTGGAACAAAGATAACCCTAGACGGCTCAAACATCAAGACTCATGACCAAAAACTAATAACCGCAGATATTTTTTTCAAAATAAAATTAGAAGTAAAAGACCATATTGCATACGCTGAAGGAAAAGTGCTCTTAGCAGGAAACGAAAAAATTAAAACAGAAAAAATAAAGGATGGAAAAATTACCTAGGTTTAATATCCTGTTGGTCCATCTCCTCTTCCAACTGCAACCATTCTTTCTATTGCAATTCGCGCACGAGGAATAAATTGCTCTGGAACTTCTATTAATTTTCCATGCTGTGCTATTGCAGCTACATTTCCTTCTGAAAGTGCCTTCAGAACGGCTATTACTCCTTCTATAGAAACTGATTTCATATACGGGCAAACACAACTAGCATCACAGCTCTTATGCTCATAAACTGGTAAGAACGTTTTGCTTGGGTGCTCTTGGCAAAGCGATTCTATAAGTCCTATTTCAGTTCCAATAATCCAAATATCTATTTCTGGGTGCGCACGTACAAATGTGATCATCCCGCCAGTGCTAAGTACTGCATTAACATAACGTAAACCTCTAACGCAATCTAATACCTCTGGCATGCATTCTGGATGAACCATTATGCCTATTTTTCCTCTTTGTGGACCTCGTTCAACTCTATCTAATGCTGTTTCCAGCATTTCTAATGTAAATTCCTGATGGATCGGACAACTTCCTTCCCATGCAATTAGATTCTTTGTTGTTCTGTTTCTTATTGAATAATACAAATTTCTATCTGGCGCGAATAAAACATTTGAATGTGGCAAACTCTCAACGACTTTTAATGCATTTGAAGAGGTGCAAATAACATCTGCTTCTGCCTTTGCATTTGCATAAGAATTTATGTAAAGAACCAAAGGTAATTCGCTTTCTGGAATTCCTAATCGTGCTGCTTCACTGGAGCGCCACGCGCGTATTTGCTCACCAGTAACATAATCTGCTAATCCGCATCCACCATAATGTGAAGGTACAACAACTGTTAAATCCGGGCGCAGAATCTTTGTAGTTTCTGCCATAAAATCTACTGTGCAATGAATTACAACCTTGCCAGCAGGAAGTTCCTGCGCTGCTTTTGCAAGTGCAAATGAATCTCCGATTGCATCAGCAATTGCCTTCATCTCTATTCTCTGATAAGTATGAACAACTACAAATGCATTAGTTCTTTCCTTTAATCTTCTTGCTTCATCTATTAGGGCACCATTTATTGGGGCGTCTAATGGCTTTATTTTTTCCCAAGTATCAATAACCCTTAGTCTCGCGCTTTCGCGCGTTTGTCTTGGTCTTGTTAAAGGTTCCATATTAACCACTTCTTGGATAGATTAATTTTCCTTTATGAAAGATTTTTCCATTAATTACCCTTACAAAAGAAGGAAGTTCATCACCATTTGCATGTATTTCACCGCCTTCCATCTCAAAACCCACACGATCTCCTAAATAACCTTCAACGATTATCTTACCTGCAATCATACGAAATCCGATATAATCTCCGGCATGTCCTTCAACTAATATAACGCCACCTGTCATTTCTTCCCCAGTAATGTTGCCTATACGGCCTTCTGCTGTTATTCTCCCTCCTTCCATTGAGTTGCCAACATGATTATCAGCACTACCAACAGTTATTTTTCCAGCGCGCATTTTTTTACCGCAAAAATCCATTACATGATTTTTTACCCTAATAGAGCCACCCTTCATCTCAAAACCTACACTATTTTCTGCGTTTCCTTTAACCACAATATTTCCTCCTTCCATAAGACCACCTAAGTGGTCGTTTGCATTACCATTAATCACAATGGCTCCACCCTGCATTAATAAACCTGCAGCTGCTCTCACATCTTTTTTTACACTTATGGTTCCATCTTTCATTTTTGTCCCAAGGCGCATTCCTGCGTTTCCATTTATTTCAAGCGACCCGCCTTGCATCTCATATCCTGTGCCTCCACCAGTGTTTCCATTGATAACCATTACACCACTTTCCATCTTATACGCAGCGTCAGCACCAACATCCCCTATTATTGTAATATTTTTGGTATTCCTGAAACCTAGATATTTAATCGGTTTTTCTAAGTGTCTTGTGGTTATTGTATAGCTCGCGTCCTTTCCATTATTTATAAGAGCGCTTAAGAAGAGGCCTGCTTTTGAAAAAAAGTCTTTTTCTTCCTGAAACTCAGTTAGCGCTATGCTGAATTTGCCGACATCTACAGAACTATAATTAATAGAAGATACAAGAGAAACTGCAACTTCATATTCATCAACTATTGCCCTTCTTTTTCTGCAGTTGAATTCCTTCCATGCTTCTTTCAATTGTGCGAGTGCTTTATCTTCTTTTACATCTGCTTTTCTTACTTCTTGTCTCTGTTCTCTATGATATCTTCTAAATAGGTCGCTCGCTCGCGTAACAGTTGGAATAGCTCGAATTGGAACAGTTTTCCCTAATCGCCTCTCTGCATTAATCATTGCGTAGCTATTATAATTGGTTACCTTTTTATACTTTTCTTAACACTACCAACATTGATTAAACCTGACTAAATCCCATATTCCTATCAGTAAACCTCATTGCTTCTTCTCCACTCATTCCTAAGGTGAGCATTCTTACTGTATCTATATTCGGAAGTACTGCTATGTAGCGATAATCTATTGCTATCATTATTCGAAATAACGTAGAGCGAGCAGTCGAATTAAGATCACTGCCAAAAACTGTAATTGGAGGCATTTCTTTACCAAATGCTTGCATCCTTTCTTTATGAAAATGCGCTATTTCATATGTTGATTTTATATCAGGAACTACTCGTATGCGCGGTTTATTTTCTAACAGTTCTTTTATTTCTTGTCCGCTCATCTGATACTTTGTTTCAACTAGTAAAGTAGCAGTATAATAACTAAGACCAGATACCTGAGATACTCCTAAAAGCATTAGCTCTGTTTCAGGAAATAACGGCTCGAGCTCAGTTTCTACTTGTTGCTTTACATCCTCTCTAATATACGTAGAACCTAATCGCTCTCCAGTTGTATAATCATTTAGCTTTTCAGTATATTGAGTTAGTATGCTCATTATTATTCGCTTTGCTACTGGTTCTAGATAATGTAATACTGGCACTATTCCAGAAAGTACACAATCACCTTGCCTGAATATATTTTCGTTTTCGCTGTATGACATTTTTCTTGGCGGTACTATTAATCTACCTAAAGGATACTCACCTGATTGAATAACTACTGGTCCATTAAAAGTGCGATAGCGTTCCATCCATTTTTGCGAGCTTCCTGGACTGGCTGCATCTATTACAACATCGCAATCTGAAAGATTAAGCTGGTCTGCTGGCTCGAATGTTACCATATTCTGCGATGCATTGACTTCCCGAACAACGCTGTGTTTGTCATCTAAATACATTTTTTCAGCAAATAAATCCTTTCTTATATCTTCTGGTAACGGTTTCATTGTCTTAAGCGCATCATGAAGTGTTGGATCGTTTTTCGCTATGCCAACTGCTAACCTCATATCGGGATTTTTTCTTATGGCTAAGGCTATTCTTGATCCAAGTAAACCAAAAATCCCGCGTATGCAAATATGCTCGTTTCTCTGGGCGCTAGGAGTTTGAGCATTATCTCTAAGCATTTTAATCAGCTTAGAAAATCAGATAACTAACAAGAAAGAGTTATTACTTACGCTAGCGGTTTGCGCCCTCTCGCATAAAGCGAGCCTGTTGCTAGCTATTTGATTCATAACATAATTATGTCATAACTAGTATATAAATACGCGTCCCAAAATGATTTCACGAAAAACTAGCCATAACCACAACATTTAAAAACATTTACACACATAAATAGCTACATGGCACAAATAGCAGAAATATCAAAATTTAGACAATATGTTAAGCCAGAACCATGGCGTGATGGCGCAGCATATGCTTTTCGTTCATTTGCAACTATTAGGGAAGGAGTTAGACGTGGCTCCAGACTCGATAGAGAAGAATCAGTTGCATTTTGCAGTGGGCAGGCAGCAGGAGAATTCGCAGAGAAAATTGCTGTAGGATTAGAAGCTGCTGGCAAGGCAGTTGGTTGTGATACTGTTTGCGAGTTAACGCCTCAAGTAGTGAGTGGTCTACCGAAAATTCATGGACAAATGATGCCAGTTGGTGCTGATAATGCTGATGCATTTGTTTTCGGTTCAATGAATACAGTTGTATTCGGCTTAGTAAGGGCAGATGGATTGGTTACGCCAGTAGTTTTTAATGATCGAGGAGCAGTTTTAGTTCAAAAAGGACACGGACCGTTTGCCACGCTTTATGATGAACAAACTGATCTCGCTAGATTATTAAAAGATAATTTAACTCCGCGCAGTTTTGTATAAATATTATATTTTAGCAAGTTTTCTCTTTTTCAATTCAAACGCTAGCGGGTATAATAGCAACACGATTCCATTCAGAATCAGTACAAAAGAAATATCAAAATAGGATAACAAAACAAATGCAATAAACGAACTTATAATAGCTCCAAAGTTAAGCAAAATCTCTCTACCCAGCATGCTATTAACTAGACTTTTTGAGTTATCTACTACAAGTGCTAAAGGTAATGGAAAGAATATTGTTTTTATGAAATTTATTATTGAGAATCCAATGAAGAACTGGGTTATTCCAGAAGTAAAACCAGTAAATATTGCAGCAAGCCCTAATGCAACTGCTGATGCAATAATAAATTCTCTTCTCCTTTTCTTGACATCAGAGATTCTCGCGATTATAAGGGCTGCGATTATTGATGATAACGTAGTTAATGATGTAAACATACCAAAATCTGCTGGCATTGTTGCATATTTCAACAACATTGTTTCCAATAAAACAGATACGATTATTCTTGGAGAAAGACCTTCTAGGAAAATAAGGGTTTTCAATCCTGACAGTGATCTGATGCTCTCAGAAAAACTATAGCTATAGTCTTTATTTTTAAAGAATTTAAATGCAAGAATGAAAGTTATAACGTAAGAGAGCATTGCTAGACCGTAAAGGCTCTCATATCCTAAATTAGCTGCGATTACCCCTGATAAACCAGGCAGCACAAACATAAGAAGCGGGCCAGCAGAATAGTAAAGTGCAGCAAGCGTTGCATTGTTTTCTTTGCGGAATTCATAGAATGTAATATTAAATGGAATCCAGAAAAAGAAATGGGTTAGACTAAGTAATAATCTATAGGCAAATGCTATTTCCTTGGTTTTGATAAAATAAAGCGATGCAACTGCAAGAAATGCAATTGCTATTCCAAGAAGCATAAATCTCTTTGATTGGATTTTTTTGAAAAATGGGGCGAGCAACAGCGAGCCAATAGACCAGAAAAAACTAGTACCTACTATTTCCTGTATGCTTAAACCTAACCCAAAGAAATACACTTCAAATAAACTGCCAGCAAATATCCAGCTGCTAAGCCAAAATAAATAAACAATAATTAGTTTTGAGAATGGGGAGGAGAAAGATTTTAGACTAAGCATAAAATCGCCTATCTAATAATGAGAAAGAGATTATTTAATCATTATCCAACTACAATTCCATTAACTACGCCATCTTGACCTACTCTATTAGTAACCTTAACCTTACCGGCCTCAGTATTCAAAACAGCGCCTTTTGTAATTATATTTTGACGGACGTATTCTGGATTATGACTTTCAAGCACACCTAAAATCTTTGCCTTGCTCATTTTTCCTTCTTTATTTTTAACATTAACAAATGCTGCTCTTTTTAACTTGGTTTTTAGATTAAATCCCCTGCCTCGGGAAACAACGCGCTCGTCTTTGTCAGCAACCTTTGTTGCTGTAAATACACCGCCAACATGCGCAAGCTTTTTATCCCTAAACTTAACGCGCTTTCCACCTGTTCCGGAACTTACTTTTTTAGTATGTGGCTTGTGATACTGCTTCATATTATGACCTCCTATATTTTCTCATTACTACAAAGCCGTCGTTTTACTTATGTTCTCTATACAGAGCTCAACTCATGAAACATAAGGTTCGCTCGGCCGTTTAGTATTCCCTCATAAAAATAGTAATATATTAATAATGTGCACAGTTTTAAAACACTTATGATGACGCTATTTATTGAATATAAACTAGATTCGGAAGCTGCCTTAAAGGTATGTGATTGCTTTAATGCGTTATTAATCGAACCTTCAATTGTTCAATCAAAAGAAGAGCTTAACCTTGCAGAATTTTTATCCAAGCGCTCATTTGAAAAAAAGAAGAATATCGCAAAAAAATTCAAATATGAATTTTTACTTTGGCTGACTGGCAAACGCGATATAAAAAGTGCAATGAAAGTCAGCGAACCAAAGAATGATAGCGCAGTATTGATTTTATTTGAAGGAAAGGATAAAAGGAAAATGTTGAAAGCGCTGAATGCGAAGGAAAAGAAATTAGACTTAAAAAAAGAAGCGGATGCGCTTGCATTAGAGAGAATCTCTTTAAGCAGAATTTAGGTTAGTTGCCTCATAAGCACTTCCTTATCAATCGGTATTTCTATATTCAGCACTTTTCTTATGAATAAAAACATATCAAGAAATTTATCCTTATCTTTTGTAATCTTTTCAGCCATTTGTTTTATAGTTAGATTCTTATCAATAAGCTCGTATAGCATCACGCCCTCACGACCATATTTTTTATAAACAGAAAAACCTGGGTCACCATACTTTCTCTTTACGTCTAACCTAGTAAGAGGTTTCATTATAAGCGCTCCACTTTGTAATAAAAAGTTTAATATATCTAACGTAGTAAAAAGAGGTAAATTAGTCTTCAGTGATATATCTAATGTATCGATTTTGCCATCAACACTATCCAATGTCCTTGACCCCTTGTCACCATGCTTAAAAAGAATATCTGCTTTGAGTTTTAGTGTTTTTAGTATATCCAAACCTAACCGCACAGGAACGTCTATTGTTGGAAAGCCTTTTGGATCCTGACCAGTAACATCTGTATCCGGGCCCATAACATCAGCTATGCCTGTATCAGATACTGGTTTCTCAGTAGGTTCTCCCTTTTCTTTTTCTTTACCTTCCATTTTTATTATGCCGCGGTCTTCTAGGAAGTTTAATATCTCTACTAATCTTGTTTCTGTTACGCCTGTTTCCTTCATTATTTCGTCAGTAGTGCGTGATCCATCTATTAGAGTATACACCTTAACGCCAACATCCCCAAATTTATCTTTAATCATTTTTTCTACAGTATTCAATCCTTCTTCTTCACCAGCTTCCTCGCTTCCAACATCGCCAAGGCCTTCCTCCGTCATTGAAGCTAAATCAATGGTCTCTTCTTTTTCTGGTTCTAAGGTTTCCTCTTTTTCTTCTGCTTCTATAATTTCTTCTTTCTTTTCTTCTTCCTCTGGTGCTTCTATTTTGATCTCGTCCTCTTCAGGGGGTTCTATCTTAAACTCTTCTTTCTCTGGTTCTAGGATCTTTGGCTCCTCTTTTTCCGGTTCTATAACCTCTTCTTTCTTTTCTTCTTCCTCTGGTGCTTCTATTTTGATTTCTTCCTCTTCAGGGGGTTCTATCTTAAACTCTTCTTTCTCTGGTTCTAGGATCTTTGGTTCCTCTTTTTCTGGCTCTATAACCTCTTCTTTCTTTTCTTCTACTTGTTCTATAATTTCTTCTTTCTTCTCAACTTCTTCTATTTTTTCTGCACCTACTGGCGTTAACTCAATCATGCCTGCATCTTCCATATAATTAACTATTGCTGCAAAAGCCTCTGGCTCAATGTCCAAATCCTTCCTAAGATCCTCTGATGTTCTTTTACCTGTTATGACACGGTATATTTGCAGGCCCATCTCACCAAATTTTTTCATTAGTAGGTTTGAGTTCTTAAACCTCTGAAGGGGTCCTTTTTCTATTTTAACTATTTTATAGTTTTTATCTTTAACGATCGGCATTATTATCACTATATGTTTTTTCTATGAAGAATTAACTTTATTAATTATATCTACCCTATAATTTTTATGGAGTTCGACGAATTGCTTATTACGACAGGTGTAGATGCACTGGTACGGCTTGTAAGGGAAAAACAACGCGTTGAACTAAAAACAGCTGCGGCGTTATTAAATATCCCAGAGGCAACCATAGAGGAATGGTCCCATATTCTAGAGGAAGAGGGTATTGTTAAGATAGAATACTACTTAACAAAAATCTATTTGGCATGGGTTACACCAACAGAAGAAAAGATAAAAGTAGAAAAAGAAATGTTCTACCAAGAAAAAGCAAACGTAGAAAAAGAGATAAGTGAATTAAAATCAAGACTAGCGCCTGATACTGAAAGCCTATCACAGCTTAAACAAACATTCACTAAATTTTATAATGAATTTGGACCAAGGCTCGATAAATTGGAGAAAGAACTTGCCAGTATGGCTGGGCAAAAAAATACAGAATTTGAAAAGCAAAAATTAGCCATAACAAATGTTGATGAAAAATTATTCATGCTGGAAGACAGCTTAAAAGTACTTAAGAATGAGCTTGAAAAAATAAGACTAGACTTGACAGGCGAGGATGCAAAAAAATCATTTGAACGAATCTATGAAGAGGTTGCATCACTTAGCAGCCAATTAGAAGATGTCGCTTCTAGGGCTTCTAACTACCAAAAGGAGATTCCATCAGAATTTCCCCCAGTATCTGAAGTAAAGAAAAAGTTTGAACAAATTAAAAAAGATTTTGATAATGTTAAGAATACAAATGCTAAAATGCGCGATGACTTAGTGAGCATCCAAGAGAGCTCGGGTGTACTAAAAGAGGTAGAATCATCAATAAAAAAATACGAAACAAGGATATCAGATACAAAAAAGGATCTAGCTGAACTTTCTGATACTGCAGAAGAACTAAGGTCAAAAAGCACATCACTTGCAGAGAAAATAAATAAAGATATGGAAATAATAGAGCGATTTTCTGATTCTATTGATATTGCAAAGGGAGTTTTACAGCGTTTTCCATCTCAAGATGAAATTGCAAAAGAGCTAGCCAGAGTAAAAAAAGTTGAAGATGGCATTCAGGAAAAAATTGGTGTAGTGTCAGAGTTACTCCATACTCTTCCAAACATAAAAAATCTTACAGATGAGTTTGCACAAATAAAAAGAAGGGCTGAAGAGAAAAAGACAGAGTTAGAAGATAAATCCGAAGAAATAAAAGACACATTAAAGGAGGGTGCTTCTACATACGCAACATTTGAAAAGATAAAAGAAAGAACACTTCTATCTATCCAAACATATAACGCACAGTTACAGGCAATAGCAGATGACATAAATAAACTAAAGAAAGAAAGTCAGCAGGCTTCTGCGCAGCTAGATCAATCAGCTAAGACATATCAAGAAAAACTAAAAAAACAGGACGTATTAGATGTGCTAAAGGCTGCAGAAGATATAAAAAATAAAAAGCTGCTTATGGATGAAATAAATTCCTCCTTAGATTCTTTATCAGAAACAGCGGAGAGCATAGCAAAAAGATTGAATCTCCTTGCAAAAGAGGCTGGCATGCTGGATCTGCGCACTGGCGGCGCAGTTACTGTCAAGGATGTGGAACAGGAAAAACAGATGGTCAATCAGATTAAATTAACACGTCAGGAAGAGGATGAATTTAATAAGAAACGAGAAGAACTTAAAGAACTCATAAAGAAATTATGGGAACAGTCATAATGACATTGATTTTTAAATATCTGGTGAATAACCTTGTTATTCACAACTATTTAAGAAATATGTAAAGGTGGATATATGCCCAAGGAAAAAAAGGTAAAGGATGCTATTAAAGAAAAGATAAAAGAAAGGCTGAGGGAATTAGCAAAAGAAGAAAAGGCAGCAGAGCAAAAACAAGAGGAAGTAGAAGAAACCCCAGAACAACCACCAGCTCCTGAACAAGAGGCTGAACAGCCTGGAGAAGAGGTACAACTAGGAGAGCCTGTTGCTGAAACCGAACCAAAAGTAGAACTACCCGAAGAAGAGGAGAAAAGGAAAATTAAGGTGCCGCTGCTCGCAAATTACTCATTTGAAAGTGAAGGTATACCCATACATGTAAAAATAATAAAAGTTGGCGAGTTTGTACCTCGTTATGAGATAACAATGCCAAGCGTTGATGCATGGACTAGAAAAATGCTTGAAAGCAAGTTGCGCGGCGAACTTGTAAGTGAGGTTAAGCTCGATATTAGCGAAATATTAGATCCGAAAAAATTCGAAGAAGTAAAAATGAAGTTCATGGAAGGCGCAAGACGAATAATAGATCGCAATTTCAAAGAACAGCTTCCGGATGAGCGCGCGAGAAATATTCTATCTGTTTATCTTTTGCAAAACACGCTCGGATTGGGCAAGCTTGAAAGCCTGCTTGCAGATGAGCAACTAGAAGAAATTGTTATAAACAATTCGCGCGAACCTATTTGGGTTTATCATAAGAAAAATGGATGGTGCAAATCAAATATAAATCTCGAGAGCGAAGAGCAGATATATGATTATGCCTCAACAATTGCACGTAAAATTGGAAGGCAAATAAACATACTAAATCCAACACTTGACGCGCATCTGCCGACAGGAGATCGTGTAAATGCAACTCTCTTCCCAATTTCGCATTTTGGAAATACATTAACTATAAGAAAATTCTCAAAAAATCCATGGACAATTACCACATTAATAAAAAGTTCTACAATTTCTGTAGATGTTGCTGCGCTTGTCTGGCTATGCATACAGAATGAGCTATCCCTAATTGTATCTGGTGGAACTGGTAGCGGTAAAACCAGCTTTCTAAATGCAATGGCTGCATTCATACCAGCAAACCAGCGCGTAATAAGTATTGAAGATACGAGAGAGCTTACATTACCGAAATTTTTGCACTGGGTACCGATGGTTGTGCGCGAGGCAAATCCAGAAGGCAAGGGCGAAATAACAATGCTTGATCTAATGGTTAATGCATTAAGACAGAGGCCAGATAGAATACTCGTTGGAGAAATTCGCAGGCAGCGAGAGGCTGAGATTCTTTTTGAGGCAATGCATACCGGGCATAGCGTTTATGCAACGCTGCACGCAGATAATACTGAGCAAACTATATCTAGATTAACAAATCCACCTATAAATATCCCGCCCCAAATGCTTGATGCATTATCTGGAGTAATAGTCACATTCAGGCATAGGCGCTTTAATATAAGAAGAATACTTGAGTTTTCTGAGATCCAGAAAAAGGCTGAATTTAATGTATTGTATCGTTGGACTATAAAAGAAGGTGGAGAAGGATTTACAGATAAAATCAAGCAGGTTTCAAAGATGAGCAGAATCGCAGAACAGCTCTCGCTTTACGCGGGCATGGATGACCATGAAATCGCAGATAACATTGCTGAAAAGGTATCTGTGCTAAAATGGATGGTTAAGCAAGATTATGAAACTGTTGATCAAGTGGGCAAGATAATATCGCACTATTATGTTGACCCAGACGAGGTTCTGGAAGTTGTCAAAAAGAATGGTAGCTGGGAGTTTAGTGAATGATTGGTTGTGAGTTTGTAGTTATGAGTTTTGAGTAACGTAAACCCAAAACTCCAAACCCATAACTCAAAACAGTGAGATATATGCCTGATGACTTTTACTCTGCTGTTGAGACTGCAAAAAAGATTGAAAAAAATGCATTAGAGCACACTAATTTTTCTGATAAAATAGAGGTTGTTAGATCTTTAGATTTTGAACCAAGAGAATTTGAGGATTTAACCTACCAAGATCTAGTAGCTATGTATCAAACAATCGAAAAGATAATGAGTGCTGCAAAAATACTTGGTGGCGTACAAGCACCGGTAACCAAAGCTGAAAAGGCTAAAACAGAAGAGGTTGAAACAAAGGTCAAGGAGATAACTACTGAAAGCTTGGAAAGTGTGGAAGAACTTGCAAAAGAGATTGAGAAACCCAGGATTGAAGAAAAAATAGAGGTTGCAAAAGCTGAAAGTAAAACCACAGAGGAAATAACATTATTGGACTTTGAAGCCCCTTCAAAAGAAAAACAAGAGATTGAAATAGAAAAACCAATAGAGATTAGAAGGCCAATTGAAAAACCAACACAACCAATAGAAAGAGAAAAAGTAGAGATTGCAAAAACTATAGAAGAGACAAGACCTATTGAAGAGAAACCAGGGGTTGGTGAGGTAGCTGTACCTGCGATATTGGAAACATCTGCACAGGAAGCAGCTGATACAAAATACAAAGATATTGAGGAATATTTAAGCAGAGAATGGGGCGGTGCAATCGATGAGACAAAGATAAAAAGGAAAATGCTTGATCTCACAAAGGACTTGTTTAAAGAAAAATCAATTTCCGCAAGGGAACGCATAAAACTCGAAATAACTGTCCTTAAGAACATGTCTACCAGAATTAAAGAAGGTGGAAAAAGGAAAAATGCTGCAGCGCCAAAAGCAGAATACTCCCAGAATGTACTTGAGACGATCAGGTCAACCCAACGTAGTGAACTATCTTCTATAAAAGATGAAATACAAACATCAATTACCAAGCAAACCACTGCTATAAAAAATAGATTCTTTGATGCGATAAAAGGATTACCTGATGATAGCATTAATGAGAAAAAGGCTGTTTATGAAAAACTTGTGTTTGACCTTACTGCGTTAAATGAACAATTGCCAGAAGTCTTAAAGAAATCAGAGGAATTTCTCATTCAAAAGCACTCGGCTGAGCTAAAAAATTTAACTGAAAAGGATGCGAAGGTAGCAAAGGAAGCTCAGACTCAGTTAGACCAATTGAATGATAGGTATAAAAGAGAATTTTCAAATCTTAGAAGTATAGTTTCAAAGAATATTGATTCTATTACAGAAGCTGCAGCAAACGAAATCTTTGGAAGGGAAGAAAAAGAGGCGAAGGTAGCTGGTATGGTGTATGAGATAAATGAAACAGATGAAGGTACGCTGCTTTACTACTTGCATTCCAAGGACGCTGATTACTATAAGAAATATGAAAGAAGTCATATCTCAAAGACAGAGGCTTTACATCGTGCAAAAACATTAATGGGTAAAGAGAAAGGTTTAAGTGAAGATGCCATAAGTAAATATTTTGGAAAGGTAGAGAGTGAAGATTAATAGGTAATTATTGGTGAGTTTAACTTACATAAGAAATGCATAGAACGGCCGACGTGGCATAAAGAATATATAAGACCACGTCACTATAGAGAACGTAAGTAGTATGACGGCTTTATAAGAATGAGAAAATAGAGGAAGATACAGCATGGTTTTAGATAAATACAAAAAAAAAGGAGAACGAAAAGAGGAAGCTCGCGGGCCACTTACATCTTTTGCAGAGTTTTTATTGCCTCGTTCTCCTGATCTCAAAAAAAAGCTTACACTAGCTGATATAAAAAAATCACCTCTTAAATTCTTAGAGCAGGTTGTTGCATCTACATTTTTTCTTTCAATAGGCTTATGGATAATAACCGCTGTATTTTTTGTTCAATATGAGGTTTGGCCTGTTTATTTCATCTTACCATTGATTCTATATCCATTTATTGCATTTAAATATCTCATGTTCTATCCAGATGCAATGATAACAAAAAGGCAAAAGAGTATTGATTACGACATAGTATTTGCTGGGAGACATCTTGTTATTGCGTTAAAATCTGGTATGCCGTTATTTGATAGTATGGTTGGTCTTAGACGTGGCTATGGCGAGGTAAGCAAAGAATTTGATAAGATTGTTGAGAATGTAACATTGGGCACACCGCTTTCGCAAGCACTGCGCGAGGTTGCACAGTTTAATCCTTCTAGGCATTTTGTTCGTGTATTAATGCAAATATCCAATGCACTATCTAGTGGGGCAGATGTTGGAAATTCACTTGAAGCTGTATTATCCCAGATTGCAGAGGAGCAAAAAATACAACTTAAAGAGTATGGACAAAAGCTAACACCAATTGTAATGTTCTTTATGGTATTTGGTATAATACTCCCATCAATAGGCGTTGTTCTATTAACAGTTTTATTCTCAGTTGTTAGCGCGGGCGATAAAGGATTTACGTCTTACATTTTATTACTTATACTTGCGTTTATTAGCATTGTACAATTCCTATTCCTTGGAATTGTTGAAAGTTCAAGACCAAAATATTTAATATGAGGAAAAAATATGCAGCTATTATTTGAACCAATTGGAAGGTTGTTCTATTCGCGCGAAACTATTCGCAAACTAGAAACTAAAGTGAACACTGCTGGATTATATTTCTCTGCTGAAGGATTTGCTGGATTGTTATTGTTGCTAGTAGTATTAGTCGCCATACTGATAACATCGCTACTATTTGGTTATGGGGACTCTGCGCAATATATAAATAACATAGTAGAATCTAATGCAAAAGGCCTTCCTTTTCCAGTAGTTGGGTTACTAGTATTTTTAATTTCATTTATTCCTGCTTATTTTATAGTTTTTGTAGTATCAAATGCAGTACTTACATTAAAATCTGACTCACGCAGAAACGTATTGGAAGATGCACTACCAGATTTTCTGCTATTGGTAGCAGCGAACATAAAGGCAGGCATGCCACTTGACCAGGCAATGTATCACTCTTCCAAACCAGAATACGGCCTGCTTTCAAAAGAAGTGCAGGATATAATTAAACGATCTTTTAGCGGTGAATCATTAGAAGAATCATTAAACATGCTTGGCAATAGGTTTGATTCCAGGCTTTTTAGCAGAACAATATCTTTGATAAAACAGTCATCTGCTACAGGTGGTGAGGTATCTGCTGTGCTTGAGCGCACATCGCAAGAGGTGCGCAATGCTGCAATAATAAAGAAAGAGGTTTCAGCCTCGTTAGTGCTTTATGAGATATTTATCTTATTCGCCTCTGTATTAGGTACTCCATTCCTGTTTGCTGTATCAGGCAAACTAGTTGAGATATTTGAGAAAACACCACTTGCTGCTTCAGTTCCACAAACAACTGCTGGCCTTGGGTTTGCTGGTTCTCTAAAGTTTTCAGGCCCAGTTATAACATCTGCAGAATTCTTTTACTTTACGCTTGCAACAATATTTATAACATCTTTGTTCTCATCATTTATCGTTGGTGTGATTCGCGCTGGCTCAAAGAACGAGGGGATGAAGTATTTCCCGTTTGTGCTGCTAGCATCATATGTTATATACTTTTTGGTTAATTCATTAATAAATATGATATTTACAACAATAACATAAGAGGTGAAATTATGGGTTATAGTCGTGGTCAGGCAGCCATGGAATATTTAATGACATATGGCTGGGCAATATTGGTAATATTAATAGTACTTGCGATACTTGCATTTTATCTTCCGCAATTTATCAAGGCGCAGGATCAGTGTTCGTTTTCGCAGGTTGGATTTACATGCGGTAAACCATTAGTTTATTCAGCAGATGCTAGTAACAATATTGCGCTAAACGTGCGCGTATTCAACCAAAATGGGCAGAACGTTGTTATTAAGAAGATATTATGTACAAACGCACCACTTGCTACAATTACTAGTGGAAATGCAACTACTCTTAGTCCAACTGTTACAGTACCTAGTGGTGCATTCACAGACTTTAATGGTGTGAGTTGCTGGAAGGATAGATCTGGAGGAAATAGAGTAATACTAGCACCGAACGGCGATTTCAGAGGCGCTTTATTAATATACTATAACTTCGAAGATGACACAGGTTCTCAGCTAAGGCAGGTACAAGCAAACGTACAAGGAACTGTTACAAAGACAACGTAATTTTTTTTCTTTTTTTTTTATTCTTTTAATTGGTTTCTTATTTTTATCCATGCATAATTATATCTATGGTCTCAGTAGTTGAACTAATCCGCGAACGCTTTAGCGAGCTTACAGAGATTCAGAAAATTGCTATTCCTAAAATATTAGCAGGCGAGCATACGCTAGTGCTAGCTGAGACTGGCGCTGGTAAAAGCGAGGCAGTCTGGCTACCTGTGCTTGAGAAAATAAAGGATAAGAAGGAAGGGATTCGCGCATTATATATTTCTCCGTTACGGGCATTAGGCAGAGACCAGTATGCAAGATTCAAATGGTGGTGCGAAAAATTAGGTGTGACACATGCTGTGCGCACTGGTGATACTACACAAGCAGAAAGGGCAAAACATAGAAAAGATGCGCCGCAAATTCTAATTACCACGCCAGAAAGCCTACAGGCATTGCTTATTGGACCAGTTATGAGGCAGCATTTGAAAAACATAGAATTCGTGATAATTGATGAAGTACATGATATTTTGGATAATAAACGCGGAACGCAATTAAGCCTAGGGCTCGAGCGCCTAGAACTTTTAGCACCAAATTTTCAAAGAATCGCAGTAAGCGCTACTGTTGCAGATGAGGAAGAAGCTGCAAAACTAGTTTTTGGCCAGCGAAACTATGGTATTGCTGAGATTGCCAAGGGAAGAAAAATGGATATATCAGTAGAATATATTACCAAGCAAGAAGAACGGATAAAACGATTAAAAGAACTTTGCGAAGCGCATAAAACATTGTTATTTGTAAATACAAGAAGCACTGCAGAAGAGCTAGGTGCAGACTTGAAAAAAGTTGGTGCGCCAATTGAAGTACATCATGGCTCGCTTTCAAAAGAAGTGCGCATTGCAGCAGAAGATAAATTTAAATCTGGCGAAATAAAATCGCTGCTCGCAACGAGCTCGCTCGAGTTAGGCATAGATATTGGAGATATTGATTTAGTAATCCAGTACGGCTCTCCACATCAGGCATTTAGATTAATACAAAGAATTGGCAGAAGTGGCCATAGCCTGCAAAAAACACCACGCGGCATTGTCATTGCAACTGATTTTGATGATTATCTGGAGGCAGAAGCCATATCAACACTTGCTTCGAGCATGTGGATTGAAAATAAAAATGCAGAACGTGCTGCGTATGATGTAATAGCGCACCAGATAATTGGTTTATGTTTTGATTTATGGGGGGTAGATGCAAAAAGTATACACAACACATTTGCAAAATCTTATGCATATAATATTTCTTTTGGAGCATTGAAAAAAATCCTATTACAATTATTCGCTGAGGGATTAATATTTTATGATGAGATAGACGCGGGTCAAAATGCAAATATAAAACTAAAATCACGAGCACGCGAGTATTATTATTCTAATTTAACAACAATCCCAAAGGAAAGAAGATATGTAATGAAGGAAGCAGCAAGCAATAAAATAATTGCCAGCCTGGATGAAACATTTGTTATGAATCTTGAGAATAATACAAGCTTCTTGGCAAAGGGCTTACCATGGCAGATAATAGATATAACAGAAAGCGAAGTGCTTGTAGAACCGAGCTCTGCATTAGATATCGCAATACCAGACTGGACTGGAGAGGACATACCTGTAAACCATAATGTTGCGCAGGCAGTTGGCAAACTCCGCGCTTCTGGCAAGAGAAACATTTCTCCATTACCCGATGATAGAACAATTGTAATAGAGCTTGTTGAAGATGTACTTGTTATACATGCATGCCTTGGGAGCAAAATAAATGAGACGCTCGCACGTGTATTTTCATATAAACTTTCAAACCTTATTGGCGAAAGCGTGCGGGCAATTGCAGATGCATATCGTATTCTAGTTAAATTACCGTTTCCACTGGATCAAAAATATATTATGCAGGCATTTAGCAGCATAAAACATATTAGAAGCCAACTAGAAATTAGCTTAGAGAATTCGTTTTTATTAAAATTGAAGTTTACACACGTTGCTAGACTTTTTGGATTGTTGGAAGAAAACGCGACAATAACACAAAGATTTTTGCATGCAATGCGTAATAATATCGTTTATGAAGAAACGCTACGTACTATTTATTTTCATTATTTTGATGTCGATGGTGCACAAGATGTGATTGATAAAATAGAAAAAAAAGAGATCGTTGTTGTTTTGGATAAGCGTGCGCAGCTTAGTTATTTTGCAAAACTAGGTATAGAAAAAACATCTGCAAAAGAAGCAGTAGGCGGTTTTGAGCCAAGGCAGGTGGCAATAGCTGCACTTAAAGAGCGCGTATTGTCAAAAACGCTTGAATTAAAATGCCTAAATTGTAATGCAACGAGATTTTTGCATTTAGCTGGTGCACCTGAAAAAATTTCTTGCCATAAATGCAATGCACAGGCGCTAACTATAATAGAGAAAAACAAGACTCAGAATCCAGAACCCACGACTCAAAACTCACAACTCAGAACTCATACTGCAGCGCTTATTCGAAATTACGGAAAGCAAGCGTTAATTGCATTATCAACATATGGCATTGGCCCTTATAATGCTGAACGCGTGCTTAAAAAATTACATAGAAATAAAGATGAGTTTTATCTTGATCTACTAGAAGCACAGAAGAATTTTATTAAGAATAAGAAATACTGGCAGTTTGATTAGCATTATAAATTTTGCTGTGGTAACAGGTTCATGAAAAAATTATTGATTCTGGTCTTTTTGGGATTGTTAGTAACTGCTGTTAGCGCTTTAACTGTTTATCAGGGCATTCCTAAAGTTTATAATGGCCACACGATTAGAGCATATAACATTACTTGTGGGAATATATTTAGTACAAAATATGCATTTGTTAGGGTAGATTCTGGGCCACTTACCCTAATCCATCTTAACAACACAATAAATGTTACGCCAAGTAGCAGACTAACATTTACTGATTTGAGATGCCGCTCTACAGTAAAACTTTCTTATATAGTGCTAACACCACCAACTAAAGCTAGAACTGAGGATGTGCATGAAGGTACTGCTGCATTCTCTGTTGAGGCAACAGAACCAACGTCTACAGCAAGTGCAGCGAACAACTGTCCAAGCAGTGAAGAACTTGAAAAGAAGGCAGTGTCATGTAAAGAAGCAGGATACGGCTATGAATTCTATGAAAAAGAAGGGTGCAAATATGTACTTTGTAAACAACTCTCAGTCTGTCCAAGTGAAGAAGAACTAAACAAGCAGGTAATGAAATGTAAGGACGCTGGCTTAGATTACAAGTATTATTATGATGAAAACAAATGTACGCAAGTAACATGTAGCCAAAGCACAGTTTATTCTTGTCCAAATGAAAAAGAGATAAACGAAAAAGTTGCTAAATGTAAAGATCAAGGACTAGATTATACATATAAAAAAGATGATAAAGGGTGTTCTCAAGTAGCATGCAGTAAAAAATCTTTCTGCCCAGAAAAAGAGGAATTAGAAAAACAGGCAATGGAATGCAAAAACAAAGGATATAGCTACAAGGAATATTACGATAACAATTGTAAGTATATCGAATGTTATAAGGAACAACCAACCTCTTGCCCAAGCAGTGAAGAACTAGAGAAACAGGCACTTACATGCAAAAGCAAAGGATATGATTATACCACTTATGCAGATGCATTAGGATGCAAATATGTGAAATGCGGTGAATTAAAACCAGATGAACCGGTTCAATGCAAAAAAATAGTAGATGAAAAAGGATGCGTAAATGTTTACTGCACTGATGGATATAATTTCAACTCTTGCGTACAAGATCAGATATGCAAAGAAAAAAGACCAGAATGCAAGGTTTACAAAGAAGGCAATTGCATTTACAAGGTGTGCACTGATGGATACGAGGCTAAAGAATGTAAAGAAGAGAAAAAAGTAGAATGTAAAGCATATAAAGATGAAAAAACAGGATGTGAAATCAAGGAGTGCAGCGATGGCTATAAAGCAAAATATTGTCCTACGCCATCACCAGAATGCAAGGTTTACAAAGACGACAATGGATGTGCGGTAAAAGAATGTAATGATGGATATAAAGCAAAGGAATGCCCAACTGAGAAGAAGGACAAGGAAGTGGAGTGCAAGGTTTACAAAGATGAAAGCGGTTGCTTAAGAAAAACATGTACAAATGGATTTGTTAGTGATTCGTGCGAACAGCAGAAAGTAAAATGTGAAGTCAGTAAGGATAACGAAGGCTGTGAAGTTAAAAAATGTAGTGATGGGTATGTTGCAAGAAACTGTCCATCGAAGGTAGAGAAAGAAGTTGAATGTAAAGTAATTGAAGAAGGTCCATGCACAATAAAGGTATGTACTGATGGTTATGCAGCGAAGGAGTGCCAATCAACAGCAACAGAAAAAGAAGTACAAAAAGCAAAAAACATACTTGATAAAATAATTGAAATAATTAAAGATAAAAAATTTGGAGATGCAGCAACTAGTACGGCATAGGTTAATGCCAACCTAATCTCTCCATTTTTTATTCTCTTTCTTTTTTATTTAGTTTATGTACAAACAAGCAATAGTTATCAGAAAGGATCTCGGCATCTCTTCAGGCAAGCAGGCGGGCCAAGTATCACATGCCTCAGTTAGTGCATACGAAAAAACAAAAAAAACTAATCCTGAAATTGCACAAGCATGGTTCACAGAAGGCCAGAAGAAAATAGTGCTTAAAGTACAAAACGAAAGCGAGCTGTTAGATTATTTTAACCAATGTAAGCGTGCGGGCATTCCCTGTGAACTAATTAGAGATGCTGGTCATACTCAACTAGAACCTAATACACTCACATGCTTTGGCGCTGGGCCTTGGGATGAAAAGGAAATTGATAAGATATTGGGGAAACTAAAACTATTATAATTATCTAAACGGCCTACTATTTCTTCTCATTGGTTTAAAATCAACTAGTGAATGTTTCAATCGCTCAAGTTCATAACCATCCAATGCAGCGCATAAATCAACTTCTGTTAGTATGGCCGGATAGGCATAATTATCACTTATTGCTGATAAAGAATATGCAGCAGAAATAGAATTATCAAAAATATTATCAAAATTCAAATCAGTGTGGCCTTCAGCCACATCTCTTGAATTTCCTGAAAATTCAAGAAATTCTATACGTAGAGGTAAATCATTATCAGAAACCTTCATATAAGAGACATAAATATTATTTGCAAATTCTTCCAAGTCTTTTAGAATGGGTTGCCCTGCATGCGCATAACGCATAACACTTGTTCGCTCGCCTTTGTTTAATAAATGATCTAAAAATGCGCTATCATTACAATTTATATTATTAATGACATCGACGAATCTTCTACCGCGGGAATCTTTTATTATACCGATAAGCAGAATATTTTTTTCTTTACACAAATTATAAAGTTTTTTATAAAGCATGATCAGTTCATTATACTCTTGAAAAACAGCACTATCATTGCTTGGTCTATCCTTTGCCAAAGGCAGTATTGAGCCATCTAATAACAGTATCGATGGCGAAAAGTTTTCAATAGCACTAATTGCCATTGATATTTCATTCTTTAATCTAACAATAGAGCACCATACAGAAGATTCATGTTCATCTAATGCAGTTTTTACTTCTATTTCTGTCAAAGGCACCTTACTCGGATAGTAACTGCAAGAAACCAGCTCTGAATCGTGATATAGAAAATTAACTGCAACTGTACGTAACAGTAAAATATCTACACCATGCATACTGTGCGAAAGCAAGCCACTATCTACTGCACAAACATTGCCATTAATTGGCAGTGCAGTTAGATTTTTTATCATAACGCCTTCTAGAAACTCTTCACTAGTAAAATTACTTGTGCGCAAGAGCATTGCATTTTCTTTTAATTGATTGCCAAACTCTGTCATATGTCTAATCGCAGAAAAAAGCTTGTCGTGCATGAGATAATTGAACCATAGCAAATATTAAAAATGAATACCTGGGAATTAAAACATGACAAACAATAGAATCAAGAGCGGAATAGCTGGATTTGATGAATTAACTGGTGGAGGCATAGAAGAAAGAAGCGTTATCCTAATAAGAGGCGGAACTGGCACTGGAAAAACAATAATGTGTTTGCAATATTTATACACAGGCGCTGCTAAGTATAATGAACCATCTTTATTTCTAAGCTTTGCAGAGTCAAAGGAATCTATATATTCACATGGACTTAAATTTGGATGGGATTTAAAGGAATTAGAAAAAAAGAAAAAATTCACATTCGTAAGGTACGCGCCGCACGAGATAGTAAAGGTAATGGAAGAGGGTGGCGGAACAATAAGAGACACAATAGAAAGCATTGGCGCAAAGAGATTGGTGATTGATTCGTTAAGCGCATATGCACTGCTTTTTGAAAATGAATACAAGGCAAATCAAAGTATTCTTAACTTATTTGAGATGCTACATGCATGGAATTGCACAACACTAGTGACAAGTGAAAAACCTGTTGATCCTTATATTCTGGATTCAGAAAGATTGGGATTTCTTACTGATGGAATAATTAATCTATACTATTTGAGAAAAGACAATAGAAGAAAACGCTCACTGGAAGTATTAAAGATGAGAAATACTAATCACAGCGACAAGTTATTTAATTTTATGATAGGAAAAAATGGGGTAGCGATATTAAGATAGATGGTAGTAATATGCAAACATTAAAGGCTCAGACAAGTACTGAATTTTTAGTTATTCTAGCAGTTTTATTTGCTATTTTTCTAGCCTTTTTATTATTATCACAGCAAGAATTCGTTGGTGTTAATACTGCACGTATTGAACAGCAGGCAAGGAATACTATTGATTCACTTGGTGCAGCAGCAAAGGAGGTTTACTCACAGGGAGATGGCGCGCGCAAACGCGTTTATGTTGAAATACCAGGAGGATATAATTATACCAATTCTTCTGTAAGTAATAGAAGTATTTCGCTGCGCGTTCTTAACAGCGATTTTGTAAATACATTTGATTTTGATGTTGTTGGCCAGCTGCCATCGTCATCTGGACCGCAATATATATGGGTTATAAGCGAGGGTACGCGCGTGCGCATTGGTATTTCATTACTTTCGCTAAACAAGCCATCAATAGTAGTAACCATGCTTCAGAATTCTACTGCAACAGATAATTTTGATGTACGTAATGTGTTTAGCAGCAATGTGAACGTTACTATTAACACTAGCTGGACTAGTACCGCGGTTACAATGTCGATTCCATCAACACCGATTACACTTACGCCAGGTACGAGTTATACTGTACCAATAACCTTTACATCAAATCCAAGTGCAGTTTCTGATGTTACATTCACTACTACTGTTGGGCCTGCAGGCTCATGGGTAGGTAGCTTAAGCGCGCTGCCAGCAATGGGTCCAGATACATGCCTATCAAAGATATTTACATTGTCAGTTCCAAATGGCACTGCACCTGGTAATAATACCGGAACAATAACCGCTACGGGCGGCGGTGTGGCAAACGCAATTGATACAGTTGCATTAGCAATAACTGTTGGTGGAAATTTAAGTGATATACAAGGCCCACTTGTTTCAAACATAGTGCGCATACCAAATAGGCCATTCGTTGGCGATCCAGTAACTATTCGTGCTTTATGTGATGATACTACACGAGGAAATAATAATATACTAAGAGGAGAAATATCAATGGATGGGGGCACCTGGAATATAATGAGCGCAACTGATGGTATTTACAATGCGCCTGCAGAAAATGTCAGCTATCAGTTCTATGGAATAACATTTGGGCAGCACAATGCAACATTGCGCTGTACTGATATTCTTGGCAACGTTGGACCAAATGCAACACACACATTCAACATGATGAAGGAATTTTTATTTATTACAAAGGATTTAGGCCAAAGCGGGTCAGAGGCAGATTGGACAAACTGGCTAAACACACATTCTTCAAATGAAAGTTATGCCTGGAATAGAGATATTGTGCACAGAAATGTTGTTATTGACGCTGGTTTTGATATGAATAGGTATGCAACCGTTATTTTAGCAGAAGATGGAGTAACAGGTGGATCAACTGGGTCGAGCTTAGTGACAAAAATAATAAATTTTGTTGGTGCTGGCGGATCAGTTGTATTGGTTGATGAGGCATTAGATGAACCTGCAGAAGATCTTGGGATGGGAGGCAGTACTGGAAGCCATACTGAGTTATATACAACAATGCAGAACAATGCGAATTATATTACAGATGGACTACCGTGCTGTGGTATTCAATATAATATATTTACAACTGCAACTAAGATATATCATATAAGAAATTATCCTGGAACGCTACTCAGTACAGATTATAATACAAGCAGTCATCTTACACACGCACAACTTGGCCAAAGCGGAAGATATGTTACATGGGGCCCAACTAGGCCTTATAGATTCAATGCTAATGGTAATTATCTTACAACACGCGTTTTTGATTTTGCGATAAACATATCTACTGTAGGCACGAGCTGAGGTTATGCGGGCCCAGGTAAGCATTGAGATAGTAGTTATCCTAGTAGCACTAATAGTAACATTCACTGTTTTTATGATATTATACCAAAACCAAGCAACAAATTTACAACAAACACAGGATAAATTACAGGCAACTGACGTTGCATTTAAGATTGCAAATGCAATAAACTATGTATATCTCGGCGGGGATGGATCTAGTTATAGCTTAGCGGTTGTTGCACCTAGAATAAATATAACTGCAGCAGGTAATTTTGTAACTGCTGAAAGAAATACAGTTTTCTTTCAGGCCCCATTAGTTGTGAACATAACCAATTACACGATCAATAATAGTGGTGAAATAAGAATAAGAAATGTAGGTGGAAATATTGTTATTAACTAAAAAAGCACAGGTATTTACCATAGACTTTGTCTTAGCTTCTTTTATATTAATGATTATCATACTTACATTCTTATATTTATGGAACTTCTTAGGCGTAAGATGGAATAATATAAACGAGTATAACAAGCAATATGCAATCGGATTATTTGCAACAGAATCACTAGTAACTAATGCGGGCAATCCACCTAGCTGGGAAAATCTAGAAACAATAAATCAAAACACCAGCTTTGGCCTTGTTAATGAAAGAAATATAATAAACCAGCAAAAGTTGGATAGACTTAGAAATGTTTCTTTACAGAATTATTCGCTTTTTAAGGAGCGCTTAGGTGCAACGAACTATGAGCTATTCATAAATGTTACAAACATGAACAGAAATGTCTCATTTTATGTGATGGGTAATGCATCATTGCAGTTAAATGAAACTGTTGCATTTGACAGATTTATTTTTTTCAACGGATCAATTTCTATATTGAGGTTAGAAATATGGAAATGAAAAAAGCATTCTTACTTACTGTAGATGGAGTAATTGCACTTAGCATGTTACTAGTCATACTTGCAATTATAGTAAATCAGGTATTCCAACCAGAAGTGCCACGTGGCGCATATCTCAAACAGATTTCATTAGATACTTTGAAAGTACTTGATTATGATAACCGGATAGCTTCAGCAATTAATGGAAACACAACAAGTGCAAGAAGCGTGTTAGAGGCATTACCTATCAATATCTGCATGCAGCTAAATATAGAACATAGTTTGAACAGCACAAACATAACTGTTGCAAAGCCTGGCTGCGGAGGTTATGGAAATCAATTACAAACAAGCTATCGAACAGTAACTGTTAGCGGAACTAGATATATTGTTAAGTTGGAGAGTTGGTTTAGAGGTTGAAATAATGAAAAATGGCTTTATCACTTCAATAATTACGGTTAGCTTCTTAGCAATTCTAATACTCCTATGGCTATCTTTGCATAAGGCTGCAATAAACTTTGAAAGCAGCATTACAGAACCACAACCATTAAGCTTTGTTGGATATTTTTTCGATAATGTATTTGAAGAAACGCGCAGGATAATCGGACCAAGTACTTTATTGTTTGAAGAAAGCAATACAACATTCAGGATTGTAATAGGCGATAGCATGGCTAAGGCAAACTTTACTACATCGCTCGCAAATTATAGAGCCTACGTGGAGACGAATTTCTCATCAAAACTACATGCTAATGCCTCTTTTAATACTACAAATATTACTGACGGAAGATATGAATTGCTAATAGATCGTTTTCAATATACGTTTAATTATACAAACTCGAGCGCAGATAGTATTATGTTTGGTGCGAGCAGCGGGGCTGCAGGAATTACTAATTATGATATTAATGTAACAGTAACGAAATCGAGATTGGCACGCGTTCCATTTACAAACAATCCGCTCGGTGATATAAACGTTACATTAATATATATTGATAACAGCGGTACAGTAACAGAAACGCGAACATTGCTCTCAACAACATTATCAACTTCTAGCATAACATATACGGATAATTCTACTGTTGCAATAAACATCGGTAGCTCAAGCAACCCAGGCTTATTAGAGATAACCGATGGCAGTGCATCGCCAACATTTATATTTGTCGCTAGCTTTCCTTTATTAAATACAACAAGACTTTTAGCAAATTATAATGCATTGTTAAATTATACGCAAGGAGATATTACACGCGTGGGTTATGCACAGAGATAAATATTTATATTTGCCTTGAGCAATGAGCAATCAGCCATGGGCAAAACGCGTCTCGTGGCTCAGGGCTCAATGCACATAGCTGAAGGCAGTAGATTTTATGATTAAAACAAAAATAGACGATATGATTAGACTGCTTAAGGATAAAAAGAGGCTTACAATAGACGAGATAGCACGCGAGCTTTTGCTTGATGGAAAATCTGTTGAAAAGATTGCACAAATTTTAGATAAAGCTGAGGTTGTTAAGCTTGTTTATCCGATAAACGTAGTTGCAAGACCATGGGTTGAGATTAAAGAAATAAAAAGAGAAGAACAACTAGCTGAGCCAACTGGAAACTTGATAGATGAGTATAATATATCCGGACTAAAAGGCCATGCAAGCGGTAATGTAAAAATAGTCCTAACTGATTTGGATAAAAGACCAATGTATTTTATATCAGCACCGCAGGTCTCCTATGCAACACGTGCTTATTTTGATGCAATAAAAGATGAGATATCGAAGCTAACACCAATAGAACAAAGAGAAATTGTAAGAGAGGATATTGAAAGAGGATTTGATATAAGGCATAAGGTAATCGCCTCTGTACTTCAACAAGATATTGCACCAGAAAAAAAAGTTCTTGATGTGATGTGCGGTATTATTTTACGTGAGATGTATGGCCTTGGTGAGATAGAAATATTAATTGCTGATGACCTACTTGAAGAGGTTATAATTAACTCTTCTCACCAGCCAATAGCAGTTTACCATCGTAAATATGGGTGGCTAAAAACAAACATCCAACCAAAAACAGAAGAGGAAGTAGAGAATTACGCATCACAGATTGCACGTAAAATAGGCAAGCAGATAAGCTTGTTAAACCCAATACTAGATGCACACCTTATTAGCGGAGATCGTGTAAACTCAACTCTTTTTCCAATATCAACAGTAGGAAATACACTAACATTACGTTTATTTGCGCGTAACCCGTGGACCATTGTTGGATTTCTTGATAAAGAAAATCGTGTTTTAACAGTTGAGATGGCTGCGCTGCTATGGCAGGCAGTGCATTATGAAATGAACGTGTTAATTTCAGGAGGAACTGCTAGTGGTAAAACAAGCGCTTTAAACGCCATAGTCTCACTTGTTCCAAATTTTCAAAGAGTGATAAGTATAGAAGATACGCGCGAGCTTGCATTGCCAAGCTATCAATGGAATTGGATTCCGCTTGTTACCAGGCCTGCAAACCCTGAAGGTTTAGGGGAGATAACAATGCTTGATCTTGTTGTTAATGCATTGCGTATGCGTCCTGATAGAATAGTAATGGGGGAAATAAGAAGAAAGCGCGAGGCAGAAGTGCTCTTTGAGGCAATGCATACTGGGCATAGCGTTTATGCAACAATGCATGCTGATACTGGCTCGCAGGTTATAAAAAGATTAATAGAACCGCCAATAGAAGTACCCGCAAGCCAGGTAGAAGATGTACATCTTATAATGGTCCAATATCGTGACAGAAGAAAGAATATAAGAAAAACATTAGAGATTAGTGAGGTTGCGCTTGGCCCATCTGGCCCAGAACTTAATCATATTTATAATTGGAGGCCACGTGTTGACCAATTCCAACTAGTGCGGCCACCTCGCCGTTATATTGAACAAATGAATCTGCACACTGGTATGACTGAAAAAGAAATTAACGAGGATCAGGAAGAGAAAAAAAGTATATTGAATTGGATGTATGAGCAAAGGCTGCATCAAATAGAGGATGTTGGTGCGATAATGAAGATTTATTATAGTGATAAGGATAGCTTACTTAAGGCTGTGGAGAAGAAATTGTCGCCTACTAAGGTAATTTGATCGACCATGCGCCTTCAGCAATGAGCCATGAGCCTGTGGTTAAGAATTTAAATCTATGTATTCTAATTATAATTATACGACCGCAGAATGTAATTAGTGATATCCATGACCAAAATGAGTAAGGCTAAACCAATTGAAAGAGCAGACCAAACTGCGAGAAAACCACTATCGCTTGCAAGGATAGATCCACTAAAATCTTTAGTTCCAAGCAGACCATTATCGCCTTTAGTAGTGTGGCAACAACAGCGGGAGCTATGGGGAGATCAGATTGCAACGTTTTGCGAGCTTCATGGTAGATTAGTACGAGCAAAAGCAGCTGCAACAAGGGAAGAACCAAGCAGTGATCGTGCATTGGTTCTTTTTCAAAACCGCTCTGCAATCGCAAAAGTGCACGATAATGATGCATTAGAAGAGTTTCGAGCTGCACATGGATTAACAGAACTAAGAGAACAACTATTAGATTTTATTAAAAGTGAGATATCATTTGAACGCGGATTTCAAATGTTCCGCAAAGTGCTTTGTGCATTTGGCATCAAAGTAGAAACATGGGAAGAACTTAATAAGCTATATCCTGATCTTACAGTTACTGAGGTCTCTTTAGTCAGCTTGCTTAAAAGAGTGCCGTATTTCTATTTATCTGCAGGAAGAAATGGTATAGAATTACCAATAGATATACCTATCTGGGACAATCTAGTAAAAAGGATATTGAAAACTAGAGAAAGTCGACTTACTGCTAAATTTGTTGCAAGTTTATATGACGCAACCACATATGGTCTTGCCTATGTTTTTGATTGCTATGATCAAAAATTGCTTGGACGAGATGCATCTAGAAATCAATCGCTTGATGCTTATAATGCTGGCGGACTAACAGGTGTTAAAGAGGATGTTGAACTAGTGCCATTTAGAAATAAAATAAGACAGGTATTTGAAAAACTAATATTATTAGCAATATCAAATAAGAGAATTCATCAGCAGCTATTCAGAGAAAGTGATGAATGCTTTACTGCTGCATTTGGAGTGATATTACGGAAAGCGTATAAAGAGGTTACAGGAAAGGAACCTGTCTATGACAAACCAATAAAAACACAGGTTGAACAATTGTCCAAGCAACAAGAGCTAGAGGTTTACAAAAAAGCAGAAGAACTTGAAAAAAATCTATGCAGAGCTAAGGTATATGATTTAACAATGGGTAGAATGCTAACCACAGAAGAGGTATTCAGACTTGTTGCACTTATAGAAAAGCCTCCTGATGAGCTTTTTAATGGATTTGTTGGTTATACGGCCGCATATGGGTTAGGTGTAGGGTTTATCAAAGAAGATGGAGAGATAGTAGACTATTCTAAATACAGGGGATTCTTTGTTCAGCGCGCAACAAACATTGTTTATTATGAGCAGGTTGACCTAGAAAAAAATGCAGGAACAATGAGTGAAATATTTAATGGAATCTACGAAGAATTAATTGCAAGGGCAATGGGTGATGTTTTAGTAGAAGGAAGACCACAATCATTATTAGAAGAACTGCGCCTTGATTTTTATCTTGCAACAAGCATAGATTTAGCAATACATCCTAGAGAATATGTAGAGATACACGAGCATGATCCAGAAAAAAAAGGCTCTGGATATGACGCTTACTTGCATGCATTTGGTGGAGAGAAACAAGTTGTAGCAAGGACAACGCGTAAGATTGGTTATGAAGAAGCTAGGTTAATTACAAGGACGATCAAATTATTACCAAAAGAGCTACTAAAAGATGTAAAGAGAATAACGAAAGATCAGGACAATTATATGACGCTCGAGGGAATAATGGCTGGCATGATTAAACAAGGCGAATATAATGCAAGAGATAAAACAATAACAATGATGGAAAATGCGCACGCTCCTTTTAACACACTTACACATGCTGAGCGATATGTGTATACTACAACATTGCTACATGAGATTGGAGAATCAGTGTGGGCCAATCTAAATGAAGAGCAGCGCGCTGGGTTTGTAGCTATAAGCGGGTGGGATGAAAAAAGAAAGCATAATATAGCTAAGGAAAATTTGAGAACCAACTTCTTAAGTGCGTATAGCCATCTATCCGGCCCAAATGATGATTTTTCTGAGCACTTTTCATTTTATGTTATGCATGCACAGGAATTCCGCGAAGCTGCAGAAAGAAATGAGGCAATAAGAAGAAAATATGAGTTTATAAAAAGAATATTTACTATTGGTGATAAAACAACTGAATATCCACAAATTTCAGAATTAGGTATTGAAGAACTAAATGGAGAAATAGAACAGGAAATAAGAACTGCAAATATAGAAGAAGCAAGAGCACTACAAGAAATGGGAGAAGAAGCTCTACTAAAAGAACGAGAAGAAAGAATGGCAAGAACAAAGCTAACATTAGAAGAGGCGGAAATAGAATTACATGGCGAAGATGATGACGCTGATTATGATGATATGCTAGCCTCTAATTCTCCATTTTTTAAAAAGGATGAATAATTATTCAGGCACAGGTGGTGCACTATCTGAGGAACTGTCACTTGTTTCGCCGCTTGAACCTGCATTGCTATCAGATGTTGGCAGCGCGCTACCATAATCTAATCCACCAGTGTCTAATCCTTTAGTTAGTTCGGATAGATCGCAAACCTTACCACCAGCTACAAAAACTGCATCAGTAAATGTGCCTGCTTTGCAACTGAAATCGGTTTTTGGTATTTCTTCTAGATCAGAGCTGGACATTGTACTGGACGAACTTGTGGGCTGTGCTCCTCCTACACTACCGACATCTAAACCGATTTTTAGCCATTTGCATTGAGGAAGTATCTCTTCTTTTTCGCAACCAATATATATCGCATCAAGATCTTTGAAGATACTAACGGACTTTTTACACTCTGGCGTTTGTGGTGAATCCATCTCAGTTCTAAAGGTCTTTCCCTTGACATAAAGTTTCATTGTTTGCTGACCTTCAGAAGATGTTATTTTTACATCACATTCAACCGGTACTCCTAAGGCAACCAATTCTTCATAACCTTTATTAGCAAAATCTGATATTGGAGATGGTTGTGGTATAGGTAAAGGAGTTGGAGCTGGAGTTGGTTGAGGCGTAGGTGATGGTTGAGTAACTGGGGTTGGGGAAGGAGATGGTTGCGGGGATGGCGTTGGGGTTGTGCTAGACTGCCCGCCTGGCAGTGTACAACCAAAAATAAATAGCGTAATAGCAAATAAACTAACTAAAAACATGTTATTTTTCATGGAAATCACAAGATTATTAAGAATGGGGAAATTTAAAAAGGTTAAGGCTACTATTTTGATCATGAACGATGATGAATTAAAAAGAATTCCTTTACATTTATTTTACTTTAATAAAATGACAGCCTTCAAAAGGCTTAGTGGATTCGGCAGGGCGTTGCGTGTTTTTAGAAAAAGCATAGATGAAGATTTGCAAGGCATTGGTGCAAGTGTTGATGGCAATCTTTATCTGGTAGCATCATTTTTTTCTGCATTATTTTATGGGATTTTGTTTGGTACGCTTATCTTTGTATTGGCATTAGTAATGCCTGAGCAAAAGGCAGTTGCGCAGAAGTTTGGCATTGGCTTTGGGTTTCTCCTATTCTTCTTGTTTTTTTTCCTTCATGTAGTGCATCCTGGGATAATAAAAAGGAAAATAGCTGTGCGGCAAAATAAAGATTTGTTATTCGGATTAAGGGAGATTATAATGAGTGTTGATAGTGGTGTGCCTTTATTTGATTCAATGAAAAATGTTTCGCTCGCAAACTACGGTTATTTATCAAAAGACTTTTCACATGTAGTTAAAAAAATAGAATCTGGCGTATTTGAACGCGATGCGCTGCAGTCTTTAGCAATACAAAGCGAGAATGAATATTTAAGGAGGGCTGCATGGCAGATTATTAATGCATTGGAAACAGGTTCAAAGGTCAGCAGCGCATTATCTAGTATAACAGATGTACTGGAAAAACAGATTAACCGCGAAATTAAGGATTACTCTTCAAATCTAAATTTTATCATGCTCATATATATGCTCATTGCAGCTGCAATTCCTTCATTGGGCGTAACATTCATGGTTTTGTTATCTGCATTCTCTGGTGCTGGTGTAAGCCAAATAACAATATTTTTTGTACTAGGTACATCATTTTTTATTCAAGCAATAGTACTTGGGTATGCAGCAGCAACAAGACCTGCAATATTTGGGGCATAATATGGGCATGTGCAATGGTTGTGAGTTGAAAATATGCTAGACTTTTCAAAAATATATAACAGTATAGGGGATAAATTTCCTAGCAGGTTTCATGAAAAACTAGAACTAAAACTTAGATATGCAGGAGTAGAGGCAAACACGCTTACGTGGCTAGGTGCAAGGGTTTTACTAGTAATATTATTTAGCCTCATAGGATTTCTTGGGTATATTACACTATTAGATCGAACAGGTTATGGAATTGGAATAGCTATTTCTATCTTGTTATTAATATTATTTGGTGGTTTGGTTTACATAAATATATACTTCATGTTAGTTAATAGAACTACTAAGGTAGAGCGCGTGCTACCCGATTTCCTTATGCTAATCGTGTCAAACTTACACGCAGGCATGACGCCTTATGCAGCGTTCGTTCAAGCTGCGCGACCTGAATTTGGTCCGCTTTATTCAGAAGTAAAGGAAGCTGCTGCACGTGTTGGTGGCAAGCGGAGCTTAGATGCTGCTTTGCTAGCGCTGAGCGACAGATTTGATTCTGAGATATTTAGAAAAACAGTAAACCTTTTCTTAAAAGGCATAAAGGCGGGCGGACAGTTGGCAAAACTATTAACTGCAAACGCAGAAGAGATCAGGAGAATACAGGACTTAAGAGCAGAGCTTATAAGCACGACCAAAACATATACTGTATTTCTTGCATTTATTGTTATTATAGTTATGCCATTTTTATTAAGCGTAGGGGTAAACTTCCTAAATACATTTGTAAGTATAAAATCTCAAATAGGCACACCAGAACCAGGCACACAAACAGTGCCTATATTTAGTGGCGAGATTAGTATAACCCCACAACAAATGCGAGATATTGCAATGATAGCACTTGGTGTAACATGTTTATTAGCTGCAATGTTCATGGGCATTGTAAGGGCAGGCAAGGCGATCTATGGCTTAAAATATTATCCATTGCTAGTCGTAGCCTCAATAATATCCTTCTTTATCACACAGGAGATAGTAGGGAAAATAATTACTGTTGGGTAAAGCTACTGAATATGTGAAGAGACTGCTGGCCCGAACGTGTTCGTAAAGTTTATAAATATAAATAGTATAGCATATTCATAAACTTCAGGGTGATCAATAATGAAAGCACAGGTTTCGACTGAGTATTTGGTTATATTGGCAGTTGTGCTGGTAATAGCACTTGTTGTAGTTTATTTGGTAAGCCAAGGAACAAGCCTGGGCGGCGGTATTGTTGATTCACAAAGCCAGGCATATTGGAAAGGTGTTGGGCCATTGGCTATAAACAATTTCCGAGCTAGTGGAACTGGTTTACAACTAGAAATACAAAATAATGCACAGGAAACTGTTACAATGACAGCACTTAGTGGCACAGGCCTAACTACATATACAACAAGTACTACATTTGCACCAGGGCAGACAAATACAGTAACTGTTACTTTGGCAGCAACATGTGGTGCAGCAGGAACAAGATATTCATATGGTAACGTAACATTTACTTTTAATCAAGGCCAGGTAAATGGAAAAACATTTGTAGGACAAAGACCAGTATCTGGTACTTGTTCATAAAAAATATGAAGGTGATATAAAATGAAAAAAGGTCAGGTTTCGACTGAGTATTTGGTTATATTGGCAGTTGTGCTGGTAATAGCACTTGTTGTAGTTTATTTGGTAAGCCAAGGAACAGGATTAGGCGGTGGAATAACAGAATCCCAAAGCCAATCATATTGGAAAGGTGTTGGGCCTGTAGCAATCAACAATTTCAGAGCAAGTGGTACAAACCTACAATTAGAAATGCAAAATAATGCACGAGAGCAAGTTACAGTAACTGCTATTAGTGGAACTGGATTAACTACGTATACTACGAGCACAGCATTTGCACCAGGGCAAACAAATACAGTAACTGTTACTTTAGCAGCAACATGTGGTGCAGCAGGAACAAGATATTCATATGGTAACGTAACATTTACTTACAATGTAGGTGCAATAACAGGCAAAACATTTGTAGGGCAAAGACCATTAGTTGGTACTTGTTCGTAATTAGTTTTTGGCTATTAGCCATTGGCAAGTAGCAGTTGGCTAAAAGCTAACTGCCAACAGCTAATGGCAGTTATTTTATTCTTTTCTCTTTATTATTTCCTTATTCTGATTTGAGTTGATACTATGAAAGTAGCCATTACTGGGTTTGGTAGAATAGGCAAGATGTTTCTAAAAGCAGCTGTTCAACAAGGCGCTTTAGGCAGAGACTTTGATGTTGTTGCAATTAATACGCGCAGCGCTGTAGATATGCATGTTCATATGTTCAAATATGATTCTAATTACGGAAGATTTAGTGGAACTGTGGAAGCACGCAATGGCAACTTTGTTCTTAATGATCATGAGATAAAATGGATAAGAGAAAATGATCCATTAAAGCTACCATGGAAAGAACTTGGCATTGATCTTGTTCTTGAGAGTACTGGCGAGTTTACAAAGCGCGAGGATGCGGAAAAGCATTTAGCTAGTGGTGCTGGTCGCGTGTTGATAAGCGCACCTGCGAAAGTTGATGCAACCATTGTTCCTGGCGTAAATGACCATAAATTTGAGCCTTCGATGAAAGTTCTATCGCTTGCGAGTTGCACTACTAATTGTTTGGCACCAGTGCTTAAGGTATTGCATAATAAGTTTCACATTGAACATGGATTTTTGAGTACTATTCATGCTTATACAAATGATCAGCGCATAGCAGATGCGAGCCACGATGATTGGAGGCGCGCCCGCGCTGGCGCAATGAATATTATACCTACTACTACTGGCGCTGCAAAGGCAATTGGTGATGTTATCCCAGAACTCGCAGGAAAGATGGATGGCATTGCGTTTCGTGTGCCTGTTTCTGTTGGAAGTATTAATGATGTTGTTTGCACTGTGCAAAAAGCTACAACTGCAAGCGAGGTAAATAGCGAACTTAAGCGAGCTTCACAAGAAGAATTAAAAGGAATTCTTAGTTATACTGAAGAACCGCTTGTAAGTAGAGATATTGTTGGAACAACTTATTCTAGCATAGTGGATGGATCGCTTACGCGCGTTATTGAAAAATTAGTTAAGGTAAGCTCTTGGTATGATAATGAGTTTGGGTATGCGAATCGCTTAGTAGATTTTGTAAGGAAGCTGAGCAAGCTCTAAAATCAACGCACAACGTGGTTTGGTACTGTTTGTAATGTATCTTTTCTATGCCACCAGTTTGCAAATCTGCCAACGCGATCATATGAGGGACTTTTTACAGTTTCTTTAACTGTTATAACTGTAGTTCCTTTACCTATCTTTACAGATAATCTATGGAAGTTTCGTGTTTCTTCTGTTCTTCTCATATCTACTTTATCAGCACCTTTTGTTACTTCGATCTTTGAATTTCGCATCCGATTATGTCCTAATAATAGTTCTCTTTCCTCACCAGTATTATCTATTACATAAGTTATTTCTTTCGTACTAGAGGTTGTAGTTCTTGTTGCAACCCTTCCGTCTTCTGTTCTTACTAACTCTGTACTTAGGACGTGTCTTTCATTTTTCGGGTTTTGCATAAGAACGCTAACCTCTCTTGCTGCCCTGACTGATAATGTTACTTCTTTTCCTGGTTGTGTAAAATCAATAGCATCACTTCCAACATGCTCGCCATCAAAATAAACATTTGCATGACCTGCAAGCAATGGCTTATCACCTGTTTTAAATCTTGCGCATTCTACTGGCGTAGTTTCTTGACCAGCGACATCTGCAATAAGCAATAATCTTCCTTCAAATTTTTCCTTTCCTTTAAGTGCAATAGTTACCTTTTCCTGCGGACCAGCTTCTAGTTCTGTTTCAAACACTATTTTTGGTATTGCACCGCTACTAACCTCAAGACCAGCACCAACAGCCATTTCCTCTAAAGCATTAATCTCATCAAAGTCATAACCGGCTGCTGCAGCTCCTGCGGCATAGCCACCACCTGCTACTCTTCTACTTGCTGGAGCAACTGACACCGCGGCAATATGCGCAACTCTAGGCATTGGCCTTTCAAGCTGTGGCGCTGCAATAGTTTCATCACCTAAGTGTCTCTGAGTTAAGGGAGCTGCTCTTAAATCAAGGCTAGGCTCTGCAGAAAAACTTCTTACATTTTCAAATCTAACCTTACCTGAAAATGGCTGATCAAATGGGTTGCCCCAAATTATTTTAGTATCCATCACAGCTAATGTACCTTTGCCTTCAAAATGGACATCATATCTTATTCCCCATCTATTGCCAGGCACAACACATTCAACAGCAGTAAGCTCTGAATCTGCAACCACTGTTACTGTTTGTTTTTGTGGTGCTAGTTCTCTTGTTTTTCCATCCGTACCCATACTAACTGTTATACCTGCACTTCCAACAGGTAATAATTTTACGCGTCTTTCGCTATCATCTCCTACTTCTAATGCTACTAGAACGTTCTCGCCTGCAATATGAAATCCACCGACCCTTCCAGTAGACCCATCAACAGTTGCCTCTTTTCCAACTAATGAATCTAATAACGGACCAACACTTCCAGGTGTTCTCCTTGGTGCTTCTTCTTGTGGATTTGAAGTACGAACGTTTGTTTGAATTTCTCCAGAACCATTAAAACCCCTTAAGCTTCCAACAACGCTTGCAATTAATTGTGGTGGAAAGTCAAGCATAACATCCTTTCCTGTAACGGCAAATCTAGCTGTGGTCATTCCATCTGATCGTACTACTAGGCTTTTTGGAACTTGAACCTTTTGCGCTCCAAAATTAGCATGGACTACATCTCCTACCATATTAACCCCTCCAAAAATTTGTGATAGGTTATCTAAGTTAAGGTTTTTAAAGAGGTTACATGGCAGAACAATATTTATAAATACTTCCGTGCAGAATTAGTTTATGGAAATTAGCTGGAAATTAATTTATCGCTTATTATTCGTAACCGTTAGCCCAGCATATGTGCCAGGGCAGTAACGCCCGATATTTATTATTTAGCCGCAAGGCCCAGATTTGTTTGAACTTTTTTTTATTTACTGTAATTAATACAAAAGATAAATCAAATGAGGTGTTTACAAATGAAAAATAGAAGGGATTTACTTCCATGCGGGAAGAATAGTTGTTAAGATTGGTAGTAGTACAATAGTTAATGCAGAACGCAGATTTAATTTTAAAATTGCGGAAGCGCTAGCAGAAGATATTGTAAAATTAAAAAGAGCTGGAAAGGATGTGTTACTCGTATCTAGCGGAGCTATTGCTTTAGGAAGAAACGGACATAGCAGTGAATTGGATAAACGTATTGCCGCTGCGAAGGGACAGGTAGCTCTTATGACTGGATGGCGCGAGGTTTTTGCAATGCATGCCATAGATGTTTGCCAAGTACTAGTAAGCAATGGCTGCCAGATTGATTTTAATGCACTTAGTAGTGCTACAACGCAACTAGTAATAAATGGCAATGATGTTATTGAAGAAACTAATAATGATTTAGTTGCAAGTAAAGTTGCACGAAACACTAATGCAGATTTGTTAGTTTTATTAACAAATGTAGATGGATACTTAGATGGCACTGGAAAAAGAGTATCTAGTATGGATGCACATAGTGCGCAGTTCGATGCTAGTACCTTCAGTGAATTTGGAACTGGAGGCATTGCTACAAAACTGCAAGCAATAAGAGAAGCTGCGATAACTGCTGTAATTGCAAATGGCACAGAACATACTGTACTTAGTCGCATTTTGGCGGGCGAGGATGTTGGAACTCTTGTGAGGGGTGAATAAAATGCAAAGGGATTTACTTCCACAAAAGGATGGCAATAATTGGCGCAGGAAATATGGGAAGCCTAATAGCATCTAGAGTAATCAATAACCTGTTCGCAGCTCGCGATGTTTTTGTAACTGGC
>JAGVWJ010000055.1 GCA_018304385.1 Microcaldota archaeon
AAAAATTCTTTTTCTGACGGATTTTTGGACATAGATTTAAATATATTTTGTTTTTAGAAAATATGTAACAATAAATTTGATTCTTTTTGGGAAAGAATCAGATATGTGGAGGATAAGACGCTAGATGAAAGAATTAACACACATGCATTTAACTGTCAACGCGCGTGTGAACCGAAATTTTTTGGAGCTACCAAAGGAAAGAGCTCAACAATTTGTGAGTGAATTAATGAAAATCACAAAAATGAAACCTTTGGGACCGCTTAATTGGTCAGATGCAGTTGACTTAGATTTTCCGGGACAGAGTTTTGTACAGATGATAACTACATCACATTGTTCGCTGCATTTTTTCCGTGACGAAATGGGTAACGGAGAAAACAACGAGATATATTTTGATCTCTACTCTTGCAAAGACTTTAGTTACAAGGACGTTGTTGCACTTTTAGACAAAAACTTTGGAGTTATAGAGTGGCATGGAATGCTATATAATAGAGCTAGTACCAAAAAGCCAGTTGCAATAATGGTAGGATCTGACAAAAAAACTGATAAAAGGAAGATTGAAACGGCTAAATATTAATAATTTCTTCTTTTTCCATTGTTTTTTCTATTATTTTATTTATTTCTATTTTTTCTTCTATTTCTTTAGCATCTTCCAATTTTACTTTGGTAGCAGGATGCTTTGCCGCAACTAAAGAGCAGCAATCACGATATGATTTTATTGATATTTCATAAGTTTCTATTTTTTTTGCAATGTCAATAATCTCTTCTTTATCATAGGTTAACACTGGGCGATAAACTGGCAATGTGCTAACCTCATTTGTAGTTGATAGGTTCTGTAAGGTTTGGGATGCTACTTGTGCTAGATTATCACCTGTAACAATCCCAAGGTAACCGTGCTCTTTGGCAATTATATTCGCTATACTAAGAACAAATCTTCTAAAAACAACTAGTTCATTCCGATTTCCAATTTCAAATGTCTTTTTATAAAGCTCATGATATGGAAGAATAAAAAGTTTTGAGCTTTGTTGCGAAAATTCGTTTAATTTCTTTATTAGTTCTGATATCTTCGAGTTTTTTACTTCTTCGCTGCTGGCAAAAGGGTGAACATGTAGATAATCAACAGTGCAACCCCGTTTCATCATAAGCCATGCTGCCACTGGTGAATCTATACCACCAGAAAGCAAACATAAGACACGACCGCTGCTTCCAACTGGTAAACCACCTAAACCAGCTATCTTATCAAAAAATATATTCGCACGTTCTTTGAGGATTTCTATGCTTATCCTTACTTCTGGATTTTTTACGTCTATTTTAAATTTATTTTCGTAAAGCACTTGGCCAACTAGCTTATTAATTTCCATAGATGTTGAGGGAAAACTTTTATCAGCACGATTGGTTTGAACCTTTATTGTCTTACCATCATTTTGTATATGCTGCAGAACAGTATCTTTTATCTCAGTTATGTCTGGTTTGCATGAAATCGCGTAAGAAAACCATTTTATTCCAAAAATAGTTTTTAGCTTTTTTATTATAATATCGACATTTGACTGTGTATTTAAGTGAATCAAAATTCTTAATTGCCTTTTCTCTATTTTTTCATAGCTCTCTCCACTAAGCGCTTTTTTTATATTATTAATTAATATGTTTTCGAACTCGCTACGATTAGTCCCTTTGAGCGCTAGCTCTCCATAATGAACTGTAATTAGTTCTCCCATATGACACGCCAATTAGATTTCGATCTGAAAATTATCCTTTGCAGCAGTAGTATTTGGAAAAATCTTTTTTGCCCTTTGTTCTGCAGCCTTCCTATCTTCTAATGTTTGATAATTATAAGCATCAAAATGCGTTAATATTAAACGTTTTGCATTTGCTTTTTTTGCTGTTTCAGCAGCATCCTCTGGCGCTAAATGTGGCCATGATTTGTATTGATTACGCTCTTTCCACGCGCATTCTGTAATTAGTAAATCGACATTTTTTGCAAGCGTGTCCATGCCTTCACATACGCCGGTATCAGTGCAATAAGTGATCTTTTTTCCTTCAAGAATAAATGAATAGCCAAAGCAGGGGTCTGCATGGACTAGATAGGCAGTTTCTATTTCTAGATTACCGATCTTGTTCTTACCCTCCTTTAAATCCTCAATTGCAAATGGCATTTTCTTATTAACTAATTCAGCAGGTGCTGTAAACGGCTTAGCAAGAAATGTTTTCATTATTTTTTCTGTTCCAGGTTGGCCGAAAAGCGTCATTCCTTGCGGGAATTTGAACTTTAACAGAACATGTAAACCATTAGTATGGTCTAGGTGAAAGTGGCTAAGAAATAGATAAATTGGCTTCTTGGTATCACTGATATGAAGATCTATTTTCCGCAGTGCATTGCCTGCATCCAGTACGATA
Source organism: Microcaldota archaeon (assembly GCA_018304385.1). GTDB lineage: Archaea > Micrarchaeota > Micrarchaeia > Anstonellales > Bilamarchaeaceae > JAGVWJ01. The sequence goes on from JAGVWJ010000055.1 coordinate 2,392, forward strand.
TATGCTTCTTTTGCATCAATTAGAATACATGGTGTTTCGCCTGTTTCAGTATCATGCCAGCCGTTAGTGCCGAGAAAGTAGATTTTCATAATATAATGTTATTCAGAAATTATTTAAATTTAGTATGTTATTTAGTTTTATGCCAGAAAAACCACAACCGCTTATTGTAGAACTAGAACAGGTCCACCACTGCACAAGCATAGAAGTATGCGACAAGCTAAAAGATATTAAAATGAAATGGGTTGCAACAACCGCTAGCGACGCAAAAACAGTTACCAATCTATTTGAGATTGAAACTGAACAATTGAAAAAAATTGTTAAGCATCTAAAAGAGCACCGGGATGTCAAAGAAGTTAAAGTAATAAATCTAGGCCAGAAAAAATCATTCATAACATTCAGACAAAATAAAAATATTGCCACTGCGCCATACTTAGCAAAGACAGGAACCATGTGGATAGAACCGACTTGGACAGAGGCTGGTGCTGATTATGTAACAATGCTTGCACCAAATTATAAAAGCCTAAAACAATTTATTGACAGGGTAAGCGAACATGGATACCAGATAAAGATAAAATCCAAACGTTATATTGATCCAAACACAGCTACTTCTTTAGACGCTTTCAGAACAAGCGGATTCACCAAATTAAAATTCGCAAGCGAACTGCTTACTGACAGACAGATGGAAGTTTTCGATCTTGCTTGCAGGTATGGTTATTATGAAGAACCAAAGAAGATTAGCATAGAAGAGCTTGCTGCAAAGCTTGGAATTAGCGAAAGCACATACGCTGAACTGCTTAGAAAAGCTGAGCGCAAGTTATTGCCGATTTTGAGTGATATTCTAAGGATTATAAGATAGTTATTTGCATCTCCCAACATAAGGCACGTTGACTCTTTGTGTTATATTTGAAATAGTACCTTTTTCATAAACAAATCTAAAATCCTTAAACTCAAAAACATTCCCAGTGCCTGAACAAGAGGGCCAGACCCCAAAGCTTATTCTTCTTTCCTCCTGCGAATTAAGCGTTATATTCATATTAGCTGCAGCATAAGGACTAAATCTCATAAATGTAATTCTTAGTCTTTCCAAACCGTTGTTTCGAACATAGAATGACATTGAAGATCCTTGCCAAACTATACCGCTAACGCCTATGGGCTGCGCACCAGACCATGCAGCCTGGCCAAGCTTTTCTCTTTGTTCTGGCCCAACTACATTAAACCCGCCAACTACATAAACAACAATAAGTGCGATTATCAGAACAACTGCTGTTATTACTAGATATTCAGCAGCCACTTGCGCTTGGCGCCTTTTAGCAGGAGGTTTTTTCATATAATTAGATTAATGTAAATGTTTTAGAATATTTGCTACTGCATTTGCAAAAATTATTTACTTGGGCAACCTTTATCTGACAAACCAAATTTTAATCTAAATGTTGCGTCAGGACCACATATTGGAGTTTCGCTTGGAGTTAATGCAAGACGAATAGCGCGATCTGCTCTTAAAACCCATGGCGCATTCCCATGTAAAAATTCATCAAACGCCCCAACTCTCCACTCTTCCAGAATAGTTCTCTGTGTTTCTCTTTCTGCTACGCCACTATGTTTGTTCAGTCTTTCATAAGATGCAACAAATGCAAGCTCTTTATCAGAAAAACTAGAAACACCATAGACTAATGGATGAATACCTGCTTCGCATTTCTTATTTGGAACAACCGTACATACCTTCAAGGCTTCATCTTCCTTAAGCCAACCATCTCGATCTTCATTGAAATATAATAACACCTCTTGTTCTAGATTGTGTCGCCATATCTTATGCTCATAATTCTTAAACATAATAGCGCTTGCAATTAATGAAACTGCTAAAACCGCACCGCCAAGAACCATCCCTACATTTTTTAGAAATCTCTTAGTCTTTCTTGTCCAAACTCGATCCACTGCATCCTGATCATAAACGCCTTTGCCTGTATTGACAATAACAACAATATCGTCCTGCTTTATACCATACTTAATAGCTCCGGCAAATGCTGCAGCTGCAGACGGCTCACATGAAAGCCCTATTCGATTAAGGTATCCGTACTCTCTTTCTATCTCTCCTTCGCTAACTGTTAATAATTCTATTTTTCCTTCTTCAACAAATCTTCTGACAAAGCCCTTGAATTTAGAATAGCTATTGACCAGTTTATCAGCAATACTCCTGGCAAGTCTTTGAATAAAATCTTCTTTACCAAGTATGGCGTTTGAAGATACTGTAACTCCTATGATCTTCGGAGGTTGACCTGGCCATACCTCAGATGCTCTGAAGGCGAGTTCCGTAGCTAATTCGCCCTCTCCAACAGGGCAAAAGATATAGTTTGGTATTACACCTGACTCAGCAATTTCATCAACTATCTTTCGATATCCATTAACAAAACCAAAATCTTCTACCATAAGAATGTTTTGTTCTGGGCCAGAATAACTAGTCAATTGTCTTGCAATTTCTATCATCTCATCATGACTTATTATTTTTCTAGTTAAATCCATTTCATAAACTAATGAACATGTTCTCAATTTATCTTTTATTGCTCTAGGTACTTCTTTTGGAACGATATTAACTACTTTTATGCTGCGGCCTGTCCTCCTTTCTTCCTCTCTAGCAAGCATGCCAAGACTATAACCAGAATTTCCTGCAGTAATCTGAACGAAAACTAGTTCTTGCCTATCTGCACTTCTTTCTAGAAGCGCAGCGCATCGTCTATCCTTAAAGGTGCCAAATGGGTTTTTACTCTCATCCTTAAGATATACGCTGGCGCCATATCTCCCACTTAGTTCAATACTTCTATACATTGTAGTTTTACCACTAGTTAAAACTGGCATATTATCATGTTTAATACTCATTTAAGGCTTTTAAATGTTTGTTTTTGGGGTATTTTATGTATATAATACGGCAACTGACGATTTTGCACTGCCGCTCCAAAACGGTAGTAATCATATATACCCAAAAATCGTATAATCTTTACTGATAAACATGGAAGTTAGAGAGCTTAATTTATATTCTGAAAAAGTAGATGCTAACGAGACAAGAAATTTCTTCAATGTCATAGTCAGATCAAAGTTTCCGCTTTTTGGGTTTATCTCATTTTCTGACTTATGGGCCCCACATGCCTTTCAACTCATAGTAAAAAGAAATAACAATACAGTAAAATTTTTTGTTAAAGAAAAACAAGGACTTCAAAATATCTCATCCCTTATATTTCCTTTCAGAATGTGCGAACCAAGTCTCTTGTCCTCTTCAGAGGGTTCATATCTGCCATTTCCAAGATTTTATATGATAAGTGGGGGGAGACATAATCTCCTAGATTTCATACTCAAAGAAAACATTGAAGAATTGGCAATAAACATAAGTAAAATAACAGGAGGATTTATTGCAACAGGAACTGCAATAGATGTCAATGGCCATAAAGGAAAGGTAATAATATTCAATCCAGATAAGTTTCTGGTTATTAATCTGGAAAAAAATCCTTCGATATATATAGAACTACTAGAACCATTGCCAAAGATAATGCACACTAAATCAAACTATCCTGTTTTTGAAGAGACGGGGATGAGCTTAGGTGTAGATAATTATGATCCGCTTCAGCATACACTCATAGCTGGCACATCTGGGTCAGGAAAAAGCAAAGGGTTATTCGTTTTACTAAGAGCATTAGAAGCAAAGTACGGTTCTAAAGCACGGATAATAATAGTTGACCCACATGGAGAATTCATAAACCTGATGCCACATGCCAAAGTTGTTAATTTTATTGATAATTATATAGAGCCATTGGATGTTGGAAAAGATAAATCACCTATGTTGACTCAATTAGTTTCACAACTTATGTCATCATCAATAGGCCAGGAGAATAAATACTCTGAAAGGGTGTTATTCTATGCAGTACACCTTCTAACTTCCATTGGGAAATTAGAATTAAACAATATAAGCTTGCTTCTAACTGATTCTTCAGCTAAAGCTGAATTTGTAAGCAAATGTGACAATGATGAAGTGAAAAGATTTTTTGATGAGGAATATAATGACATTCACATTCATCATTTTAATACTGCAATATTGCCCATACTGAACTTTATAGGTGAGTACCAGCTTTATCTAGGTAAAGAAAAGAAAAGGGAGTCACTGTTAGATGCATTAAAAAACAATAGAATAACAGTAGTTGCCTTTGATCCTAAATTCTTTGGAAGGAGAATGATAAGTTTTCTTGCAGGAGCAGTAATAAATCAGATGTACATCCTTGCAATCACCGGAAAATTACAGGATAAACCTACAGTCATGGTTATTGATGAATTTCCAAGAGTGGAAACAAAAGTAACTAGAGACATACTTTCTGAAACTAGGAAATTTAACTTATTTGCTTATTTGTCCTGTCAGTATCTTGGACAGCTAAGTAAGGATGTTCTGGACTCTATATTATCCAATACTAGAAACATTATTGCATTTAAAATTAACAGGCAAGATGCTACTATGCTGAGTTCTATAATGGAAATAAAAGTAGAAGAGTATTTCAAGAAATCTAGAGCTACTACTGAATTAGAAGAATCCAAGAAAGAGATGTTTGTGAGATTACATCAGAGAGAATGCATTGTTAGACTATTTGATGGAGTAAAATATATGCTTCCCATGAAGCTAAAAATTGTTGATGCAAAGAGATGGGGGCTTAGGGAAGGAAATATCTATCAACCAACACAACCTCAAAACGCAGAATATTTGAAGAAACAGGAGATGAACAGTACATCAAAGGAAGAAGGAGAAGAAACAGCTTACGAAATGAGAAAATTGCAATATAGTGGAAAAATTGAAGAGCAGGAAGAATTTGGGGCTGAAGTTAATGAAAAAAAAGCTGAGGATGTGCAAGAGGAAAAACCTAAAAGGCCAGATTTACCTGAGCCAATGGCAGAGTATAAGTTGCTATTACAAGAAACACCTGAAGCGATATATGGGCTTCAAAAGGCCAAGATGGCTCAACGAATAAATGAGGCAAGATCCAATGATGAGATACAAGAAAAAGAAGATAAAGTAGATGATAAAAATCAAAAAAATGGAGAAAAATCAGAAGAAAATGAAAAAAAAGAGAAAAAATCTAAAAAGAAGAAAGATTGAATATATTAAGATCTAATTTTTTGTCTTTTTCTAGTTTGTTTATGATTTCGTCAAGTATTTTCTTTTTTATTTCCATATATTTCTCTCTTCCTACTTCAACATTGCATATTGCATATTGTTTTGACTTAGTATTGAAGCAAAACATGCAGTTTTTCAGATTCTCAGAGTTATGGCAGAACATTGAATCTGAACAATTGTTACAATCACTCATTTCAAAGCAACGGGTAAGATTCTCTGAATTGTAGCATTTTATACAGAATTGGGATGAGAACAGATAATAACAGCCTAAAGAGTATTCTGAATACCTTGGCCAAAAACAGTATAAGTCGCATTTGGATTTATTCAGACCTATTCCTCTTAGGCATGTATGGGAATCATAATATAGAGACGATTCTGCAACATTAGTATTAGTTCCATACTGCGTATCCATAGTGGTAATGGAAATATCACGTAAAACATTCGAAGCATTGGAAAAAGATAATGAATTTAAATCTTTTTCATTTATTTGTTTTTTTCCAACAGCATCATAAGCCTCATTTATTGTAACCAATTTCGACTTGAGTGCTGTATAAAAGCTAAACGGCGGAAGATAGATATCCTCACCGCTCATGCATGACTTTGTCTTCTCTTGACTTAATACAGATCTAGACAACCAATTCTCATAATCACGATAACCACTTAGTTTCTTTCCTAAAACCACAGAGCTTATCGTCTGGAAACTCTTCTCAAATTCATCCATCTTGATCACCACGAATAATTTCAATTATTGAAGGCGCTGCCTTGTTTTTTTTCATATAAACTGCAATTTCGCTAACAAGTTTTTTCTTTATTTCAGAATATTTGTCTTTAGTTAGTTGGATATTACCTATCATGTAATTTTTGCTCCTCTGATTAAATGAGAATATACAATTAGTACAATCTTCCAAACTAGCAGAGTAATAACAATCAGTTGCAACATTGCAGTGAAATAACTCCATTGACCTTGTAATCTTATAAGGGTCAAGAATCTTTATGCAAAACTGTATGTCGCCACCCCAACAACAGCCAAAAGCATATTGTGGATTGCGTATAGAAGTTGTAAATGCTACATATTTCCCATCATAAACATCCTGACATCCAAGAGCATAATAAGTATTTATGCAACGATGAGAGAGATAAACATGATTAGAATTACCAAGAACTACATTGCCTGAGTAATATGCTCTTTCTTTTACTGATTCTAATATTGAGTCTATATCTTTTATTTTATTTATGTCTAGGGGCAGTTTTGATATCCTATCTTCATACTCTTTTAATTCTGAATAACCGATAACAGAAGCTGATTTAGGAACTTTATTTGAAGATATAGTAACATCTTCTCCTGAAATTTTGGACTTTCTTGTCTCTATTGGATCTGTATATTTCTTCAGATAATCACGAAAATCTAGTAAATCACCAACTTCTTCACCTGTAAGCACTTTACAAGTGCTCTTCCATGCACGATTTAG
>JAGVWJ010000056.1 GCA_018304385.1 Microcaldota archaeon
TCAGTAGGTACTGGAACTGGTAAAGCAACAAGTGCATCTCCAACAGCAACATGAACAGAAACTGACAAGCGCTTTGTTGGAAGCTCAGTACCGTATGCGCGCTCTATTTTATCTAACAAAGGCGCGACCTGTTTTGGCTTTACTAAACCAGCTTTAACCCCATTTACTACTACATCTGTCATTCTATTAATCATAAGTTGTCGTCTAGCATCCATTCTAACCCCTCCAATAAAATCGATGATGTGTATATATGTGGTATTATTTATAAATACATGCTATTTAGCTAGAATTGCTTGATATTAAAAGCTTTTTTGAAATAAGAAACGTATGGCTGATCCAAATCCAATTGCTGCCGGGTTATTCCTACTAATCGGATTAGTAATATTCTATCTTGGTTTTAGGCAATGGAGAACCTATAATCAAATAAAAAATACTGCAACTTCCAAGGTACGGTCAGTGGCAGCTGGTTTCTGCGAGATTGCTGGCAAGATTGTTGCAGGGCAAAAAATTCTTACTACGCCGTTTACAAAAAAGCAGTGTGTATACTATAAATATAGGATAGATGAAGAAGTAGAACGTGTAAGAACCCGCAATGGAAAAACAGAGATTGACAGGGATTGGGAAACGAGATTTTCTGGCACTGAGTCCACACCATTTTATGTGGAGGATGACACTGGGAAAATTGAAGTTGATCCTGTTACTAATGCTCCAGAGATATATGTTAAATTGAATTATGAAAAGCAGACGAATAATTGGACAAATCCGCCAGAAGTAAACGAGTTTCTAGGGGAAAGGGCAAAAATTCTTCGCAGACCAAAAAGAAGGTTCTTGGAATCATCGCTTGAAATTGGTGAAAACTTTTATGTATTAGGAACTGCATTTCCAAAGGAAGGTGTAGTTTCTGAGAAGCGTGAGGAAATGCTGGTTATTAAAAAGGGCTTAAATAAGCTATTTATAGTATCCGATTCTTCTGAGAATGCCCTTGTAGGAGGTATGAAGTGGTCTATCGGTGGCATGCTCTTGATTGGTGCAGGCTTAATTATAGTAGGTGTTGTGTTCTTACTAGGTTTGGTTGGTGTTTGAATGGCTGTTGAAATGATAATATTTAGCGCAATAGTGTTGTTTTTGATCGTATTTCTTTATTATCTATTATCAATCTATAATGGATTCATTACATTAAGAACAAATATCCAAAAGGCATGGGCAAATATTGATGTTTTGCTAAAGCAGAGATTTGATGAATTGCCAAATCTAGTAGAGACTGTGAAAGGATACGCCAAGCATGAAAAGCAAACATTAGAGAACATAACAAAACTAAGAAGCGCTGTCCAGGATGCTGGTAGCATTCATGATAAAGCGATTGCAAGCGAACAGCTATCGCAAAACCTAAAAACACTGTTTGCAGTTGCTGAAAACTATCCGAATTTAAAAGCAAATGAGAATTTTCTTAAGCTACAGAAACGTATAACGGAACTAGAAAATCTAATTGCGGATAGAAGAGAGTTCTATAACGATAGCGTAAACTTGTATAATATAAAAATCGCAAGCTTTCCTGATCTAATTATCTCGAGAATGTTTAATTTCAAATTAGCTGAATTTTTCTCTGCGCAGGCTAATGAACGAGAGGCGCAAATGGTAAAATTCTAATTTATTTTTTCTCAACCTCGCCAGCAACTACAAATACACCTATGGCAAAATTAACTGTTGCATTATGTAAATGCCCGCCAAATGCATGTGGTTCGCCAAATTTAGCTGCCTCAAAACCATGCGTGTGCACTGCGCGCGGGAATCCTTTTATATTACCAGCAAGTAGTGTTTGGTATAAAAATAGATTTTTACTTTCTTTGAGCGCGAAATCCTTGAGAACAGTTTTTGGAGATGCGCTGCTAAATATATAACCAGTAAGATCGGAAAACGTGCCACTTATTACTCCAGTAATAGTCTTCTTGCTATTCGCAACTAATGCCTCAATTTTCTCCATTGCTATAGTTACTTTCTCGCCTTTTTCAAATACAACAATGAATGTTTGATCACCATCACCTTCTGTTTCTCTTCTGGCAGTAAAAATACAAAGCGGATATATATTCATTGGTGCAACCATCATTGCAATGTTCTTACCATTGTCTATGTGCACACGCATGCAACTAGCACCTGGCAAGAAAATAAGTTCGCCAGCATAGCGGCCATTATTAAAAGAAAAACCCCCTAAACCGCCAACAATTTCATAGCCTTGTTGTTTTATTTTTTTTACATCATTTTCAATATCATATATCTCACTAAGCTGAACTGGAGATGGTTTTTCAATACGCTCAGTGAATTTATCAGCAGCGCCGTAAATCATCACCTTATCGCTAACACCATTGTTTCTTGAAACCAATTCTTTGCAATATCCTAATTGCCAGGACATTAATTTTCGAAACTCGTCATCTCCTTTTACCTTTTCAAAATATCCCAGTTCTTTTTTTAGCGTTTCTTTATCTTTTGTATTTGCAAGATCAAAAATCCTCATGTCAACCACTCTTTTTTGTAGATTTTGACTATCTCTTTTATTCCGTCTTCTGTTCTTCTTGGCTTGAATTTTAAATATTTTTTAGCCTTAGTACAATCAAACACGCGATCGTTTGCTAAGATATTAAGATGTTCAGGAGTAAGAAAATCACCCTTACCAAACAGCTTGCGAATTGGTCGCGTTATCTTAAGTAATATTTCTGCGATATTCTTATTTATCTTACGTTTTGGTGGTTCGATACCAAGTTGCTTGCAAACGAGCTTAAAGATATTTTCTTGTGTAAGCGAATTACTGCTAATCAAGTAAACACCTGGTTTGGTGGTGAGCGCTGCCCTTATAGCCTTAGCAACATCACCAACATGCACAAACGGTACGTGGTTTTTTCCATGCCCGATTATCTGCATCTTTCCTTTTCTTAGAATATCCATCATTCTAAAATAATCATCAAACTGCTTGCCATATATTGGCGCAATTCTAAGCGCAACATAATTGCCATGACTAGCAACTGCTTGCTCAGCAGCTAATTTGCTTTTTGCATACTCGCTATCTGGTTTGCAAACTGTTTCTTCATTTGCTGGAATTTCAGCTAGTTTCTTGCCATAAACAGAAATTGAACTTGCATAGATTATACGTGCATTTTTAGGTAGTGCACCAACTACTCTCTTAGTAAGTTCATAGTTCCCATGCCATAATTCTTTTTTATTATCAAATGCAAGCGAGCCAGTTAAATGGATGACGTGTGTTGCATCTGCGAATGTTTTTTTTAAATCTAGGTTGGAATCGCGAAGATTAACTGGAATTGCCTTTGGCAGTAGCTGTACTACTGCTCTTCCTAAGCGACCGCCTGTGCCTGTTATGTAAACCTTCATAAGTTACATTCTGGCCTTAGCTTTTAAATATTAAGCCAGCGATAAAACTTCAATGGACTTAGATAATATTTTGTGGCATCTAGTTGCAGGCACAAAGGGCGGACCAAATAGGCTATACATACTTTATGTATTATCAGACGGGCCGCAAAATGCAAACCAACTAACAAAAGAACTTGGACTTGATTATAAGACAATTAAGCACCATCTCGAGATCCTAGTTGAAAATGGGTTAGTGAGTGCATCACAAGAAAAGAAATATGGTGAGCTTTATTCTCTAACAGATTTTGCCAAAGAAAAGGTAAAAATATTTGAGAAATATTTCAAAAAAATCAAATTGGGCTAAAATTAATAAAGGAAGACAAACAGGTGATATGTATGGTGATGGATTTTGCAGTTGCTGCAACTGTGATAAGTGCAATTATTCTAGTTACCTTGCTGGTTATTTATCTAAGCAACTATAGAAAAATAAAATCAACATTCTGCACTGGGCTGATAATATTTGCTATTCTGCTGCTTGTACAAAATGTTGCTGCTATTTATTTTCAAATAAATATGTCACATCAATGCAGTTATGAGACTGCGCAACCATTTCTAATACTTAACTTCCTAGAAGCAATAGGCCTTGGTGCATTACTGTATGTTACATGGAAACCTTGTAAATAAATTAGCACAGAATAGATATATATGCCTGATATTACATTGATTGCAGCATTCTTGGCAGGTTTAGCCAGCTTTGTTTCACCATGCGTGCTACCGCTTATTCCGGCATTTCTTTCTTATCTTGCAGGAGTAAGTCTAAAAGAAGGAATTGCAAACGCTGAAACGAGATTAAAGATATTCCTTAATGCGTTCTTCTTTGTGCTTGGATTTGTTATTGTCTTTAGTTTATTTGGTGTTGCAATAAACAGCGTACTGGTTAATGTATCATTTGATGTTATGCAAATAGTAACCAAGATAGGCGCCGTAATTATTTTTATTTTTGGCCTCTTTACATTGGGTGTAATAAAAATTGGATTCCTAGAACGTGAATATAAATTAAAACCTGCAAAAACACGCTATGCATATCTAACTTCATTTATATTTGGTGCAACATTTGCAGTTGGTTGGACCCCATGTGTTGGCGCAATTTTAGGCGCAATATTTACGCTTGCATTTACACAACCTGGAAGCGCATTCACGCTTTTATTTTCTTATTCAGCTGGATTGGGTATACCATTTTTATTAGTTGGGGCTTTTACAGCGCAGGCAAGCGACATAATAAAAAAACATGGAAAATTCATGAGTTATTTCAATAAGGTAATGGGTCTTTTGTTAATAGTAATTGCTTACCTTGTATATACTGGCGAACTAGTAAAATTAGCTAATTTAGCAACTGCAGGCTCGTTGTTAGGTGGTTAAATGGAAACAGCTGACCATATTGTTATTATTTTTGTAATCATACTACTGATAGGTATTTTCATAGTTACAAACCCTCCAAAACAATTTAGTGAAATAAAAGAAACCAGTGCGAATAAAGCGCCTGAGCTCCAAGGTATAAAAGGTTACATAAATACCGATGGAAAAGAAATCAAACTCGCTGATTATGTTGGTAAAAAAGTTATCCTTATCGATTTCTGGACGTATACGTGCATAAACTGCATAAGAACATTCCCTTATCTTAAGCAGTGGGACGACAAATACCGTGATGAGGGCTTACAGATAATTGGAGTGCATACGCCAGAATTTGATTTTGAAAAAGTTTATGATAATGTTAAAAATGCAGTAGCTGAACACGGGCTAAAATATCCAGTTGTATTGGACAATGCTTATGCAACATGGCGTGCTTATGATAATCATTATTGGCCAGCTAAATATCTTATAGACAAAAACGGAAAGATTGTATATTCTCATTTTGGTGAAGGCAATTATGATGAAACTGAAAGAAAAATACAAGAGCTGCTTGCTGATCTGAAAAACACGACAGTTCAAGAGTCTATTGTAAAACCAACTGGAGTTGAAGTAGTTAGTGGATCAATTGGAACTCCAGAACTTTATTTTGGTTATAATTTCAGACGTGCTGACCTAGGCAACCAACCAAAATATATGTTAGCTAATGGAATTTTTGATTTCGTAATACCAGTAGATATCTCACCAAATAAACCTTATCTTGAAGGAACTTGGGCACATAATGCGGATGATTTTGAACTTGTAAGCAACACAGGTAGAATTTTACTGCGATATAAAGCGAAGAATGTGAATATTGTTGCTGGTAACAATGACAGCAGCACTATTATTGTAAGCGTGGATGGAGAAAAACATAAAGAAATAATGGTTGGCGAATTTGATTTATATAGGGTTGTTGAAGGAAATGATTATGAGTCACACTTATTAGAATTAAACATAACTGGAAAGGGATTTAAGATAAACACGTTTACTTTTGGGTGATTTTAGAATAATGCTACCCAGAGATCATAAGGCGGCTCGAAATGCATGTCGACGATGCGCCGGTGGTAACCATCGGTTTCATTGCAGTAGCGAACCAGAAGACTGATATACGCATTATAATCTCTCCACAGTTCTCTTTTTTTATTTGAATCTGTTACTTTTTTACCAGTTGGTACACCTGTTTTTGGATCAAATCCATAATCTCCAGTATCGTAAGGAAAGTTTTCTATTAGATGGACATTTGCACCATCAACTAGTTTTACTTCGTATCTATTGTTTCCTACCGCTATTACTTCGAAGTCAGGGTGTTCTATTGCTAGAGCACAGTTTTTCTTACCTTGTAATTGTTTTGGAACTGAAAAAGAAAAAGAGTATTCATTATTTTCTTTATATCTAGAAGTAACTTTATCCCTAAATGGCATATTTGGGGCTTCATAAATAACTAAGGTTCCAGTCCATACTGCGTAATTTGGTGGAAAAGATTTTTCATCTGTCACTATCAAAATTCTGTCGTGAACAAAATTTGGAACAATTAGCTTTCCTTCTCTTTGTGCTAAAGCTAAAGCTTGAAATAAGTTTAAACGATGAAATTCTATTACCTGTAACGCTCGTTCTGGATCCATTTCCCTTAGCATTTTTCTTCTTGCTCTTAATCTATCTAGTTCTGCTCCAGTAACATCTGCTTGTCTAACTTCATGAGTTGGTTCTGGTTTGAATCTTTTGAATGGATCGCTTGCGCGTAACGCGTGGCTCAAGGCCCAAGGCTCACTGCTCAAGGCTATTCTTCTCATAGTAAATATCGTGTATGCCAAGGTTTTTAAACCCTTTTACACACTAATTATAACATGACTAGACTAGCAGCCGGTGGTAGGACTAGACCAGGCGAAAAGGTAGCTAGGGTTATTGATAACTATTTTCAAAATAAACACCCAACAATAGAAAAAATATGGTCACAATGGGTTGCAGGAGATAAGGTAAAGGAAAGGAGAGGTGGATTATTTCCAGCAGATCCAGGAGAAAGAAATGTTATATCTTCTACTATCCACTCAGGTTTTATGCTTGGTTTTTGGTATTCTGGGATTGGTTTTATTGGAATTGGCGGAACACTAAGAACAATATTTAACGTTTTCACTGATACTAAAAATCAGGCCTTATGGCAGATTATGAGAGATTCTTATGGAAAAACAGCACTTGCAGTAGGGGAATTCTGGAGAGATGTTATTGGATATGCTGTTGACCATCCGAAAACAGTGGCTGCAATATATCTTACTGGCAAGGTAATAGGTAAAATAGCTTACGAAAGAGCCGCACGAAGGAAGTTAATTGACCAGGTAGCTGACCTAAGTGAAGGCGTAGGCAAACTTAATGAGACTAAAGATGATATTTTGGGTAGTGCTGATCCTTTACGCGCAGCTGCTGATAAAGGCATTAATGTTGGGGATCTAAGAAAGAGTATTATTGATAGGGAATTGTCAGTGCGCTTAACAAAAGCAGGAAGCAATAGGTCAGAATCAGAAATGCTACAAACAATCAGAGATGATTTCGATTATCTGAGGATTGATTGTTGCGGGGCAGGCGAGCAACTAGGAATTGACGTAGATCGATTAGCATTAAATCAAATCATCAAAAATATAGATGATTCAATAGCTGAATGCACAAGAACAATAGATGCAGCAACTGCTAAAATAAATATGTCTGCTTATGCAGCCTTTGGTATGAGAAAATTTGCAATAGCAATGAACATTGCTCATATGGACGAGGTAATGGAAGCTGTTTCTAATGCATATAGCGCACCTGCGCTAACAACAACACAATTCTGGGCCTGAAAAAGTTGAGCGTGCGTTCTCAATACCAAGGGGATTACTCGCGTATAATATATTCTATGCACCACAGATAGTTGATGCTATAAAAAATTGGGTGCATAGTGATAACACATTTATTCAGAACTTAATGAGCACAGCATCCTCTTTGAGATTCCTAATAGCAACCATAGTTGTGAAAATAGGAATAGACATATACAATAGGCATAAAACTAGCTAAGAATTCTATCAACTATTGCATGCGCATCGAATTTTTCTAAATCCTCATATCTTTGACCAGTACCTAAATAAATTATTGGAATTCCTGTAACCTTAGATATTGATAGAACTGTTCCGCCTTTTGCATCGCAATCCAATTTGGTAAGTATAACCGCATCAACGCCTATTCCTTTATTAAATTCGCTCACTTGCGAAATAATCGCATTGCCGGCAATGCTTTCACCAATATATATTTTCAAATTAGGCTGTATCACGCGCTGCATTTTTTTCATCTCATTTAAAAGATTAAAATTGGTTTCCTGACGACCTGCGGTATCTATTAGTACTACATCAATACTATGCGCATTTGCATAGTTTATTGCATCATATGCAACTGCTGTAGGATCGCTACCGTATTCACGTTTTATTATTTTTATCTCCAAGCGCTCGGCGTGCGTTGCTAACTGTTCTATGGCAGCTGCCCTAAATGTATCTGCTGCTGCAAGCACAACCTTATTGCCATTTTGCATAAGCATTTTTGCTATCTTCGCAATCGTGGTTGTTTTTCCGCTGCCGTTCGTTCCTAAAAATAATATCTTAACTGGCTTTTGATATGTTTTAATAATATCAACTACATCGAATATTTTATCATTAGAAATAATGTTGAGAAGGGATTCTTTTATTGCATTTTTTATAAAATTATTTAATTCGGATTTTTTTATTTTTTTACCAACTAGCTTTTCTTCAAGCTCTTGTTTGATTATTTCGGCAACTTCCATTGCAACATCGCTTTCAATTAGCTCCAGCTCAAGGCTATCCAACATTTCGCGTACATCATTTTTTCCTATTTCGATTTCTCCAGTAAATATACTTTTTAAATGACCGAGAAGGCCTATTTTTACCTCTTTTTCTTTTGGCTTCTCCTCTTTTGTTATTGGCGGGAGAGGTTTTTGCTCGATTTTGCGTTCTATTTCAATAACTGGTTTAGTTTCTACCTCCTTTTCGATTTTCGGCTCAATGGTCTTTGGTTGTATTACTACTTCTGATTTTTTTTCTATTTCTCTCTTCACTTTTTCTGGTTTAATTTCAGGTGGTTTTTCTATCCTTTTTTCTGGGAGCCTTTCGATTTTCTTTTCTAAGGGTTTAGGTTCTTCCTTTTTCTGCTCTGGTATCTTCTCCTCTTTTAATTTTAATTCTTCGATCTTAGGTTTTTCTTCTATTTTCTCCTCCTTAATTTCTTCTTTTACTTCTGGCTTAACAATTGCCTCTGGCTTTTTTTCTTCTAACTGCGCAGATTGCTCTATTTTTTCCTCGATGGGTTGTACTGGTGTTTCTTTAATTTCTTCTACTGTTGGAGCTGGAATCTCTTTCTCCTCTTTAAGCTCTTCCTTGCCAGTAATCTTATTTATAAAACCAGAAATTTTCTTTTTTAAGAAGTCGAACAAGTTATCACGGTTATGAGTTCGGAGTTGCGAGTTTTGAGTTAACTCATAACCCATTACTCATTACCCAAAACTTAAACATAATCTTCTCCTATATTCTCATCTACGCGCTTATTAATCGCGTCCTGTGTCTGTATTTCTCTAAGCTGGGCATTTAACTCTCTTAATTTAATGGAAACCTTCTGAAATTCTTCTGATAGTTTCTCAACTGCTTTTTTAGTTGCTTCTATGCGTTTGTTCATTTCTGTGACTGCACTT
The DNA here is from genome assembly GCA_018304385.1 of Microcaldota archaeon. GTDB lineage: Archaea > Micrarchaeota > Micrarchaeia > Anstonellales > Bilamarchaeaceae > JAGVWJ01. Next base: position 9,521 of record JAGVWJ010000056.1, read on the forward strand.
TCCTTATCCATCTCAACAAGATAATTAGCACCAACTGGCACTAGAATGTTTGTATTGTAAACGCTTGCTTTTAGAAAAGCACCACCACCTATTGGTGAGAGCACATCCTCTTGTTTAACTTGCTGAGCTGTAGTGACTGCATTGCTCAAATCAATTGTAGTAAGATTTATTCTATCTACTTCTTTTTGTAGCAAGCGTAACTGCTCTTTATATACTGCAGCTTCATAAGAAATCTGCGTACGTGCATTATTTCCATTTGCCATATTATTTAACCTCATTAACAGAAGATATTTTTATCATACTCCTCTTCACTTTATTATGAGATCCGAAAAAAGCATAAACTCTTTCCTTTGCTGCATTTGCTGTGGTTGTATCTACTTTTTTAGAAAATTTTCTCCATTCTTCTAATTTTATTTCACCATTAATTAAAAATTTCATTTTTCCACCTGTTATTAGCTGTTAGCTACTAGCCACGAGCCACTTGCTAAGGGCTATTTAATATAACCCAGCGCTTCTTCAACTCGCCCAAGTTCAAACCCACTTGAAAGCTCACCTGCAAGATAGCCATTCTTGTTGTGAATAACACCATATGAAATAAAACCAACACCCATATTAATACTACCTTTTAATCCATTTATTTTTAATTTCTTTTTAATGTCATCCAGCTCAGATTCGCTTGTATTAAAGTGTGCAAGAAAGCCATCATTATTAGCAATACATGCACTACCAACTGTACTATAGTTTGCTATTTTTCCTTCAAAGATCTCTATGCCAAGCGTATCTTGAATATTCTTTATTTCTTCTTTGCTTATATTACTGTTAATTAAAGCACCTTTATCATTTAGCAATAAGTTATTGCCAAGCGCATTGTTTTTATCTTTAGAAATATAAACATTTAACCCTGTTTCTTTTACTGCCGAGATTTCCGCTGCTGTTGCCACATTTGGAAGTACCACACCATTTGAGTTCATTGCTATATATATACCTAATAAATTTGAGTCGCTTATTGAAACCCGAACAACGTTTGTTTTTAGGTTTTCTGATATTTTTTTTACAAGTTTGTCTGGAGTATCTAATGGAACAAAGGTTGTCTCATCATTTGTTTTTATGAACATTCCAATCCAAGGATTTCCAAAATAAGCGCACAACTTATCTATCATTTCTTTTCAGCCACTTTATTTTCTTCTTTCTTTGGTTCTTCTAGCTTCTTGTTGGTTGCTTCAGGTTTTTTGTTCTCTTGTTTCGTCTCTGGTTTTTTTGCATCCTTAGGGGTTGCGCTAGGCTTGCCCTCTTGCACTTCCTTCTTTGGTTCCGCTTTCTTCTCTTCCTTCTTCTGTTCTGGTTTTTTCTCTTCTGGTTTCTCATCTTGTAAATATACCTTTACCTTACCATCTTCTCTTACTGCGCGCACCTTTACTTTACGCGGTGGACGCTGCATACTATACTGCCAAATAAATGCATTTAATGCATTGCTTATAGAAACCTGCTCGGATTTCATATGTCTAGTCACAAAGCTGCGCAATAAGTTTACTGCACGCCTAGCACGCTTTGTGCGTATTGCATCATATGCCTTTGTTAACGGAATAGTGTATATACGTTCTAATTTGTCAACCATAATTATTCCTCAGTTCTTAATTTATCTGTTCTCCAATTTCTTCTTACCTTATTTTGTGTAAATCTGCGCTTTGATCTTAAATAAACAAATGGAGGTAAGCGATGGTTTTTTCGCTCTGCATTTGCAAGCTTTAGTTTTTTAGATAGAGTTTTTTTACCCATGGAATTCACTTTCTTTCAAAACTTATTTTTGTTTCCTTTTCATTGCTCTCTTTTAATCTTCTTAATAGTGTTAATAACTCATTATCAGTTATTTTCCTTTCAATACGCTTGTAAATACCAAGTATATTCTGCGCTGCTGCAAGAAACAATTGTGGGTTTGCAAGCTTTACATTTGTTATTCTATTATACGCAGCTTCTTCAAGTACAATGCGAAGCGTTGTTTTTAGCTGCTCTTCAGCTTTTCTTGCTTCCATAAGGCGTTGCTGTTCAGCATGCTTTTTCTTCCTTACATGCGCTACTCCTTCTTCCTCGCCCATCCAATCCCCATTACTATTCTTCGGCCCATTGATCTAGAAGTTCGGAGAACTTCTCGAGATTTGCCCATAGGGCAAACCGATCCGCCGATCGTTCCATCAGCCTGTTTCCTTTGCAACGCCATCTAGAAATTTTCTTCCTTTTGCTGTAAGTGTTCTGCCGACTTTTTGTTTTGATAGTAATCCTGCTTTCTCAAGCAATTGCATTGCCTTTCTTATTATTTTACCGCCAGCTTTCTTGTTATGCTGCGGCCTTACACCACGGTTTTTTCTTCCGCCATAGTGTGTTCTTAGCTTATTAACGCCAATATTACCGCGAATATAAGCCTGTCTTAGAACAGATGCGCATCGGAAATACCAAAAGTCAGCATTCTCTGGTGGACGCTCTGCATGCGCACCGCTTTTTACAAATGATACGAATTCTGGTTTTTCCAGTTTCATATCCTTTAGTTTATGTGCTGTTTTTTCTATTAGTTTATTCGCTTCGACATCTAACGCTGTAACCATTCAAAAATCACCATCTTATAATAAGTATAGGGATACTATTTGGGGGCGTTAGGATTAAAAAGGTTCATTTTTCGATTGGTTTTAATTTCTGCCTTATTATATATGAAAATATGAAAACTTCTGATCTAATTGTAAAATGCCTAGAACGCGAACAAGTAGAATATATTTTTGGATTACCTGGAGAAGAAAATCTAGAACTAATGGAATCGCTATCTAATTCGCAAATAAAATTCATTACAATGAGGCATGAGCAGGGCGCTGCATTTGCTGCTGATCTTTACGGTAGAATAAAGCATAAACCTGGCGTTTGCTTATCAACGCTTGGGCCTGGTGCGCTTAATCTCGCAACAGGCGTAGCATCTGCTAACTTAGATCATTCTCCATTAGTTGCAATAACAGGGCAGGCAGAATTCAAGCAATCCCATAGAGAAGTACACCAGTATGTTGATATTGTAAGTGCGTTCAAACCAATAACAAAATGGAACGCGCGTATCGCAAGCGCAGATAGCGCACCAGAGATAGTAAGAAAGGCATTTTATATTGCTGAGAAAGAGAAGCAAGGCGCTACGCATATTGAATTGCCTAATGATATTGCAGCCGAACAAACAACTGCATTGCCATTAACTATAGCTGATAATGGTAGTGTTGCACCTGCTGATAAACTAATTGAACATGCAGCGAAGCTGATAAACGAGGCAAAATATCCCATAATACTAGCTGGTAATGGATTAATAAGAACAGAAACATGCGATGCACTAGTAGCTTTTGCAGAGTCAACTAATGTACCAGTTGCAAAAACATTCATGAGCAAGGGTTCAATACCTAGCGGTCATAAGCTATCACTTGGAACTATTGGTTTACAATCAAAAGATTATTTATTATGCGAGTTTGATCGCGCAGATGTTGTTATTACCATTGGTTATGACCTGGTAGAATACTCGCCAAATCATTGGAATGCTGAAAAAAATAAAAAAATAATTGATATTGATACTGTGCCAATAGAGTTTATTGATTCGCATTATGCGTTTGATGTTCAGTTGGTTGGAGATTTTAGAGTAATATTGGATAAACTTGCTAAGCAGATTAAGAAAAGGGCTGAACCACAGCATACTAAAAAGCTTGAACAGCTGAAAGAATCTATTTATGGCCAGCGCGATCATTTTAAAGACAGTTTTCCGCTTAAGCCGCAGTTTATTTTGCATGCATTGCGCAGCGCGCTTGCTAAAGATGATATTCTTATTTCAGATGTTGGCGCGCATAAGCTGTGGATTGCACGGCTCTTTCCTACTTACGTTCCAAATACAGTAATTATTTCTAATGGATTTGCAAGCATGGGTATTGCTCTACCTGGTGCAATTGGTGCGAAATTAGCAGCGCCTGATAAGAGGGTAGTAGCAGTAAGCGGTGATGGTGGATTTGTAATGAACATGCAAGAATTAGAGACTGCTAAAAGATTAGGCATAAATTTCGTGAATGTAATTGTAAATGATAATGGGTATGGTGCAATAGAATGGACGCAGCAAAGGCATGATAAAAAGGTATTTGGAGTTAAGTTTGGCAATCCTGATTTTGTTAAGCTCGCAGAAAGCTTTGGTGCCAAAGGCTATCGCATTGAGCGAGCTAGCGAGCTTGAAGAGATTTTGAAAAATGCAATAAAGAATGATGAACTTGCTGTTATTGATGTGCCTGTGGATTATTCTGAGAACATGGTTTTGACTAAGAAATTAGGGCCGAATATATGTCAGGTGTTTTGAGTAACTGACTGAGTTACATCCTATTTGTACTTTTATAAGTACACATTTCTAAGTTTTATGCTCCCCTGGCGTGCAGTCTGAATGGCATAAATAACAGAATAAGATATAATGTATATCCGTAAAATAAGTGCATAACTTTATAAATATGTATGCACTAATAAGTATATGGTTTTTTTGAAAACAAGGGCCGTTAAAGGAATAGAATACTATTACGCAGTAGAAAGTAGATTAGGTAACCAAACAGATGTTTACTATTTTGGAAATCGAAAACCAACAAAACATGAATGGCAAGCAGTACTGAATGCGCTGGGAAAAAAGGACGATTACTATCCAAAAAAACCAGAATGGACTGAAAAACAAGAACAACGAGTCAAAGAACTCAATGGAAGAATGCAAAAGGAATTCAACGAGATGAATGAATCTGAAAAAGCTAATTTTTATGATAAGTTTTACAATGATTATATCTACAACACGAACTCCATTGAAGGGTCAACACTTACAAAGGATGAAACATATTTCGTGACCCATGAAAAGCAGGGAATCTCTGGAAAAAGCCTTAAGGAAATCTACATGGCGAGAAATCTGATGCAAGCAATTAATTTTCTAGATGATTATGACGGTACGCTTAATCTTGAAATGATAAAAAAATTACATGCGATTGTCCAGGAGAATATCCAGCCAAAGGAAGAACTTGGACAATATAAGAGAAGGCAAAACTACATTACTGGGACAGACTTTTTGCCTACTCCACCGAATCTTGTAGAAAAAAGGATGAATGGATTGGTACGCTGGCATGGTCTGAACAAAAAGTACGCGATATTTGAACTCGCAGCGTTATTTCACATAAAATTTGTAAGCATACACCCATTTATAGATGGAAATGGAAGAGTAGCAAGGTTGTTGCATAATTTTATTTTGAAACGCCACAAAATTGTACCGTTAATATATAGGACAAAAACTAAACAGACATATTACTCAATGCTTAGGGCTGCCCAACTTTACGGTGAGCACAAAGGTTTTCTGACGTATACTCTAGATGAATTCGTAGCTACCTATGAAGGATACTGACGAGTTAGATAAACCCTGCCCTCGTTAGTTTAACCTAGTGCTTACCTTTTATCGATAATTTTAAAAAATAGTAGGCATTATGTTGGATCTTTATTTGAGTGCTATAGGGGGACAAATATTAGCCAGTCCTTATTCGTTTTAGTTTAATTCCGCTTAAATCGAATTTTGCAAGATCTATTTTTGGTGGTTTTTTATCTCCAAAGAGTTTAATTATATCTCCATACTTCCCATCATCAAATGGAGTTTTTACACCGAATAAAGAACTTAAACTTCTAGTTACAAGACCGCGCTTCACATCAACCTCTTTATCTTGTTCAAAAACACGAAGCATTGGTCTCGCAAGTGCAAGCAGTTTTAATATTCTAGGAATGTTTCTTTCAAATTCTGCGAACAGATCGCCTTCTTTCATTTTTTCTGTGAGTTCTTTCATAAAAGAAATGCTGGGCATTGGCATATTCATACTGGGAACATCATCAGACAACATAACACCAACTCGGATTACTCTACTCTAAATAAGAAAATCCAGATTACGTGCAGAGACTATGCCACTTGTAAGGGCGCTTTGCAATAATTCTGAATTTAGAACATCAATATAATATTTGGTAAACCTTGGAGATGGCTTGCCAGCTGGCCAATCAACAGGTCTTGTTTCTACTTGGAATATAAAGCGATACTCTGGTCTCTTACCTAGTACTATTCCTTCATCTATGCCTTCTTTCAATCTTTCAATATCTGCCAGTTTTTCTTCCATAGAAACCTGGGGCAAGAACCCTAGAATACTTATAGTAGTTACGCTATCTTCAGTTCTTTTAACAGAAAATATTGGAGCTTTTGTCTTACTAATGTTTAGAAAATCAATGCTATGCGCTTCACTAGTAGTATCCTCTCCAGAAAGGCCTGGATTTAAGCAGTTATACCAAGGTGTTGAATCGATCTGTATTTTTTCACCAGTGGCTGGATCAGTAATCTCTACGAAATTTTGCACTCCGCCATTATACATAATTATTCTAGGATCGAGCTCTGGATGTTCTGCTAAAATGTCTAGATACATTCTTTGGGCTACAATTCTACAATCTACATAGCCATTGCTAAGAATTGAAAAAAGCATTCCGCCATCTACCCTTGCTCGTGGATGTGCAAAAAGAGCGTAATCTCCTGTTTCTAGAAATGGACCAAGACCAACTACGCTATCAGGAGTGTAATGCTTTTGTAAATAATGCTCAGCTAACGCTAAAGTTTCTTCTGATGCCATAAGTATATTACATATAAACAGTTTTTAAATGTTTCTTTTAGTGGAAAAAAGCGAATTTAGCTAGTAGGTGGCTCTTTTATCAATTTAAGCAGATTCTCCCTGCCGCGCTTGAATCTTTTTATATAACCTAACTGCTCAAGCTCAGTAAGAACAAGGCTCATATTAGATTGGGAAGCGCCCATTATGTCGCGCAATTCTTTTTGTAACATACGGCCGCCGCTTGATTTCAATATCTCTAATATTTTACGTGATTCGTCATCCAAAGTGTACTCTTCTTCTATTTTCTCCTCTTCTGGTTCTTCATCTTCTTGCTTCTCGCTTACTGCCTCTTGCTTTTTCAATTGCTTATAAAATAAATAAATAACAATCAGTACAACTGCAGCAGTAAGCGCAATTAACAATGTATTATCCTGTGCAGGTGGCTGTGCAGGCGGCTGCACTGGTGGTTGTACTGGCGGTTGCACAACATCGCTATCGTTTTCTGGAGGGTTAAATTTGAATAAGTCGTATGGTAAAAGAACCAAATCATATCGCATTAGTTCTTGGCTAACAGTTATTTTTTCTTCAGTATAATATTCAATTTTTCCATCTTTGAAATAAGTAGCAGTTAAATTATAATTACCAAAAGGAACATCTACGGAATAATTTTGATTTGAGATAAATTGAAGCGTTACCTGGCCTTCAATTTTTACCCTTGTGTTGTTAAGGTGGGTGAAGCTGTCTCCATCGTAAATATCACCAAAGAGTGTGGCAGAATGTAATAAATTAAGAGATAATAGCAAAAGAAACAAATTTCGCATATTTATGAGATGTGCAATTAGCATTTTAAACCCTATGGAAAGCTTTTGGAAAGTTTCAATCAACAAAGTATTTAAATACCAAAAAATTAATCTCTTTTGTTGAAAAACGTTTGAGGTGAAGATAATGAAGTGGTTAACAAGTCTGTTTATGATACTGTTTGCAGGTTTGCTTGTCGCAAGTCCTGGATCTTATGTAAAGGTTTTAGCAGTAGATGCTGATACACCATCTGGATATAGTGTTGATGGTGTTCCTATAACTGTTTTGGATACTAACAAAAATCAAGTTGCTAGTTGTTTAACAACAAAAGAAGGTTGTAAATTTATTGCTCCTTGGGAAACTAAAATTT
>JAGVWJ010000057.1 GCA_018304385.1 Microcaldota archaeon
TGTTATCTATCCAGTTATTCAAATTTTAGTTAACGGGGAGGATAATATGAAGAATATTCTTTGGTTCGAGGAGCTTAGCAAAAATAGTTTAGCTGATGCCGGTGGCAAGGGCGCAAATTTGGGCGAGATGACTCATGCTGGTTTTCCAGTACCGCCAGGATTTGTTGTAACTACTACAGCTTATTTCAAACATTTAGACAAAAATAATTTAAAAAACGCAATAGGCGAGCTGTTGCATTTTGATGTTGAGGATACTGATAAGCTTAATGAAGCAAGTGAAAAAATAAAGGACATGATAATGAAAGGCACAATGCCAGATGATGTCGCAGCTGACGTAGTTAATAATTATAAAAAATTATGCGAGCGTGCAGGCAGAGAAGTGTTTGTTGCTGTTCGCTCGAGCGCAACAGCAGAGGACGTCCCAGAAGCGAGTCAGAGGACGTCCCAGAAGCGAGTTTTGCAGGTCAGCAGTCTACATATCTTAATATCAAAGGCTTTGACAACGTAGTGCAGGCAGTTAAAATGTGCTGGGCATCGCTCTTCGAGCCGCGCGCTATTTATTACCGTGTTCAAAATAAATTCGAGCATATGAAAGTTGGTTTAGCAGCAGTAGTGCAGATGATGATTCAAAGCGAAAAAGCAGGCGTAATATTTACAGTTGATCCACTCTATCAAGATCCTAATTTAATTTCATTAGAAGCAGGCTATGGTTTAGGAGAAACAGTTGTGAGCGGGCAAATAACTCCAGATACATACAGAATTGATAAGTCTGCCCTAAGAATTGTTGATAAAAATATTTCTAAGCAAAAATGGGCATTAATAAAAATGGGCGATAAAAACCAGCGTGTTGAGATAAAAGAAGAGGCTCAAGATAGACAGAAGTTAAATGATAACGAAGTGCTTGATCTTGCAAAGATTGCGATTAATATTGAGAAGCATTATAATTTCCCGCAAGACATAGAATATGCTGTAGAAAAAGGAAACATTTACATTGTGCAATCTCGTCCTATTACAACACTTAAAAAAGAGGTGACTAAAATGGACCAAAAAGTAACCGAGGTTGTTAGAGAAACACCTAAGCAAGAAGAAAAACCAAGTGCTCAAGCTAAAAAAATATCTGAAGCAAAAATACTAACAAAGGGTTTGCCAGCCTCTCCTGGATTTGGTATTGGCAAGGTATGTATCTTACTTTCAGCAAAAGAGATAAGCAAGATGGATCGTGGCGAAGTGTTAGTAACAGAAATGACAACCCCTGATTTTGTACCTGCAATGAAAAAGGCTGCTGCAATTGTAACGAATACCGGTGGTTCCACTTCACATGCAGCCATAGTATCGCGCGAACTTGGAATTCCATGTATTGTTGGAACGCAAAATGCAACTGAGGTGCTAAAGCCAGATATAGATGTAACTGTTGATGGAACACATGGTGTTGTTTATGAAGGCATAGTTGCAATGGCGCATGAAGAAAAGAAAGAGGATAGACATGCTTATGCAGCAGAATCAGCACCAATTACTGGAACAAAGATCTATGTTAATCTTGCAGAGGTTGAGCTTTCTGAAAAGGTTGCAAAGTTGCCAGTAGATGGTGTTGGTCTATTGCGTGCAGAATTCATGATCGCAGATATCGGATATCATCCAAGATGGATGTTGGATAATGGAAAACGAGAAGAATTTGTTGATAAATTAGCAGAAGGGCTAAGGCGCTTTGCTGCTGCATTTTATCCGCGACCTGTTGTGTATAGAGCAACAGATTTCAAAACAAATGAATATCGTAATTTAGAAGGCGGGGAAAAGTACGAGCCTAATGAAGCAAATCCAATGATGGGATACAGAGGGGCATCCAGATACATTGCTGAACCTGAGATTTTCAAAATGGAATTGGATGCGATTAAAAAAGTTAGGGATAAATTTGGTTTGCGCAATCTTTGGCTAATGATTCCATTTGTTAGAAGAATTGGCGAGCTTCGTGCAATTAAAGAGATAATGCAGGAAATGAGCATTTATCGTACGCGCGATTTCAAATTATGGATTATGGTTGAAGTACCAAGCACGGTTATGCTTATTGATCTATTTTGCAAAGAAGGCATAGATGGTATAAGCATTGGAACAAATGATCTTACACAACTTATCTTAGGAATTGACAGAGATAATGCAACGCTTGCAAAAGGATTTGACGAGCGCAACGACGCGGTTGTACGCGCATTAAAGCACGTAATAAGAACATGCGGTGAATATGGAGTGACCAGCTCGCTTTGTGGTCAGGCACCATCAGTTTATCCAGAATTTGCAGAGAAATTAGTTGAATTCGGAATAACTAGCATGTCTGTTAATCCTGATGCAGTTGAACGCACGCGTAAAATAGTTAATAGTGCAGAGAAGAGAATAATGCTTAAGAGATTGGCAATACTTACAGAGCAGGCGCAAAAAGGAAAAGAAAAAGAAGAAGATAGCTCTGATTTTGAAGATTGAGCTATTTTATCTTTAATTTTTGTACTTCTTTCATGCCTAGCGTTTTTAATAGTTCTGGGTCGAATAAATTTTTTGGGCAGTTTGGATTTTTTAGGTATTGGTTAACTACAAAACGTGCAACCTCTAGCACATCTTTTCTAGTGCTCTCACCAAGACGAGATAAATTTGAAATAAATTCTTTAGGGTAATTAATAAGAATAGCAGAAGCACTTGCAAATAATTCATTTGGCCCACCTTCAGGGTGCCCCCAGTTTTTTGGGATAGTTCGATTGTAAGAAGATTCATCAAATATCCAGAATTTAAGATCAGCAAAACGTGGTTCTAATTTTTCATAATAAACTGCAATTGTAGCAATTGGTTCATTTCTAGCAATCATCTCATCAACAGTTCTAGCTACTTGTAGTGCTAAATTCCTATCTCTAGCAGGTAAACGATCAATTTTTTGCATAAATTCTTCACGTGCATACTTCAGAATATCATAAACATGCGAAAATAAATTTTCTGAGCCAAATTCAGGGCCGCCAGTTAATCTATAAGGAACTTTAGAAGGATATTTGCTTCTGTCAAAAACATTATAGAGATCCCAATTCTCTGCTTCTCGCGCAGCATTAACTTCTTCAACATAACCAGTTAATACAATCCAGTTTCTATCTCTTTTTTCTAGGTCATGATATAATGTATGTGAAGCCTCATGCCAAAATACTGACCTAACGAATCTTTCATCATGTTTAAAAATAGCTGAACTTATTGTCATATCATCAGTATTCCCCATAATCCTTTGACGTTTAGAAGATTTCGTGGATTCTCCATACAGTTCTTTTGCCCAGAAAACAAAAACGCTGGTTATTGGTGTTTCCTCTTTTAGAAGTAGATTGATTGCGTTAATTATATTTGCTGCGTCATCTAGCTGCTTTTTAGAATAGAAATTCTCTGCTTCCGCTCCCTCAAGTGTAAACGCTACATTCTTATTATTGTAAATAAATCCGTCTCCTTTTGCTATAAATTTTTTTGTGAATAATACTTCGCCATCCTTGTTCTTAACTAAAATAGTTATTCTGTTTTCTGAATCCTTTATCTTAATTTTTTCATCTATTTGCACACCCTCTTTGAAACGATTAAGTTCAAAGTTGTAATCCTTTTTTCCCTCATCATTCTCCACAACAACTGTTATTTTAGTATCTTTTTTTGATTTTGGAACGGACATATGAAGATGCAATCCCCTAACTCCAACAATAAGCGTACCAAAGTCCTCAATTTCTACTCCAAAGTATTTTGGGTAAGCCTTTTCGTCGTTTGGTGCCATAGCTATTTTATCTGGCGTTATGTTATAAATGCTTCTCTCCAATAAATATTTATGAAGTTTATAGAGGATAATGATGGAAAAAAACAAGCACAGCATGCAGCGCCATCTTCTAGTTATTTTGATATAAATCAGCTTGAACTAGCAGTAATTAATAATCTGCTAGAGCGAAACATGCACGCACCATTATCTATTGTTAGCTTTACTGGTTTGCCCGAACGTACGTTGCAATTACAAAAAACAAATCTAGAGCGCTTGCTTCGTAAGTTAAAGCGCGAGCACCGCGAGCAGGCATTGCAAGCAGAACTTAAAAAAATTCTATCTGGCGAAAAGGTTTTACCAATCAGATGTTTTCCTACTTTAAAACCAGCAATAATAAATTTTTGATAGTTGATTTTATGCGAATTCTTTTACAATTTCCAGAGGGACTAAAGCGTGAGGCTCTAAAATACCAAGAAAAATATGAAAAAGCAGGCCATGAGGTATTCATCGCCTCAGCGCCTTGTTATGGAGCATGTGATTTGCCTTTAGATGAGGCAAGATGGATTAAGGCAGATAAGATTGTGCATTTTGGTCATGCTAAATTCGTTAAGAAAGACCTACCCATTGAAGTTGAATATATTCCTTACAACATTGATGTTAATCTCCAAGCGATTAAGAAAGCTGCAATACAGCTTAAGCAGTACAAGAATATTGGGCTTGCAACTACAGTTCAACATTTACATCAATTTGAAGATATGAAAAAACTATTCGAATCGCAAGCGCAACACGTCTTTGCAGATAAAGGTTATTGGGCGATAAATGTTGGTCAGGTACTTGGATGTGATAGCCTAGGACTCAAGGCTGTGGAAAAAAAAGTAGATGCAACTGTTTTTGTTGGGGATGGAATGTTTCATGCTCTTGCTATTGACTTTGAAACAAACAAACCAGTCTTTGTAATCCATCCACAAACTGGCCAGCTAAAGCAAATCAACGAGGATATAAATAAATTAAAGAAAAGGCGAAAAGGTTCGATATTAGCAGCAGTAAATGCAAAAACCTTTGGAATATTAGTTAGTACGAAAGTTGGACAGTTTTCTTTAGGTGCTGCGATAAATGTTAAGAAAGAATTAGAAAAACGCGGAAAGCAGGCAGTGATATTAGTAAGCAATGAAATCGAGCCATTACCTTTAAATAATTTCATGCTGTTTGATTGTTATGTTAATACTGCATGCCCGCGTATGATCGATGATACTGAAGAATTTGGAAAGCCAATATTGAATATCGATATGTTAAATGAAGCATTCAAAATAATTGACAGTATGAAAGAAAGATAAATATGGAGACCATAACTGAAACGCACTTATCGCTACTTCATTTTAGTAAAGGAAAAGTCCGCGATACATATAAGATAGATAACGATCTGCTAATGGTATCTACTGATAGGTTAAGCGCGTTTGATGTTGTATTTAATGAGGGAATCCCATACAAAGGAGCAGTGCTCAATAGTCTTTCTATCTTTTGGTTCTTACAAACAAGAGACATTATAAAAAATCATTTTATTACAGATGCCATCCCAGCAAATTTGCCTAAGTATTTAGAAAGAAGAAGTATGATTGTAATGAAAGCAGAACCAATCCCATTAGAATCAGTTGTTCGTGGCCATATAACAGGCAGTGCATTAAAAGAGTATCAAAAAGATGGTAAGGTTTGCGGCATTGAACTACCCAAAGGATTAAAGAATGGTGATGAGCTTCCGCACCCAATATTTACCCCATCAACTAAAGCAAAGCAAGGTCATGATCAAAACATAACAGAAGAAGAGGCAAAGAAACTTGTAGGAGAAACTACTTATAATACAGTAAAACAAAAAAGCATTGAACTTTATAATTTTGCAAAGCACCATGCAAAAAAATCTGGACTAATTCTTGCAGATACAAAGTTTGAATTTGGGTATGCTAAAAATGATAACGGTGGCAAACAGATAATTCTAATTGATGAAGCTTTAACACCTGATTCCTCACGTTACTGGCTGAAAGAAAAATATGATGCTGGTCAGTTAGAAAGTTTGGACAAACAGTTTGTTCGGGATTATTTGGAAGGACTAAAATGGAATAAGGAACCGCCTCCCCCACCTTTGCCAAAAAATGTAATAGAAAATACTTCCAAAAGATATTTGCAGGCATATAAGATGTTGACTGGGAAGGATTTGTTAGAAGTTGAGGCGCCTTTATTCTAATCCAAATAATGCTTCATCATTTTTATAGCAAATTTTGCTTGCCCTAAGTTTAACCCCAATAACAAAGATATGTGCATGAGTTCCCGACCACTTCTTAATTCGAATTCATTTTTTGCAAAATCTGCAAATGCATAATATGCGCCGAACTTATTGCAGAATTTTAAGAAAGTTCTTAGCTTTGAAAGCAAAATCGCGCGAGTTACACCGTAGGTATTAATTATTTTTGAAAAATCAATTAGAAAGCAGGCTTTTTTCTTTTCTGCGATTATTTTAATTGCGCCTTCTTCTAAGTCAAATTCTTGTAGCATAACAAGTGTTTTTTTATTTTTGTAGTTAGTTGCTTCTGTTAGATTCTTTACATTGGCAATTTTATTTTTTACCTTATCAAGTTCGTATAGTCTTTCGTAACCTGCTTTTGCAAAATCAAAACTTTCAGATGAAAAAGAAATTATGTTGAACATGTTCATTTCCTTCTAAGAATCAAGTGGCAGATAAAAGCCGTTCCTATATAAATAGGTATGTGGAGTAGCATAGTAACTGATAAACCCTTTTTTTCTAGATCTACAAGATAGCATAATGATTCTCTTATCGATGGTTCTGTTGTACTTCCTTTTTTTATTTCCTTGCATTCTTGTTTTAAATCATATCCAGTAATTACACTAACTTGTTTCTCTTGATAATCCAAGTATAAAAAATATGCTGCTGTTGTTATGATTGCAGCGATGGCAAGTCCAGGTAATAAAGAGGAGAATTTCAGTTTTTGTTCATTTTCTATTTTTTTAATTGCAAAATAAGATATTATTCCTCCAACAGCACTACCAAGTATATTAAATATAAAAAATAATACTACCGAAATAATAAGTGTAACTAAGTATGAAAGAGCCTTCATATCTACAACCAAATTTTCCTTCATTACCTAATCTTTTACCCTTTGCGTTCTATTTCCTAATCTACCGCGTCCAAGTCCTCGAGATTTTCTCCCAGAACTTGTTAAACCTCTAAATGATCTACCTGTGCGGTTAAGTGCAGTAGCATCTACTTTTGTTGGATCAGCAAGGATTACCTCAAAAAACTTATACTCGCCATCTTCGCCAACCCAATAAGAATTTAGCACTTCCATATTTTTGTAAATACGATTAACACGCTGCTCCGCAATTGCCTGGTGCGAAAGCTGAGGTTGAACATAAAGATAAGCATGTCTTGGTTTGCGGCCGCCCATAGGCGTTCTTCTTCTTCTACGACCCTTGTCGATTCTTGTTCTAACTACTATTATACCTTGCTTCGCCTTATAGCCAAGTTTTCTGGCCCGAGCTAAGTTTGTTGGTCTTTCAACCCTGGACATAGCAGGTTCAGTTCTCCATGTAAAAATTCTTTTCCTATAAATTTCGTCTCGTTCTTTATACTCCTTTTGAAGGTTATCTTGAATATATTTATAAGCACCCATAATTATCCCTCTTAGCTCTAACTAATCAAATAGTTAAAAGTCGATTATATCTACTATTATTTGATCTACGTACCGTTTTTAAACATTTCCGTTTAATTGTTTTTTAGTGGTTTTCTATTTATTGTATCGCGCTTAGTAATGGTTAGGTTAGTGGTGTTTAAATGCATGAAGAAAAGTCAAATTTTATGGAAACTATAGATAGCATAAGGTCTGCAGAACAGGAAGCTGATAAAATAGTAAAAGAAGCAAAGGAAAAGGCAGACGAGATATTGCGAAAGGCTAAAGAAAACATCTCTAAGATGAAAACAGAAACAGAAGAAAATTGTGTTTCGCTAAAAAATAGTCGTCTTCAAAATGGCAGATCAGCTATAGAAAAGGAAGTTGAATCTGTAATTAAAAAAGCAAGGCAAGAAGCAGATGGCCTTAAGAGTAAGAAGCTGTTAGATAAAGAGCTTTCTGATATTTTAAAGAGTATACTTGAGTAATTGGCTATTAGCCTTTGGCTTTTAGCTCGTGGGCACGAGCTAGGGGCTACCGACCACTGGCCAATAGCTACTTGCCACCAGCCAATGGCAGTAGGATTAACATGTTAAAACCAGTAAAGATGCAAAAAGTTAGGATAGTTGCACTTAAATCTGTACTGGAAGAACTAATTAAGAATCTGCACGAATTCGGTTTAATGGAAATACGAATAGCTCATTATGAGGGTCTAGAATCAGGAAGACCATTAGATTATTTCAATACAGTATCTGAACAACTTGTAAGAATAAGGGCAATAAAGAACAGCCTTTCTGCTCAGAAGGAAGAAAATTTAACAATTGAAAATCCAGTGGAAGAAGCAAAAAAAATAAAATTAGATGAGGAGTTAAAGGCACTTGGTGAAGATCAGGTTAAAACAGAATCAGATTTAAATCGGCTTAGAGAGGAGCAAAAGCTCATACAAAGGTTTGTTGGTTTTTCTGATATTGATTTTTCTAGATTGGAAACCAATACGATTACTTTTACATTAGGCACTATTGCAGGTGGGAGTGAAAAAGTAAATTCAGTTAAAGAGCGATTAGATAAAACCCTTAAAATCTATAACTTCCGTTCTTTGGTTGTTGGAAGCGACATTGTAATTCTAATTATGCATCAGAAATCTGATATTGTTGACGATATACTATCAGAGCTTGGTTTTAATAGGATTTTAGTACCAAGTTATGTTTCAGTTCCATCCAAGTCTCTGGCAATAGTATCAAATGAAATACATACTAAAGAAAATAGACTTGAGAGAATAAAACACGAACTTAATAGCCTATCTAAAAAGCACTATTCAAAAATTGCAGCAATTGAACATGCGCTTAGCATAGAATCAGATCGCGCAGAGATTGCTTCAAGATTTAATTTTACTGCAGCAGCTGCAATAATTGAAGGCTGGGTTAAATCAGATGATTATCAGAAATTGGAGCACGAGCTCGCTAAATTCAATAACAAGGCAATTGTTGAGAAAGCCCATGCAACGCATGATGAATCGCATCCTGTTTTATTATCAAACCCAAAGACAGCTTCACCAATCCAGTTTATTACTGAGGACTTTTCCTTGCCAGGTTATTCTGAGATAGATCCCACTATGATTTATCTGTTTACCATTCCGCTTCTTTACGGAATGATTGTAGGGGATGTGCTATATGGTATTCTATCAATCTTTATTGCGAAATTTATGATGAAAAAATTCGCATCTAGTTATATTTTATCTAATGTTTCTAAGATATGGTTCTATTCTGCATTTCCATCTATTCTATTTGGTATAGTTTTCGATGAATGGGCAGGTTTTTCGCATTTTCATCTGCTTGAAAAATTAGAGAAATGGGGCGTTATTGATCTTGCTTCGTTTGCCGTTTTATGATTTTCATTTAAGTAGGGCACACAACCTTCCGACTATCATTGGTTTAACAGTGGTTGTCGGGCTTTTGCATCTTGCGTTTGGGTTCATATTAGGCGCAATAAATGAATGGCATCATAGCAAGAAGCATGCGCTCGCAAAAATCGCTTGGCTGGGTGTTGAGCTGGGAGGAGTTCTTACAGTAACTGCATATTTGTTTAATATGTTTGATCCGACTATTGGACTTGCAGGCGTTATAATCTTAGTTGTTTCTGTAATTGTTCTGGGGTTAACAGAAGGAATAGTTGGCATATTGGAATTGCCAGGATTTGCTGGAAATGTGTTATCATATTCTAGAATTGCAGCAATAGGTGTAGTTGGTGTTATTCTTGCAGAGATAATAAATGAATTTTTATTACCTTTGCCAGAGCATGGTATATTAGCATTTATTTTATTTCCTTTATTTATAATTATGCATGCAGTTAATGCATTTATTGCGATGTTTGAATCACTTATTCAAGGTGGCAGGCTTAATATAATTGAGTTTCAATCAAAGTTTCTAAAAGGCGGTGGAAAACCATTCGAACCTTTTGCTGTTCACGTTTAATAATTTAAAAAAATTTGAGGTGAAATTATGGCAGTAGAAAGTTTAGCATCTAGCATGCCACCAGGTACTGGTGCGGCATTGGGTGCAGGAATTGCAATGGGTCTAAGCGCATTAGCAGCAGCTTGGTCGCAAGGTTCGCTCGGTAGCGCAGCAATGGGTGCTGTTGCAGAAAGACCAGAGTTAGAAAAGAAAATGCTAGTATATCTAGTATTGCCAGAAATTATTGCAATATTAGGATTTGTTATAGCATTCTTGCTGATTGGAAAAGTAGGAGCAGAATAATTGGTGTCTTTATGGGAATAGATAGACTTACCTCGTCGTTATTAGCGGAAGCAAAGAAACAGGCAGATGAGATAGTAAAAACTGCTGAAGGGCATTTAGACAAAATGCTTATAGAAGAAAAGGCAAAGCGAGCGATATTGCTGAAAAAAGCAGAAGAAGATGCGTTTCAGCTTATTGATGAGCAGCGCAAAGAGCGCATTGCATCCTCGCGACTCGAGGCAAAGCGCATATTAAATGAAGCAAAAGAAGATGCGATAAAGGCAGTATTAGAAGACATTTATACAATGCTCGAAAGCATTAGCAAAAAACCGAGTTATAAGGATTTTTTAAAAAGTACACTTGCGAGTGCAATGCGAGAAATTAATTCGGCAATTGTGCATTGCAGAAAAGATGATAAAGCAGTTATACAGGCAACTGCAGGCAATGCCAGGGTTCAAGATGATCTTAATGCACTAGGTGGTTTTATAGTAGAAAGCAGTGATGGCAAGGTGCACTAGGTGGTTTTATAGTAGAAAGCAGTGATGGCAAGGTTAGGTTAAACCTTACATTAGAATCACTATTCGAAACAAAACGCGAAGAATTGCGCAAGATGATTTATCAGAAATTGTTTGAACAAAAGCAAGAGGTAATAAGCATTAAGCAGGAGGCAGGTAGCAATTTGCCTGTAGCTAGTGGCAAAAAGCCAACAGCTAAAAGCCAATTGCAGAAAAAAAAGAAAAAAGTGAATATTGATGAAGCTACCTAATATAGAAAGTAGAGCATTGAAATACGGATATTCGAATGCGCGAGTTCGAGGAATGAAAGGGTTATTGCTAAAACCTGCTTTCTTGGATGAGCTTATAAAAGTGCGAAGCATTGATGCAATGGTCGAGTTATTACAAAGTTATTACAAAGAACGCATTATAAAGAAGAGTTAGTTTCTTTGTCCTTAAAACATAAAGGTTCGCTATTGGTTGAGCTTGCTGCTGGCATTCACTTTGCTAAGATTGTGGATAAGATAAGGGCATTTTCTCCAAGGAGTGACCGTTCTGCCGTTATTGGCTTATTGAAGCGATGGGATCTATTAAACCTTAAGACATTGCTAAATGGCCTTAGGTCAGGTAAGAATTATGATGCAATTAAACCATATTTAATTCCAGTTGGGAGTTTGTCAGAACATGATTTTGAAAGAATAGCAAAGGCGCAGGATTTGCTTGCAGAGCTTAAGAAAACAGATTTAGGCAGAGAGCTGCTTTCTCAGAGCACAGCGCTATTTAGCAAACAGATGTTTAGTGCGTTTAACAATGCATTGAGAGACATGGATAGCTTCATGCAGTTGCAAACTATCCTTGATGCTTATATCTACTTATTGATCGATAAAGCACTTGGTACAGGAGATAGAGATATTGAGAGAATTAAACGTATAATGAAAAAAGAAATTGATGCTAAAAACATTGTAATGATTTTTAGATTAAAAAAATATGCTAAGGCAAAGATAAAAAATTATCTTATAAGAGGAGGTTCGCTTGGAGATTCTGTTATAACTCAGTTGATTGATGCAAAGGACATATCTTCTGCTGAGAGAATAATAAAATCCAAATTCAGTGCCATCGAGCTTCAGGAAAATGCCTCTATGGTTGATCTTGAGATTGCGTTGGAAAAGGCAATTGCAGCTGAAAAGCTTGCTGCATTTCATGTTAGTGTTCTTTCAATTGGTGTTATGCTTGGATTTTTGCTTTTGAAAGAAGAAGAATTGAATAACTTGCGAAAAATCGCAAAGGCAAAGGAATTTGGAATTCCTGAAGATGAAGTAAGGAAGATGTTAGTAGTTGTTTAGCAATGAGCCCTGAGCATTGAGCAATGAGCCACGAAATGCATTGGCCCACTGCCCATTGCCCAAGGCCCAAGGCAGTGAGTATTATGGTTAAATCAAAAATAGTAGTGATCGGTGATGCGCCCCTAGTAACTGGCTTCCAGCTTGCGGGCTTAGAAAACACAGTACTAACTGAAAAACAGGAGTTCGAAAAAACGCTTGAAGAATACATGGGTAAAAGCGAGTTTGGAATTATTGTTGTAAATGAAAACATGCTAAATGAAATAGATTGGCGATTACGCAAAAAAATAGACAGCGTTGCATACCCTGTAGTTGTCCCAATTCCAGATATTTCTGGCCAGGCAGTTGCTGGAGATGAGATTAGGAATTTGATTAAAAGAGCATTAGGATTTGATTTGGGAGCGAAGAAGTAATATTTATGAGGTTGATCTTATGGCAAAAATAAATGGGAAAATACTAAGAGTTTCTGGTCCAGTTGTAGAAGCAACTGTTGAAAATGCAAGATTATATGATGTAGTTCGTGTAGGTAAGGAAAGAATTCTAGGGGAAATCATTAAAATTGTTGGAACAAGAAATATTATCCAGGTTTATGAGGATACATCTGGCCTTAAGCCAGGTGAACCAGTTGTTACTACTGGCCAGCCTTTAAGCGTTGAGCTTGGCCCAGGCATTCTGAAAAATATTTATGATGGCATTCAAAGACCGCTTCAATATATTGAAGAAAAAGCAAAAGGCGTATTTATTACTCGCGGTATTGAAGCTCCACCACTAGATAGAAATGCAAAATGGGAATTTAAAGCTAAAGTAAAAAAAGGAGATAAGGTAAAGCAAGGAGATATTCTTGGTACAGTTCAGGAAACAAGTCTTATTGAGCATAAAATTATTTCGCCATATGAAGGAAAAGTAGATTCTATTTCCAGCGGCAAATTTACTATTGAAGATGAAGTAGGAAGCATTAGCCATGAGGGAAAGAAAAAACCAGTTTATCTTTATCAAAGATGGTTCGTGCGAAAAGCCCGTCCGGTAATAGAAAAATTACCTCCGATTATTCCATTTATTACTGGACAACGAGTAATTGATACATTTTTCCCAATTGCAAAAGGAGGGACTGCCTGTATACCCGGGCCATTTGGATCAGGAAAGACAGTCACGCAACAGAGTCTAGCAAAACATTCAGACGCGCAGATTGTTGTGTATGTTGGCTGCGGCGAACGTGGAAACGAGATGACCGAGGTGCTTAAAGAATTTCCGCATTTAACCGATCCAAAAACTGGTAAACCATTGATGGAACGAACTGTGCTTATTGCAAATACAAGCAACATGCCCGTAGCAGCTCGTGAAGCAAGCATTTATACCGGAATTACAATTGCAGAATATTTCAGAGACCAAGGATATGATGTAGCGTTAATGGCAGATAGCACGAGTAGATGGGCAGAGGCAATGCGTGAAATTGGTGGTCGTCTAGAAGAAATGCCTGGAGAAGAAGGTTATCCTGCTTATCTTGCGAGAAAGCTAGCAGAATTTTATGAACGCGCAGGACGTGTTCGCTGCTTAGGGACTGATGAACGATATGGAAGCGTTAGCGTTGTAGGTGCAGTTTCTCCGCCTGGCGGTGACCTTAGCGAGCCAGTTTCACAAAATACATTACGTGTTACAAAAGTATTCTTAGCATTGGATGCACCTTTAGCCTATAGAAGACATTTTCCAGCAATTAACTGGCTGAAAAGCTATTCGCTTTATACTGATTCATTGGAAGAATGGCTTTTAGAAAATGTTTCAAGCGATTTTCCAAAGCTGCGCAAAAACGCAATGGCGTTATTGCAAAAAGAAGCAGAATTGCAAGAAATTGTACAATTAGTCGGTCCAGATGCATTACCTGAAAAAGAACAAGCAATATTAATGGTAACAAAAATGATCCGCGAGGATTTTTTACAGCAGAATGCTTACAGTGATATTGATGCGCGCAGCGAGTTTAAGAAACAATATCTAATGCTTAAGACAATTTTGAAATTCCATGAGCGCACAGTGAGCACGTTGGATCTTGGTGTGCAACTTAAGCGTATTATAGATCTGCCAACACGCACGAAGATTGGAAGAATGAAGGAAA
>JAGVWJ010000005.1 GCA_018304385.1 Microcaldota archaeon
CAAGACTCTGTAAAGAAAGCTGTTGCACTAAAATCGAACAATCTGCCGATTGACTATATAAGCATATCCTCGAACAAATACCGAGGATTAAAGACGGCTTCTGCTGCTGGGACGGCATTGCCAGGCCAGGTTGGTGGATGTTAAAGAGGTGAAAAAATGAATCAAAACACATTAATCATCGGATTTGTAATTCTGCTAATCGCAATTGCAGGATTACAAGTGTACCAAATTAACCAAATAAGTACAAAACTTGAAGCATTGAGCACTGGAACTATATCATTTGCTAGCAGCCCTAGTGGCACTGATCTTCCCGGGCAGGTAGGAGGATGTTAGGTAGGCAATCCGCCATCGGCAATCAGCAGTCAGCAAGGCTGAGGGCCGAATGCTGAAAGCTGAAGGCAGTTGATAACTATGGTTCTCTGTTTTATCGCATTAGGCGTATTTGGTATCATGAGCGTATTCTCTGCTAAATACAGACCTTATGCAAAAGAAGCGTACAATTGCGTAATAAAAAAGATGACGCTACGAAAGTGCGATAGCGCTCTTGATCTAAAGATAAAGGCAGAGATAGTAGGTAGGCTAATGGGTGTAAACAAAACATTAGCAAGAATAACAAATAAACATTTTGAAATTTTATCATGGATTTTTACATTGCTGATGATAGGTAGCTTTGCATACTCTGTATTTAGTGTATATAACTATGCTCAATACGGCAACTGTAATGGCCCAGAATCAACAGAAACATGCTTTTTAGATCCTGGCGCTACTGGAGAACATGGATTCACAAGACACGGGGAAGTTAAGGATCTTAAATACCCTGCCACTTTAGATGGGCACCTGCTAGGAGAAAAAAATGCAAAATTGACAATAATAGAGTATGGTTGTTATGCCTGTCCATATACAAAAAAATCTGAAGAAACGATTAACAAAATAGCAGAACAATATAAAGAAAAAGTAAACGTAATTTTCAAGCCAATGCCTATTGATAAGCACCCATACGCATGGGAGGCTGCAAATGCTGCTGAATGCGCAGATGAACAGGGTAAATTTTCAGAATATAAAAAGGCATTGTTCGAAAATCAGCATGAATTTAGAACTGGCGGTATTCCTATTCTGAAAGATATTGGAAAAGATATCATTAACAATCAAAAACAGTTTGAGGAATGCATAGATTCCAATAAATATAAAAGCAAAGTTACAGAACTGCACAGCGAAGGAATAGAAACAGGAATTTACGGAACACCAACTTTTTTTGTAGGGAATAGAACATTTGTTGGCCATACTTCTTATGAAAATCTAAAGAATGTAATTGATGAGGAGTTGAAGAAATGAACATAGAAGCAATAAGGGCGGATTTTCCAATGCTAGCAAAAGGAAACGCACCAATATATTTTGATAATGCCTGCACCAGCTTAAAGCCAATTAATGTAATTGATGCGATTAACAGTTATTACTATACTTATTCTGGCTGTTCCGGCAGAAGCATGCATCACATTGCGAAAAAGACAGAAGAGAGGTTTGAATTGGCGAGAGGGAATATAGCAAATTTTGTCAATGCTAGACAAGAAGAGGTTATATTTACAAAAAATACTACAGAAGCAATCAATCTTGTAGCCAATTCTATTGTTTTCCAAGCAGATAAAAAAAATATTGTAACTACCATAATGGAGCACCATTCTGCATACCTGCCTTTCTATGAATTATGCAAAAGGCGAAGGATTGAACTTGATACGGTCCATGATATTAATTCTCTAAAAGAATGGTCTCAAAAAATAACAAAAGAAACTGCGTTGGTTGTTACCCATGCAATAAACAATACCCTCGGAACTGGTCCTGATTTAAAAGAAATAACTAATTTGGCGCACCAAAACAATGCATTAATCCTAGTCGATGGCGCGCAGAGCGTTCCGCACGCTCTTACTAATTTTAAAAGAAATGATATTGATTTTCTTGCTTTTTCCGGTCACAAAATGCTTGGCCCAACTGGAATAGGTTGTCTGGTTTCAAAAACAGGGCTGATGGAAGACTTGAATCCGTTTATTGTAGGTGGCGGCACGATAGAGGAGGCAAAATCAGATAAAGTGAAATATTTAAACGCTCCGCATAAATTTGAAGGTGGAATACAAAATTATGCTGGTGCAATCGGCCTTTCAGCTGCAGTAGATTATCTGAAAAAAATAGGAATGGGATATATAGAGGCATATGAAAAACGCTTGATAGCTGAAACTGAGAAAAGGGCATCTGAAATAGACAATCTGATTATTTACGGAAATTTTGAGGATAAAAAATCCGCTATCTTTACTTTTAATATAAAAGATGTCGAGCCTCACCAGGTTACAATAATGCTGGATAAAATGAAGAAAATATGCACGCGCTCAGGGGTTTTTTGCGCGCAGCCTGCAATGGAATTTCTAGGTGCGCCTAATGGAGCGGTTAGGGCATCATTATACTTTTACAATACATTTGAGGAGCTTGATATTTTTTTCAATTGCCTAGAAACAGTGGCTAAAACGCTAAGAGGTTGATATTATGAAAAATGATGATCTGGTTTATGTGGGTTTGTTTATTGGGGTTGTTCTGCTTGTTTGGACGATTAATTCTACAATACAAACTTCCATAACAAATAAAAAATTAGAAAAAAGCGAAGCGAATTTTCAGCTTTATCAACAACAAGCCTTGTCGGCAGGAAGCGAATGCGGCGATACTAATGATCTAAAAAATATCCAGCATTTGAGCCATCACCCTGATCGCTACAAAGAATGCTACAAATATATTGATCCACAGAAATTCAAGGATGCTGTTGGCGAGGATATAAGTAATTATCTAAATTAAATGAGGTGAAAAAATGCTAGATAAAATTTGGCAATCAATAAAAAGAAACCATTTTGCGCAAATGGCAATATGCTGCGCATTACCTGTAGTTATTATTCTTGCAATGACATTGATAGGCCTTAATAGTCCATGGCTTTACTCAATAGCGCTTCTGGTCTGCCTTGGCTCACATTTGATTATGATGTATTTTAACGCCAAGGAGGGAAAAACATGTCATTAGAAATTCCGCAAAAATATAACCCATGGTTGGAAAATGGATTCTGGATCATCTTGTTTATATTTTCATATGTAGCAATGATGAAAGTGATGCACCCAGGTTGGACGATATTTGGATTTTAGCGGTTAATACGTATGTTCTGAAAAGATAGAAGAAAATAAAAAAGTATATTGAGTATGATGGATATGAATACTAAGATATTTGCATTGTTGTTAATCATATTATTTTTCTTTGCATTTGGCTGTTCAGCACCAGTAACCGAAGAACCAGATAAGACTTCAAATAAAACCAATGAAACAATACAGCAAAGGAATGAGACTACCCAACCAAATACAATAACCAAAACGGAGGATAATAAATTAAATACATCACCAGAATCTACCGTTGATTTTGATAAAATCAGGGAAGAAGTAATCCCTTCAAAAGGAATTAATCTTGGAATAAAATGGCGGGATATTGGCCCAAGAACAGTAAAAAGCGGTGCCTTGAATTTAACAAAATTCGAAATAATAATGAAACGAAATGGAAAAACACTTACTACTGAACAGATGCAGATACTGCAAAACGGCAGCAACGATTACATTATAATAGATCACGATAATTCGCTTTTTGTATTAGATGTTTTCTGGGCATTTGGTTTGGTAAGCAAAAATCCTGTATTGGAAAGCAGCCCAATGACTGAGAATATGGATTTCATTCCTAGATTTGCAAGCACTGGTGGCTGGCCTGTTGGTAACGTAGGTGGGGGGGAATTATTTGCCAGTAAAAAATTAGTTACATTAACTGACGCGCAGCAGAAAATTGTTGAAGAAGTTGCAGCGAATACCTATAGACCATGTTGCAATAATCCAACTTCTTTTCCAGATTGCAACCATGGTATGGCTGCGCTTGGTTTGGCAGAATGGATGGCTTATCAGAATGCAACCAAAGAAGAGATTTATGAAGCGCTGCTGGCTGCAAATAGCTATTGGTTTCCACAAACATATCTGGAAACTGCCGTGTATTTTGAACTTCAGAATAAGAGCTGGAATGACATTGATCCAAAAGAAATACTTTCTGCTAATTACTCGAGCGCGACAGGATATTATAATACTAAACAAAAAATAAAGGACGTTCCGCAGCTCAGCACAATAAGTGGAAGCTGTGGGGCATAAAATGGTATCGGTATGAATAAGCTATCTCTTCCTTTTATTTTTTACATGTTAATTACGGGTGCATTGGTGTTTCTTATTTTTATTACTCCGTATTTGGCATTCCTGAAAAATCAGTTCGCAAATTTTTTATACGATGATGTTTTTTCATACATCTGCCATCAGAAGATATCAAGATCACTATGCTTGTTTAAGGATGATGCAGGATACCATGTTGAAGATTGTTTACCTCAAACTGGTGCTTATAGGAATGATCTGCGCTCTGAAAAATCTGCACTTCACGATGGTCTTTTGGGATATAAGTTTCCAGTAAGCGCAAGGGACATGCTTATCTATGTTGGAATGTTTACTGGCGGTATTGCCTTGTTTATAACAAACAGGGCCAACTCTAGAACTGTGCCGCATGCGATATTTTTCATTCTTGCCCTAGTACCTATTGGCATAGACGGGATAACACAATCAGTTTTAGAATGGCGTGAAAGCACAAATTTGATAAGGGCAGCAACTGGATTTATTGCTGGATTTGCAACAGGCATTTATGCGCCTCTGATACTCAATCATAAGTTTCTTAAATGCCAGGAGGCTCCGCCCCCTAGCGCAACCCCCCGAAACGCTGAGGCGAGGAAAAAATGAAACTGAATTGGCTTTATAAAAATCCAATTAATGCAGGTATGCTGGGAGCACTAGCGCTTTTGTTATTTTATTTTATTATTTTAACAATAGCTAATTCACCTTCGCACGCAGTGCAGCAATTTTTAGATATGTGGTATTGGGTTGTCACGCTAGCTATAGGGTTTGGAATACAGATTGGATTATACGTGCATATAACCAATACAAAACATCAACTAAGTAAAGGTGCAACTGCCAGTGTCGCGACATCAGGTGGCATGTCAACTGTTTCAATGGCAGCATGCTGTGCCCATCATTTAACAGATGTACTGCCTCTATTAGGCTTGGCAGCTGCAGCAACATTTCTAGTAAAATACCAAACGCTTTTTCTTTTGATAGGTGTTGTGTCAAATTTAATTGGAATTACAATGATGCTAAAAATAATAAAAAAAGAAAAACTAAGTGGCAACTGCAGTATCCTGAAAAAAATCACAAAATATGATATGAATGCATTATTCAAATTAGTTCTTGCAATTGGTGCAGGTATAATTTTTGGTTATTGGTTGATAATGCTATAAATAACCAAAAAAAAATATCTTTATAAATATATTCGAATATTCTAATATATATGAAAAAGGAATTATACCAGATGCATGCCGATATGTGCAAGGTGTTTTCTAATTGCGTTAGATTGGAAATTTTAAATCTTTTGAGAGAAGGTGAACTAACAGTATCTAAACTCGTAGATAAAAGTGGCCTGACACAAGTAAATATATCCCAACATCTTTCAATAATGAAAAGCAAGGGCATGGTAACATCAAAAAGAAAAGGTTTAAACATATACTACAAACTTTCCAATCCTAAGATCATAAAGGCATTTGATATTATTCGCGAAGTGTTAAGTGAAAGATTAACGGAAAATAAAAAATTACTGGGGAAGTGATGAGGATGAATAAGCTATTAGTGCTATTAATTTTATTCGGGATATTTGGAGTGGCTTCAGCTGATGGAGATGCCTTTGAAGAAGGAAAAGGGTTGGTTGACTCTAATATAAGCTGTGATCAGCTTACAGAACATCAATTGGAGGAAATCGGTGAGTACATCATGGAGCAAATGCACTCTGGCACAAGCCATGAGGCAATGCATGAGATGATGGGATTTAAGGAAGGCGATCCAGAGGAAGAAAAGTTTCACGTTAATCTTGCAAAAACCATGTATTGCTGGGATAATAAATCTGGTGGGATGATGGGAAGCGGAATGATGAGCAGAGGGATGAAAAGTAACATGATGCAAAATATGACGGGCATTGGTTCAGCTGGAACACCTTATGGAATGATGGGATATTATAACACCGCAAACATCTTTGGATGGGATGTTTTTCATATTCTGCTGCTGGTTCTTTTAATCGGATTGATTATTTTAGTGTACCTTAACATATTGACTAAACTAAAAGAAGGCAAAAAGAGATGAAGAAAATGAGAATTGGCCTTATACTAAATACCAGTGATCCGGAAACAGTCTGGAATGTATTTAGATTAGCGCTTGCTGCTGTTGAAAAAAAGCATAACGTAAAGGTCTTCTTGTTAGGTAACGGCGTTGAGGTTGACCAGATTTACAATCCAGAATTCAACGTAGAGAAAGAGACGACTCTCTTTAAAGAAAAGGGTGGTGAGATTCTTGCCTGCGGAACCTGTCTATATTTCAGAGGCAAAGGTAAAAGCAATGTTTGCCCTATCTCATCTATGGATGAATTAGTTAAGATTATTGAGGAATCTGATAAAATAATTAACTTTGGGTGATCAAATGAACATGGAGGATTTTGCTTACATTGTTGAAACTAAAAAAGGTTTTAATGACGCAATAGTTTCTGTACTTAAGGCAGTTGATCAAAGAGGCTGGGTACTATTTAACGTATATGATATAAAAGAAAGGCTGGCGGCAAAGGGATTTGACCAACCGCCATTAAAAATAATCGAGATCTGCTCAGGAAAATATGCCAATCGCTTTCTTAATAAAAACAGATTAGTGTCACTATGCATGCCATGCAAGATAAATGTTCTCGAAGAAAAAGGAAAAGTAAAAATCATTGGCATGAAGCCAAGCATGATCCCTGAATTTTTCCCAGAAGTTACAAAAGAAGAGGTTGAAGATGTTGAAAAAGAAGTTAAGGAGATCATCGATAATGCCAAGTGAAAGAAAAGGAAAAGTCAAAAGAAATCCTATAGTAGAAAAATTCATTAGGTTTTGCGCAAGTGAATTCGGACGAAAGGTAATGGAAACAGAAGCAGAATATCTGCGAAAAGAACTTGCCAACAGAAGAAAAATTTTAGAGATTGGTTGTGGAATAGGTGCGTTTGCAGAGAGACTTGCTGACCTAAACATCACTGGATTGGATGAATCAGAGGCAATGCTACAAGAAGCTAAAAAGAAAAGCAATAAAAAATTCGTTCGTGGCAGCGCCTATGATTTACCTTTCTCAGACCGTTCTTTTGATGCGGTTTTCCTTGTCACAACACTTGAATTTTTGGATAATTATAAAAAAGCGATGGAAGAGGTCGTTCGCGTATTGGAAAAAGGTGGCAAGCTTATTGTTATGATGCTAAACTCAGAATCAGAATATTTCAAAGCGCATTCACAAAAACCTGATGATTATTTTAGGAGAATACGACACACAAATTCTGAAGAGATTGAGCAATTTGCCTCGAGATTTTTTGAATTAAGAGGAGAGTATTTTTTAGGTATTCGTGGTGAAGAAATATTCGATACCACTGATACGCAGTTTGCTGCGTTATATATAATAAAAGGGATAAAAAAATAAACCAATTATTGAACATCCTGAATTTTCGTAATTGCTGTTACAAACTGTCCACAATTGCTTCCTATCTGATTTTCTTCAAGCTCGCCAATGCTTACAATTACATCAAAACCAAGCGAGCGAAGATCTTCTACTAGTTTATCGATTGAATTTTCATTCTCTGAATCTAATGCAGAAATAAGATTATTATCAGTTGCTTTCTTCGTAGGGTTTAAAGGAGTAATCTTAACTAAAAATTTATTAGAATCAAAATATTCATCAATTACTTTTGGTTCAACTGGATAATCTTTCATAAGTGCGAAATTCAGTGTTATTTTTCTATCGCCTTCAACAAAAAATTTTTCTCCATACTCGCTAATCTGCTCAAAGCTCCATTTTTTAATTGGAATTAACTTGTCGCGCTTTTCGAAGTCAGTTGTATGAATAGAAAACTGCATTTGAAATTTACCATGTTTATAATATTTGTTCTTAATTTCCAATAAACGCGCAAAAAAATCATCCCTACCTTCTGGCGCAATGGTTGAAACTGATGGAATTAGACCAGGCGCATTATACTGCGCTGGCAATTCTTCTAGTACATCAAGCACTGCATTGTTATACGCTGGCTCACCCATCCTGGTAAACTGCACCTTAAACTTGTCTGTTGGGATCTTTCTATCTGGGAACCTTCTGCTAACAATATGATCTACCTGTGCAAGTATCTCTTCCTTTGAAAGATTGCCCCCAAACTGCTGTCCTGCATCGCACATTAAACATTTCACTGGACAACCATGCATTACCGAAAGTACAAGCACCCATTTTTTTTCTATTGGCAAATTCGGCTGGAAGGATTCTACGAATTCTATTAATTTGCCGCTTTTTGTACGCGCAATGAAAACTGTTGCGATATTTTCTTTTCCATAATTTTGGATCACTTCGATTGACATGATAGAAACCTCCCTACTTTAATGGCGGTATTCAACCCATCACCAACTGCAATGGCAGTATGCCTGAAGTTTTGTAATTTAATGTCGCCAGCAAGAAAAATCCCTAATTTTTCCAAAGCGTCTGAATCATTTGCTAATAAATCCTGCCAGCTTTTGCTAATAAAGGGCAATTTTTTCTCTCTGCCAATTGCTACCAACGTATGATCAGAAGGAATTGAATCGAACTTACCAAATTTATATATTTTTATATTCTGCTTCTTTAGTGCGCGCTTATACAAAATGGGGATACATTTTGTTTTATTTTTAATGAATAGATTGACTTGTCTTGCAGCATTGGCTACGTTAATTGCGTAGTCAAATGCAATATCACCACTGCCGATTATATTAATTGTTTTTCCTTCAACATCCGAAAGTTGATCCAAGTCATAAAACAATTTTCTCTTACTTAAATTTACTTCTCCATTTAATTTTTTTGGAATAGAACCGCTTGCGATTATTATAGTTTTAGAACAAAAGGTTTTATGATTTGTTTTTATAAAAAAGGTGCTAGCTCTATTATCTATGGATTTAACTTCCAGAAATTGCGGCTTTATATTATGCACTTCTAACTGCTTTTGGAATAACCTAACTAAATCAGCTCCAAAAATGCCGGCAGGGAAACCTGGATAATTCTCTATAAGACTAGCGTTATTTAACAACCCACCTACCTTCTTTCTCTCCAATAAAATTATGTTAGTACCTGCGCGCTTTAATTGAATGGCTGCTGCTATACCTGCTGGACCAGCTCCGATTATAATCACATCATACATTTTTATCACTCGAAAAGGGCAATTGTTTGGTTAGTAGTTACAGGGTAAACAAAGCCATGAGAAAGCGCTAATATACTTGCTAAATGTAGTTCTTCATTATATGTCGCAGTTGCATCCATTACAAAATATACATTAAAACCACGCAAAAAGGCCTCACGCGCAGTAGTATCACAGCATAGGTGTGTCATCACCCCTGTTAATACTATCTTCTCAATATTATTTTCTCTTAGAATTCTCTCCAAATTGGTTCCATAAAAGGCACTATAGCTGCTCTTGCGAATTACCTTGTCATCTCTAGATCTCTTTAATGCTAATTTAGAATAAAATGTTCCTTCAAGCACAGCGTCTGCCCACCATTTTTCCATCATACCAGTATCTTCGCCTTCAGCTAGCGCATAACGCGTAAAAATAATAGGTAGACCCAAACTTCTAAACATCTTAATTAGTTTTTTAATGTTTTGAATGATAGCTTTCCCAGCAGGCACAAATGCATGTGATTTTTCATTCAAGAAAAAGTTCTGCATGTCTATTACTAAAAGAGCGCAGCTACGTTTTGTAACTCTAGGTGGCAGCCTTAATCTACTGTGTTTTCTTATTTTTCCGAGCCATTCTTCACATTTCTTTTCCAGCCCGCCACGTAAGTAGTTGGTTTTTTCCATATACACATAAAAGGAAGTAGTATTTTTAATCCTAAGTGAAAAAAAATTCACAATAGATGTTTTACTTTTTGCAAGCCAAGCAAGGCTCCAGATTGTTAGATGGTATTTTTACTCTATCTAACCCTCTTTTCTTCATTATCTTGCAGACCTTTCTAAAAGAGCAGCCAGAGCAAACAAAATTCTCAATCAAGAAGAATAATGGAGGAACAATTTGCTCATTGGCATAGTAAGTCCTTTCCTTGCCTTTTTTCTTAAAGGATATTAAATTAACCTTTAATAAAGTGGCTAAATTATGAGATACCAGCGTCCTTTCATAATTTAAGTCTTTTACTATTTCAGTTACATTCTTTTCTTTTTGTAATAGAGATTGTAGAACAGCAATTCTAATTGGGTTTGCAAGTGTTGAAAAAAACTGCATACAAAATCTTTCGTACTTAACCATGAAGGATATATACTTCACATAAATTTAAAAATAGAGACAAGAAACTAAAAAATAGAAAAAGAAAAAAGAAAAAAAGAAGATTTATCTTCTTTTTCCACCACTTGCTTTCATTGCTGGTGGTAGGTTTAATTCATTACCCATACCTTCTTCTTGACCAGATGCCATTTGGTATACTGATATTAACGCAACGACCAATGCTGCTGGTGCAACAAATACTGCTAATGCAGCCAAGAAGCCGGTTATTGCTGGAGCAACTGATGCCAACGACTCTACTTGTAATAATGGAGTCAAAGCACTTGATACT
Source organism: Microcaldota archaeon (assembly GCA_018304385.1). Classification (GTDB taxonomy): domain Archaea; phylum Micrarchaeota; class Micrarchaeia; order Anstonellales; family Bilamarchaeaceae; genus JAGVWJ01. The sequence goes on from JAGVWJ010000005.1 coordinate 10,765, forward strand.
CCTAATAATGCGATAGCAGCTACCAAGAAACCAACTGCTTCTTTTGGACTTATGTTCATAAATCCAACCAATAACCCTAACAATGCTAGAACTGCATATATGCCTGCAACATTTTCTTGTACAACAGCAACACTACCTGCTAAAAGTCCTACGACTAGTGCTAGCAAAACTCCTACTAGAAACAATATTTCTCCTAATTTTGATTCACCCATTCACATCACCCTGATAGCCATAGCCTTTTGGCTGAAACTCATCTTGGAGCTTCTAGCTATCTTTTTTTATCGGGAGGACACCCGAGTTAAAGGAAAAAGAAACAAAATGTTTATAAATACAGTAGTCGAATTTACGGCGATAGTCTAATTTTTAGCTGTTTTTGAATATGAAATTATAGAAGGAAACACAAATAGACTCACTGCAATGCAACACAGTCTAGCTCCTGAGGAAATTATTTTGCTTATGAGCTAGACTGTGTTGTGAGCCTTGGGCCATGGGCATTGGGCATTGAGCCATGAAAAAATTAGTAGTCTTTTTTAACAGATAAGCCTTCATCATCCAAACCAACAAATATTGGCAAGAGGCGCCCACATCTTGAAACTACTTCTTGGATTTCCGCGTGGGAAGGAAGAGGATTACTTAAAATTCCTTCACCCCATTTGGCAAGCATTTTTCTTGTAATATAAAGTGGATGTAAATTAACCAAAACAAATGCGACTCCGAATTTATTTTGCAGCTCTTTAACTCTTTCGATAGTTCTTACTGCTTCTTCTACTGCATCACGAAGCTGCATAGTTGGTACGGGCATAAGCATGACATTTATCTGCAAGCCCAAGCCAAGTTCTTTTGCCAATTGAAAAACCTGTTCCATGTGCTTTTCGCTAATCATTTTATGCAACCCACCTTCAGAAGTTCTTAATTGCACATCTTGAGTTTCATAACCAACTATAACCTCAAATCTGATGCTTGTTCTACTTATAATATAAAGAGCATGTTCTATCCTTTCTTTTCCCATTCTTGAGATAGCTATCTCAGGACGAGAGTCAATCCCAATGCATTCTAGATTTCGAAACATTAACATAGAGGTAATCGCAAAATTAAATGTTTCGTCGCTTATTTCAATCCTGCTTAAAACATTTCCTGACCCGTATAGATTAACCTGCTTTACGAGATCTTTTTCATCACCTAGTTTTACAATATCCTCAACTAGTAAGCGCTGGTTTTCTTTTGGGTTTATACCCATTCCTAGTGTTGGAATATCACAGTGGTTGCATTGTCTTCCATAGAATACACAACCTTTAGCATTTTCGTTTTTAAGAAGTACTTCAAATCGCGGCCCTCTTGGGCTTACCCTTATTGATCCGATTTTTCCATTTGCCATTGTAATCAACCATTAACTTTGAAGTTTTCCCAACCAGCACCGTAAGTATAACTTATAGTAAGTGAGATAATTTGTCCAGGGACCACGGAAATCTCTTTAGGCAATGGAACTATCATTGCAGGCATTGTGTCGTTTGCAGCTCCAAAATAAATACCAGGATATATTTCTACAATTGAAGTAAGACGTAACGCATTGATCTGCACCTTTGCCATTGCAGTTAATGTAATTCTAATGGTTGCATCAGGCGACATACCAGCAGAAAATAGAATTTCACTTGCTACTACTGATGGGGTAACATCTAGCGCCTTTTCAGTGCTATCAAATTCAAAATAAGTTGTTGGAAATCTAACAAGTCCTTCTTCATCACCAAATGTTGCGTGCACTCCTTGTACCAAATTAATTATTTTTCTTGGTACTAATATAGGCTTATTTTCTAAAATTTTTAACAGATGACTTATAACTGGTATTTGGGGCTCAGCAACACACCAGGTACTAAGAAGTTCTCCGCATACAATATCAACGCTAGGAATTTCAGTTAATGATAATGCATCACCTATCATCAGCTTAATGATTCCTAATCCGTTTCTTTCAAAGTTCCTACGAGCAATTTCTGCCATTTTTTCATCTTTCTCTATAGCAATAACTTCTCTAGCACCTGCACAAGCTGCGTATATAGCCAGCAAACCAGAACCTGTTCCGACGTCTAAAACTGTTTTTCCAGATGCAAAGTGGTCAAATGCCTTTTTGAAGGCCTGGTTTCTTCTCCTATTTCTAACAAATTCCAGATGCCCGGCTGGTGCAAATGAACCATTATCAGTGTGTCTCAAAGCTGTTTGCATTTATTCACCCAATATAACTAAATACCACACATTTCTTATATATAAACACTTGTCGTCCCAACTACAAACGACTATAAATATTCGTATGCAAAATATTATTATGGATGAAAAAGAACTGCTTGCTAAAATAGGTTTGAGCGAGAATGAATGTGAAGTATACTTAGCATTGTTAAAGCTTGGACCACTGTCTGCTTATGAGATAGCACAAAAAACAGGAATTTACAGACCGCATGTATATGATAAGATAGAAACACTTGCCAAAAAAGGACTAGTTAGCTATGTACAAAAAGGAAAGAAAAAAATATTTTCTGCTGCACCGCCTTCAAAGATAATGGATTATCTTAAAGAGCAAGAGAAAGATGTGCAAGAAGATATTAAACTATTAGCAGATAATCTCCAGCACCTTAGTTCTTTGTATAGTGTTTCAAAAGAAGACACAAACGTCCAGGTGCTTATAGGGGTTGAGGGACTAAAACTTCGATTAAAAGATACTTATGAAACACCACATAAAGAGAATCTGATATTTGGCTTGAATGAGGAAAAATATAATAAAGCATTGCCAGTTTTTATGCCGCAATATTTCAAAATACTAAAAGAAAAAGGGATAAGGGAGCGTGTCATAACGTATAAGAAGAAAGGAGTTTTCATGTTTGATAATGAAGTTACTACCTATAGATTTTTAGATACTAAAGATATGAACCCAGTAAATACTATAATTTACGGAAATAAGGTTGCGTTTATTATATGGGGTATGCCAATAACAACGATAATAATTGAAAACAAGCAACTCGCACACACGTATAGTGAGCATTTTGAATATTTATGGAAAATTGCTGATAGAAAAAATTAGATGTATACGAAAGGGACGAAAATGAAAAAGATACTCGTATTCGGAAACCCACTTGTACCCCAGGATTCACTAGCACTTAAAGTTGCAAAAACATTGCAAAAAGAATTTGTAGATATAGAATTTAAGGAACTTGATGCAGTAGAAGAAATACAAAACGAAGGGAAAAACCTGATTATACTTGATGTTGTTCAGGGGCTGAAAAAAACAATAGTGATAGATAATCTTGATCAAATAAAAACAACTAGCATCTATACAATGCATGATTTTGACCTTGCATGGAACTTAAAACTGCTAAAAAAAATAGGCGCAATTGAAGAAGTGAAGATAATAGGAATACCAATGAATTACGCAAAAAAGAATGCAGTCAAGGAAACAAAAAAAATCATAACCAGTTTACTCTTAAAAAATGAGTAGCACAACTCATGCATGGGTCATATGCCCTAATCAGTTTTTCAATTTCATATTGTATTTCGCGCTTTCTCTTTCCTTCATACAGATTCTGTTCAACGAGACGTGCAACATTCTTTTCCATACTAATTTGATTTTGGGCTGTTGGGATTACTAGATTGGCATACGTTACCTGCCCTAATTTATTTATTTTGAGATGATAATATAACGTTCCGCGCGGTGCCTCGATTGCTGCAACACCTTCACTGTCTTTCTCCAGTTTCAATACTGGGGACTTACGCTCTTTTGGCTCCAGTTCTTCTATAATATCTAATGAACGATCTACGCAGTTAACTATCTCAATTGCCTGGGCAAGATTATTATGATAGATATTATCAGATGGAAACACCCTGAAAGCAGAACCAACATCTTCGCGAGTTTTTCGATGTAAACTGCCACCATTCAGATTCATACGCGCGAGCGCGCCAACGATATATGTTTTGCCTTCGAATTTAAATCCAAGCGCCTGCGAATATGGTATTACATTCCTAGTAAGGTGGTTAGCAAACTGTTCTTCTGGGATACAATAGTTGCGCGTAGAACAAAGTTGATCTCCAAGATAGCTAAAATCATCGTTTTTAATCGCAATATATTCGGGTTCCTGCTCTTTAAATTCAAAATTACATTTATAAAATATATCAACGAACTCGAGCGCGTATGCGCGAACTTTTTTAAGATCAACAGCTACTGCCTTCAAATCCTCTTTTTTTGGAATTCTTACAAAGTTGCCAGGAACTGGATACATTGCATGAACTGCCCTGCCTGCAACAATGGTACTTAGCTTGTTTCCTGCAGCCTTAACATCAAATGCCTTGTGAACAAGATCATGCTCATAGCCTTCATCTGCAAAATCAAGAAGAGAATCTTTTCCAAAAAGATCAGGCAGGCAGAACAAATAAAGGTGCATTGCATGATCGCGTATATTAAGGCCATACAGGCTAAGATGGCGCAGCATAAGCGTTTGATAAGATGGAACATGGTGATATGCTTTCTCCACTGCTTCAATACAGCAGGTTAAATGTGCGATGCTGCATGTGCCACAAATCCGGGAAACAAGTTGATGGGTTGCAATGGCAGGCTTGCCACGAACTGCATTGGTAAAAAATCTTTTATTCTCGGTTATCCTCAGTTTCACATCAGTTACTTTGTTTCCTTCTACTTTGATATCTAGGTCTGCATGACCTTCAATCTTACTCAGATTATTCATATTTATATCGAAATTTCCTTTGTGCATTTAAATCACTTTAAACTTTTTAAGACAATTATCAAGAGTTTTTAAAAAAACATTAGGATCCATCGGACAACCTGGGACGCGCTCATCAACCTTAACAAAGCTCTCAAGAGGATGAACTTTTTCCAGAAGATGAAATTTCTTAATGAGCGGCTTAATTTCCTTTTGAAGTTCAGCTGAAAAATTGTTCCGCTGTGCTGAAGGAAAACCAGTACACGCACATTCCCCTATAGCGACCAAGTATTTGGAAATATGCTTTATTTTTTCAAGCTTTTTTCTCTCTTTGTCGCTGGAAATCGCACCTTCCACAAACGCAACATCAAACGGGCCAAACTGATTTATTGATTTAAGCATCTTACAATGTCTGAATTCAATAAGTTTTTTCCACTCAAAATAATGTTCATTCAGCAACTCAACAAAAAGTATTGAACTGTCTTCGCAACAGGTAAACGTAAACCATCCAATGGCAAGTTTTTTTTGCATATTGAAAATAAGTGGCATAAATTTATTAACTTATTCAGATTGAAAGAATCATGAGCAATGAAAAGGGAATAATGTTTGGATTTATTACAGCACTAATTAGTGGTGTTTCAATATTTGTAAACAGCTTTGGAGTAAGCCTAAGCGATCCTTTTGTTTATACAACCATAAAAAACGCACTTGTTGTAGTATTCATATTATCAACATTTTTTATATTCAAAAATATGCGCGAACTTTCTGCACTTACAAAAAAGCAGATTGCGCAGCTAGTGATAATTGGTTTGATTGGCGGAAGCGTTCCGTTTCTCTTATTTTTTTACGGTCTTTCGCTTGGTATAGCCTCTGTATCCTCTTTTATATTTAGGTCATTATTTATCTTTGCGTCGCTTATGGCAGTATTCTATCTTAAAGAAAAAATTGATCATAGATTTTTTATTGGTGCGTTAATTGTTTTTATAGGAAATTTTCTTTTGGTTAAGGGTGATTTGGCATTCGGCACTGGGCAAATAATGGTTCTTATTGCAACACTTCTATGGGCAATAGAATATAACTACTCAAGAAAGGTACTTGCAGCGCTCAGTCCAAGGGTTGTTGCATTAGGTAGAATGTTTTTCGGATCTATATTTTTGCTGGTCTTTCTTGGCGCCACTGGTAAGATTAATGCGCTTTTTGTTATTTCTTATGATATATTGCCCTGGACAATAATCGCATCATTATTCCTTTTCCTGTACGTTACTTTCTTTTATAGTGCGCTTAAATATACAACCGTATCAAATGCAACAGCTGCACTTGCACTTGGCGGACCAATAACTGCCCTACTAAATGCAGTTTTTATTGGTAAGGTTCCTGTAATAACTGAAATAATTGGTCTGCTTCTTACTGTTATAGGGGCTATTGTAATAATAGGCATCTCATCATCATTAAAATCGATACTTCATCTAAGAGAAAATATAAGTGCGTTAAGATGAATACTAAAAAATTAGGTGCCGAATTGCAGGCTCGTTACTCTTTTGTACCAAACTGCCTTGGCTATTGCGGACCAAATACTTTTCAAAAAATCTATGTTAGATACCTGCAGGGACAAACAAATATCAAAAATGTTGAAAGAGAATTAAAAAAATTTATAATACCATTTGCATACCTGAAACTTATTGCAAAAGCAAACAAAATGAAACCATGGGATTACAAAGTTGTTGAGGCATTCTGGCTTGGAAATGAATTGCTGAACAATATAAAATACAAACAACTTAGAAACTTTATTCTACACGATTTAGTTAGGGTTGGTCTTGATAAAGAACGTGCATTAAAACTTATAGAAAAAATGCCGAAAGGCATGGTGCCGAGCCACTGCTTTCATGTTATATTTGTGCAGTTTATAACAAACAAAGTAGATAAAACAACAAAAAACTTTGACAATTGCCATGTTGGCTGGGGCAGAGTATTAACTATAAAGCCAACATCAGTTACATTGAGATATGTCGCACTTGATAAAAAGAATAATAAATACATGCTAACACCTAAAGTAAAGACGATCAAACACAGCCTCCTAAAAAATGTAAAAAAGGGAGATATTGTAACAACGCACTGGAATACTGCTATCCAGAAGATAACCAATAAACAGGCGAAAAATCTTAAGAAGTATACACTATGGAATATGAATAGATTAAACCGCATCATCCATTAACATTATTGTTCTTCCTAAATTCGCGCGAACTGCTAGGCCAGGAATAACAAGTCTGCTATCTTGCGACTCTATTATGCCAAGGCCGACTAATTCTCTAATCGCTGCGCCGTATGTAACCAAGTCGACATCCTTACTACCAAGAACTAATTTTAATAATGCGATCTCGGATTGAGATAATCTTGCAATCCATTGGCAAGGTTTTCTTGAAATAGCTCGAACTATCGAACTGTCATCTAATTCAGGAGATTCTCTTAGAGTACTAAATACCTGATCTATAAAATAAGCTGATCCTCCGCTTAATTCTAAAAGTCTGGATACAACCTGATCGCTTAAATGAATAACAAATCCATCCAAATTAATAGTGTGAATACGATCTCTTGCCTCTTCTAATGATAATTGTGCATTCAATAAATATCTTTCAGTTCCAGGAAAATGCTCGTCAAAAACAGCTTCAACATCTGGTGCTTTATGCAATGCAAAAACAACGCGGGCGCCATTTGCGATTAATCTTTTTATTTGATTAGTATATACGATTCTATCTGCACCAGAATGCTGAAAATTGCAAAAAGTAATTGCTTCATCTATTAATAAAACACCTGCGCGTGCGCGAGAAAGAGTTCTATAATCCAAGTTCCCGGCAACATTATCTAAAAGCGGAGATTTGTCTTTAAGCTCCTCTGCAAGTGCGCGTAGCAATGTTGTCTTCCCGGTTTTATCCAATCCAACTATTTTTACGTGCTTTCCTTTTCTCAAAAGCGCGGCGATTTCTCCAGCCTCTTTTTGTCTTAAGGCCATAGGAACTGAAACTGCTACTGCATGCATGATAAAAACCTTGAAATAGTATCGTTAGAAGAATTATTAACCTCTCTGAAAACGTTCGAAGATCTCTTGAAATCTTTCTAATTTTACCGTTAATTCAATAACTTCTTTGCCAAGCCTATCAACTTCTCTTTTAATGGCCAACTTAAGTTCTGCATTTTCAGTACGAAGCCTGTTATTTTCTTGTAGCACTGAATTAGCTGCGTGGGCTAGCTCAATGTTTTGCCTTGTAAGTGCAGCGTTTTCTTCTGCAAGCCTTTCAACTCTAGGAATTAATTCAGCTAATCTCCTTTCCATGGCTTGAAGATTTGCATGTGATTGGGCCATTGCCTGATGATATGCTGCTAGTCTTTGTTCTACTGCTCCGATTGCCTGATTAAATAAAGACTCAACAAAACTTAAGAGCGTTATTTCTAATTCAACCTGCATTTTTCTAAATTTAGTAAGAGGCCTTCCACTTTTAAATAATTTTGGACTTCCATCATCATTTAGTATATATCTACCAGTTTTATCATCACGAAGATAATCTGCCATTATTGGTTGACCGCCACCATTTAGCACATAGTCATTTTCCAAAATGCCTACTCGTCTTAATATAACTTCTATCTCTCCAGTTATTGCATCATTAAGGGCAGTATGTGAATTTACAAGTTGTGTAACTGGCCCTTCCCTTATTGCATCCATATAAGCAGTAACATAGATTTCAACTAATCTAAGAACAACGTCTTTAAGCGGACCAAGTTGAGCTAATAATTCAGGAGGTAGATTTACATTAACCTTAAGCGGGGGTAACTTTGTGCGCCCTAACAATTCTGAGTCTTCTTCTATAGTGATATCAAAATCTGCTGGTTTTGGTGCTGGTGGTGCTCTTGACGACCCTCCTCGTGGACCTTCTACAAGCTCACCTGGTTCTACCTTAGCAAAACATATTAAGCTTAGCGCACGCGGACCACGTGCATGTAATGGTAAAACTGCTGCCAAAGTTGGTGGCATTACATCTGAACCAGCACGACAAAGAGAACGAAACGCTAATCCTCCCATCTATCCACCATTATAAAAACTGATAAAATATGTATGGTAAGAACTATATTTAAACGTTTGTTTTAATGAAAAAAGAAGGATTTATATAAAAAAATAGAAAAAGAAAAAAAATTATTTTGGTTCTGGCTCTGCTTCGTCTTCAACACCAACTAATTTTGCTGCTGTTCGAAGTGCACCTTGCACAACTTTCTTAACAGCTGCCAAAACATCTTTTTTAGTTGGTCTTTCATCTAAAGCTGCTTTTAGTTCTGTATTTGCTGCTTCTAATGCTTCCACTCTAGCTGCAAGAGGTCTAACTGCCTCTTGAACTGCTTCTGCAACTTGTGCTGGGGTTGCTCGTCCATCTGCTGTTGATTGTGCTTCCGAAGCTGCACTTGCTGCACTACCTGCTGCTGTTTCTGCCTCTCCTACTCTTCCTTCTAATGCTTCCATTCTTTTAGCTGCTGAATCAGATGTAGTTTGTAATGCTCTTGTTAATTCTGTTCTTAATATACCGACAGCTTCGCTTACTGCTGCTTTAACATCATCTGGAGTTGCTTTTCCTGCTAATGCTTCTGTTAATCTTGTTTCCAACGCCGAGCATGCTGCATCTACTGCTTTTTGATCAACCTTTCCATCTGCTGTTGTTCGCGCTGTTGCTGCTACCTGTTCTGCTGCTCCAACTTTTTCTTCTACTGCAGTCATTCTTTGAGATGCAGAATCAGATGTGGTTTGTAATGCTCTTGTTAATTCTGTTCTTAACGTACCGATCGCTTCACTTACTGCTGCTTTAACATCATCTGGAGTTGCCCTTCCTGCTAAAAATCCTTCTATTACGCCAGCCAAAGCAACAAAAGGTGCTTCCATAAAACCTAAATTAGGAAGAGACTTTACTGCAGTTATTAAAGCTGGTGGACTACCCCCACCTCTTGGACCTTCTGCATCTGGGTCAGGTCTATTAAAACAAGGACGATTGTGCGGTCCGCCTAGGCGAGTGCTTCTTGCTGGATCAAATCCTAAAACTCTTGCTCTTTCACCTACCATAAACACACCTCTTCAATTTATAAAAATTGATAAGAAATGTTTTATAACAAAGGGTATTTAAATGTTTACGGAGGTGGAAAATCCAGTATTTACAGTCTACTTACCTTCGTTGCTTCAGGTGACCTAGCTATTTCAATTGCTTTTCCATGATACTCTACTGCATATGCCCTAAATTCTTCAGCACTTGCAATTCTATCTATTCTTTCATAATTAGCTGCAACCTTGTCCAATACAGAAGCAGCTCTATCATATGCATCTCTTATAGCTTGATACTGTTCAACAGATTGAGAATATCTAAGACTGCGGCGTGTAGCAAGAGCTATTTTAACATTTGCGCTGAATGCCTTCATGTACATTCTTCGCTCTTTTTCATGGTCTCCAAGTTTAGCATATAAGTCCCCTCCTAGTGTATAAAGCTCTGGAAGAAAACTAGCAAAATGCATATCTGATATAGCAGACTCAACAATCCTTATTGCCTTTTGAATAAGTTCTAAATGATTGCCATTACTACCTGGAATTGCCTGTCTAAGATCAGCAGCATGAGCGAATGCAGCTGCAGCTTCTACTGGCTTACCACTTTTTTCGAAACCAAGACCTCTTTTAATCAAGGTGGATATTGTTTCACGATGAAGACTAGATGCCTTTGTATAGCATTTTCTAGCATTTTCTCTATCATGGGACACTGTGTAATAACCTGCTGCCCTTCTATATAATAATGCAGCCTTCTCATAATCGCCATTTTGTTCTGCAATGGCCGCATCTTGCTCGTAGATGCTTGCGGCAGATTTTAAATTTCCTTTGCTAGACGGTTCGCTAGATCTAACAACTATCTGTGCTGTAGCTGGTGCAGTAGTTATATGTGGTTTCTGTGCTGCGCAACCCATAGCAATAGTTGCAACCAATGGTGCTAAAAGTCTAAAATTGACATTAGCAGACCTACCTGATGCTGACTGATAATTTAGTTTCATTCAAATACACCTCATTATTTCTAAGTATTTTTTTATATCAAGTTAGATGAATACAACTGATCGAGCAATCATTCTAACTGAAAAATTGTAAAAATATATTAGCTTGGAAAGATTAATAAATATATGTAAATGTGTGATTGTGATTATTTCTTTTTTAGTGGTTTTTGTTTTTCTAAGAATAAGTACTCATAAACAAAACTAGCAAGTAGCGCTCCGAATATCGGGCCTACCCAATAGATAAATTGTGTAGAATTTTGAGGATAAATTAAAGAAAAAATGGAGCAAAAAAATAACCTATTGCCCCTACAATTGCACCGCCAATGCCCCCTATAACTGGTGAAAGAATACTAAGTACAAGATCTGATCCACTTGCAGCCATTTCATAACGCCCTGTACCAATAACAAAATATGAAATAACATTGAGTGGTAACCATACACTAAACCAAATCCAAAGAAGAATAATTCCTTGAATAACTAACCCAAGATCAAAACCATTTTTAGTAAGTACCATAGAGGTGTAAAATGAAAGGACGATCATACCTATGATTAAAGTAAACATAAAAAAGAATCTTCTCAAAAGTTCTGACTTATGGAATAGAAGTAAAAAGATAACCGAAATTGAAACAACTATGGGCGGTGCTAAAAAATTAATGAGAATGCCTTTTGCTTGTACAAAATATATGTAATTTGTATATATACTCACAAAAAACAACAGAGGAATAGAAAACAAAGACAATAGAAAAAAAAGTACGCCTATGGGAAAGAGTAATTTAAATCTACTAAAGCATATAATAGCCAAAACAAATGAACCTCCACCAACCATAAATATGATAGATATATCAACATTAAATGGTGGTAATAAACCATTCAAAAAAAGACCAGTAACCAGCCAGAATATTATTAAACCGCTAGTTGAAAACAGGAGGCGTTTAAGATCAAGAGAAAAACCAAATTCTTCTCTTGGAATTTTTTCTTTTAAGATTTCTTTAGAATTTTTTGGCTTCATAAGTACAACCAATTAATTATTTCTTCCCTAATTTCGCCTCTTTTAAAAATAAATATTCATAAACAAAGCCCGCAATTAATGCGCCGAATATTGGACCTACCCAATAGATAAATTGTGGCGCCCATATACCACTTGCCAATGCAGGACCGAATGCGCGTGCGGGATTCATTGCTGCACCAGTTTGTGTACCGCCCATCACTATATCATATATTAATACTGCACCTATTGCAAATCCAAAGAAGCCAGCTGGCGCTTGTTTGTTTACTGCAACGCCATAAATAGTTAGAATCAAGAAGAATGTAAGGACTGCTTCTAAAAGCATACCAAATCCAAAACCAAGCTCTGCTGGAAAACCATAAAGCTGCTCTCCGCTCGCTTGTGGATACAGAAATAATAATAACAAACCTGCAACGCTAGCGCCTAATAATTGCGAGATAATATAATACACTGCTTTTACTAGCTCGATGCGCTTATTCGCAAGCATAGCAATAGTTACAGCAGGATTAAAATGCGCTCCGCTTATATGCGCTAATGAATAAATCATGGTCATTAAAACTAAGCCATGTGCTAATGCTATTCCAACAACGCTAACTGCGCCATTTGTAAGCCCATTGACTAGAACAGCACCTGCACCAATAAAGACTAAAGCGAATGTTCCAATGAATTCTGCTACGTAATTTTTAAGTGTCATTAATGAAAAACTAAAAACTAAAGATTTTTAATATGAAGCCCTCCTATATTTTTTACTTTTTATAAGAAAATATTGAACGGCTGACGCGGAGGAACCGCGTTGATTAGGAGGGCAAAAGACGATGGGAATTAGACCTGCAAAAGCAATTAGAGATATAAATAAGGTTGCGTGGACACGATACTCGAAGAGCAAACCAAGAAAGTCATACATAAAGGCTATGCCACATCAGGATTTACAGCAGTTTAGAATGGGTATACAAAAAGAAGACTATGATGTTATATTAAATCTGGAATGCCAAGAAGATGTAATATTACGGGATAACACAATTGAAAGCGCTCGCCAAAGCGCAAACAAACTCTTAGAAAAGAACATACCTACTGGTTATTACTTTATTGTAAGGATTTTCCCGCACCACGTAATCAGAGAAAACAAAATGATTGCTGGAGCTGGAGCAGACCGTCTACAGAAAGGTATGCGACAAAGCTTTGGCAGACCAACTGATAAGGCAGCACGCGTATATTCTGGCAAAGCGCTATTTACTGTATATACATACAAGCAATACGAACAACTAATTAGGCAGTCACTCGAAAGAGCAAAAAGAAAACTATCTGGTAGATTTAAGATAATTGAAGCTAAAAAAGGAAAGGCAGCATAGTTACTGCAACTAGTAATCAGCTTTTGGCAGTGGTTTTTAGTGTTAACATATATTTTTAAACCTATTATAACATAGTTATTTATACAACTTTAGTGAAATAACTGTAGAGGGGATATAGTATGGCAGGGGAGGATCGTGTTAGCGTTGATGATGCACTAATCAGCACAGATGTTGATAAGTTAATAAGAACTATTTCTACTAAGAAAAGAGTAAATATATACGAACTAGAAAAAGAAACAGGCATACACAAAAAAACAATAGATAAATGGATCCATGTTTTAGAGGATGAAGGATACATCAGAATAGAATACAAATTCACAAATACTTATGTTGTTTGGCTCGGTGCAGTACCAGCTAGCGCTCCAGAGGAGGAAATAGAATATGAGGTAATTAAGGAGAGCGACTCACCATTCAAAACAGATATAAAAAATGAAATTGAAAAACCTGAAGTAACTGTGCCAGAGGTCGTTAGCAAACCGATAGAAACAGTACAAGAAATTGAAAAGGTAGATGAGGAAAATGGTAAAGAAGAAATCCCAACTAATATCGAGGAACCAAAAGAGTATGAATCTATAAAAATTGAACAAATAAAGGAAAGAGTATACGCTTATAGCCCAAAAGAAACTGCAGAAAAGAAGAAGATAAAAGAGGTAGTAAACGAATATCTTGACGAAATAAACAGACAGAAAACTGAGATTGAAAAACTAAAGCAGGAGAAAGAAAAATTATACAGAAACAGGTATATGACATTGGAAAATAAAATAGAAGGAGATATCGTAGCTATAACAGAGCGCGTTTTGGAAAAGGAAAGTCGCATTTTAGAGCTTAAAGAAAGGGTATTAGAGCTACCAGATAAGGTAGATGAAGTAGAAAAATTACACAAAACAATGGAAAGAATAGAGAGGGAAGGGCGCGCCATTATTAAGGTTACAAAAGGAAAGGTAACCGACTTTTTGGATCATCTAAAGAAATCAGAAGAAGCAATAAATGAAGGGATAGCAAGGGGAAAAGAAACAGTAGAAAACGAAAAAACCAAGGTTAACCAATTAGAACAGACAAGTATTTCTATAAATGAAAGAGTAGATAATATAAAATCAACAATCGATCAAACACAAGGTGCTATTGACCAACTTACAGATTCAATGAAAGAGATGCTAAATCAACTAGAAGAGGCAACTGAAACCAAGGTAGAGATAGCTGAGATTACCAATAGAGTAAGGGTATCTGTTGACAAAAAAGAACAGGAGTTAGAAACATTAGAAAATGAATTAGTTGAAATCAAAAAACTAGAGCAATGGATAATGGAATATCTTAATGATTATGAAAACAAGATTGGCGAGATAGAGCAATATGTTAAAAATAGTGACGATGAATTAGACAGAATAAGAGAAGCTGCTGAAGGAGAATATATAAGGAAATATCTAAAAGAACTCGAAGGCCTTACTAGCATGTATGAAACTGAGCTAGATTATGCAGTAGCAGAAGAAAAAGGAATAGAAGATAGGATTGGTGAGGCAAGAGGAAGATTAAACGAGTTAATATTAGATAGCAAAACCATGATAAAAAAACTTCATAAAGATTCTACAAGTTTAGAAGAATTTGAACCAGTTGTTAGAAAGGTAAGGGACAAAGCAGAAAAGACAAAGAAAACTGTTGAGGAAAAGGAAAAGGAGCGCGACAGGCTTAGCGAGGATATTAGAGGAAGAAGGACAAAGAAGAGTAAGAAAGGGAAGAAGAAGTAGTTACTCTTTATTCCTGCTTCTGGCATCATCCACTGCTGCAAGCCAGGAATCTGCTATTTTTAATAGATAATTACCAAATGTTTTGCTAAATGAAATACGCATTGGTCTGAATTTTCTTTTGCTTTCTAAAGCAACAATTGTATCCCGTTCTATTTTTATCATACCTACTCTGCGCAAGCGTGGCAAAACACGATTATAGAATGTTGCTTTTGAGAGGTTATTTGATTTTATATAATTTGAGATTTCTTCTCCAGTAATATGTGTTTTATCATTTAGCAGCTTTAAAAAACCTAGGCTAACTTCATAATATTTTGATTGATATTTTTTTGAAAACACAAAATTTGTTAGTTCTTCCAATGTCCATAGATTGCGTGTTGCATTCTCATCCTTATCTTGAAAATTGCGAAGCTCTTCACTGTCAAAGCGGGGAAAATAAAGTGATTCGCTTGATGGCACGCCACGTGAGGCAATTGATTGGTTTTGGGTCTTGGGTCGTGAGTCTTGCGTTTCGGATTCTTCTTGGTCGCTCATTTTTTCACCGGTAAACATCATCATGGTGGCCAAAATTAATAAAACGAACTACTTTTTCATTTTCTCTGATTTCAAAAATTAGAACGTAGCTACCAATATGAGTTCTGCAACAGCCTTTCAAAACGTTTCCTAGCTCTTTATAATGATGCGGATTTTCTAAAATCTGGCTTATTTTCTTCTTAACCCGTTCATATGTTTGAGGATCATGTTTGGCTAATTTTTTCATTAAATCAAAAAAATAAGCGCTTTGTTCAATTGAGTAGGGCAAAGGATCACCCGCTTTCTTTGATGGCCCTGTCCATTTCATCTACCGAACTAAAGCTTACTTTTTTCCCTTTTTCCATCTCTTTTCTAAGTTCCTCAGTTTTCTTAATAAAGTTTTCTTTCATTGGCCTCTCATGTAGCTCTTCTTCTACGATGTTCATTATGTATTTATACTTAAGTAATTCTTCGTACTCGGTTTTTGAGATAGTAACACTTTCCATCTTATCACCAACCAGTATATAGTTAAGAAGAAATAAAATACTTACTAGCTGAACATTGATCCAAAACCAGCTTCTGCGCCTTCGTCTTCTGCAGATATTTTATCTAAGATTTTCTTCTCTTTCTCACCGCTGAGCACTGTCGCAACAGGCTTAAGCTTTTCATCTGCTTTTTTTATATTTTCCTCAGAAGAAGAAACATAAATGTAAATCTTTGACTTATCCTCGCCAAGGCTTGCACCTTCACGAAACTTATACCCAATACGCTCTAAGCTATCTGTTGCAAATTTGTCAGCCTCAAGAATTTTTAAAAGATCTTTCTTTTTTGATAGGTCGCACTCGTAAACGCGCTTCATGATAATCAACTATAATCCTCTTCTTCTTTTTCTTCTTTCCTTTCCTTTTCTTTAATCTCTTCTTTTTCCTCTTTCTTTTCTTCCTTTTCTTTTCTCTTTTCTCTTTTCTTAGATTTATATTTAGTTGAAGCTGCTGCAACTGCAGGTGTAGCTGTAACTTTTCCACTTATAATTTTCTGAAAATAAAGTATCATGGCAGTATAAACTATTGGGAAACTAACAAAAAAGGTAATTATATTAATGACAGGAACAAACTGTGTAAGCCAAACTATTGCATATGCAACATATAAAATTAAAGCAAACACATGTGTGAATTTTAAAAACTTAAAACAGTTCTTAAGTGAATCCTTTATTCCAGAATCATAAACTGCTGCTGAAACAAATGCGCCATAAAATACATAGTGTACGATAAATGTAAATAATAAGGAAAAAAATGCCACAATTGCGTCTGCATAAGGAAGATTCCAATTTTTTATTACGAAAAAGTAAAGTGCAGCTAGAACACCAGTTGGCAGTAATTCGAAAAAAGAACGGACTAAAAACAAACCAAAAAACCGTGGTGCCTTTTTTAATGAATAATGATAGAAATCAAAAAAACTAACCTTATCGCCATTTAGTACGTTCAAATATCCATTCAACGCAGCACCTTTTACACCTGAAGAGAAATAGAAGAATAAAATTGCCAGGATAATAGCTAATGCAATTAATGGCGGTGAATCAACTGGAACTTTTACAACAGATGCAATAAAAAATCCAATAAGAAAAACACCAAGTAAGGCGAATAAAACAAGCAATTGTAATGCTAAATGAATAAATGCAACGCCAACAAACGGAACTGGCTTGCTTGTATAAGAGGAAATTGCACGCTGAATAGAATCGAACATGGTTGATTTATCAAAGATAAAGTATTTAAATATTATATTGTGATTTCCTCTTCATGACTAATATTAAGGTATCACGCTGTATGTCAACGCAGCACCCAGATAATATAAATACACCGTTCTTTTCCGACAGCGAGGTACTAACTGGAGAGGCAGAGATAAAGGAGGCATTCTATGTATTCTCTCAGCTTGGCTGCAGAGAGCAAATGTGGGATAGCGAAGGAAAGGAAGTTGATGATGAGGTAATTGAAAAATTGCTTTCTAAATATACTGAATTCTTCAAAAAGAATATAATCGGTAAGGACGTCTTCCTAACTTACCGTGTGCCTAATCCAAGCGTTCAAAAAGAGCAAGGAAAGGTATTATTAGAAACACTGCATAGCATCCCACGCGCATTTGATGTTGCCGGCGTGCTTGGCCAAAACGTAGCACCGATATTTGAGGTAATATTGCCAATGACTACAACCCATGCTGAGATTGAGATGGTAAAAAATTATTATGAACGCGTTATAGTTGGTCAAAAAAATGCAAAGGTTTATCCTTCAAAAACAGTCAAGGAATGGGTTGGCGATTTCCAGCCAGAGCATATAAATGTTATTCCGCTATTCGAAACTTTTGAGGCATTCCGTGATGCTCCTGGGATAATCGAGGAATATGTAAAAGGCAAGCGTTTAGAGTATCAGCGCGTGTTCCTTGCGCGAAGCGATCCAGCACTTAATTATGGAAGTGCTAGTGCGGTGCTTATGGCTAAGGTTGCTTTACTAGAATTGCACGAAGTACAGGAAAAGACCAGTGTTGAGATACTACCTATTCTTGGTGTTGGCAGCGCGCCATTTCGAGGAAACTTCACCCCAGATAATGTAAGCAATTGCGGTGATGAATACCCAAGTGTGCAAACATTTACTGTACAATCCTCTTTCAAATATGATCATCCTTTTAGGGATGTTGCAAATGCAATTGATATTTTGAATCTAAGTCACAGACGCCCACCCTTGCCAATAGACAAGAAAAAAGCATTGAAATTTATCCATAAGATAAAGAACGAATACCAGAAACAAATAGTGAGCTTAGCTGATTTAATTAATAGTATTGCTAAATACGTACCAGAGCGCCGTGGTAGAAAACTCCATGTAGGCTTGTTTGGATATTCACGTTCTCTTAGGGGTATAAGTCTGCCCCGTGCGATAAAGTTTTGCGCTGCATTTTATTCCTTGGGAGTACCATCCGAGCTTTTGGGTTTAAACGCGCTTAGTGAGAAAGAATTCGAAGAATTGCATGAAATTTATGTTAAGCTAGATGAAGATTTGATAGATATTTGCAAATATGTTAATCTATCAAATATAAAGAAAATGCCTAATGCTGTAAAGAATGGCTTGCTTAAAGTGCTGGAATGGACAGAATATGAAGAAAATGAAGAATATGTTGAAATAACTTCCAACATTTATAATGCAATTTCAAAAGGACAGAGCGCAACGCTAGTTGAAGATATTAAGCGCGCAGCATGGATGAGAAGATTTTTAGGATAGATAGCTTCGCGAATTATAAACAGTGGCATTTTTATGAACAGAGAAAATATGGTTGTTGAACTGGCTAAAGAACTCGTATCCCATGATTCTAACTGTGTTGAAGGAAAAGAGGGCGAGGTCGCACAGTTTATTTTTAATTATTTAAAAGATCTTGGTTTAAAACCGGTAAAACAATTTTATGATGAGAAGAAAAATCGTTTTAATGTTCTTGTTTTTGGAAGCAATGAAACTAACCTTATGATTAATGGACATCTTGATACTGTACCAATAAACGATCCAAAAAACTGGCAGCGCAATCCATTCGGCGAAATTGCTAATGGAAAACTTTATGGTCGCGGAGCATGCGACACCAAAGGAAATATCGCATGTCTACTCGCATCTATGAGCGAGTACTTTAATGAAAACCTGGTTTATGTTTTTAATGTTGAAGAAGAAATAACCCTTGGTGGAATAGAAAGGGTTTTAGAGTTACGAAAATCAAAACTAAAGAATATAACATATTCCTTATCCCTTGAGCCTACTGATGGAAAAATAATGGCTGGCAACAAGGGGCAATATGCATTCGAAGTAATTGCAAGAGGGAAAACTGCACACGCAAGCCAACCGTATCTTGGGGAAAACGCGATATACAAGATAGCTCAGGCTACACTCAGGATTCAAGAGTATAATAAAAAAATAAATAAAATAACCCATCCGCTATTTGGCCATGCAACAGCTAGCGTTGGTATAATTGATGGCGGAACAGCGTCAAATGTTGTGCCAGATCTTGCTAGCATAAATGTGGACAGAAGAATATTACCAAATGAAAATTCAGGTAAAGTCGAGAAAGAATTGAGAGAATTGGTCTCGCCGTTGGAGACAAAATTTATTAATAGAATAGAAGCATGCGAAACACCACTTGGTTCCAAAATTGTAAAAGAGATGCAATTAGTTTTAAAAGATTTAAATATGGATAATAAAGCATATGGATTTACTGCAACATCAGAACTTTCAGAAATTAGATCGCATGGTATTGAAGGTATAATATTTGGAACTGCGCAACTTGCACAGGCGCATAAGCCGGATGAATTTATTACCTTAGAAGAACTTAAAAGAGGAACTGAAATATTTAGTGCATTATTGAAAAAATGGCGTGCTTGATCTCATTTTTACCTTTTATCGATAATATTAAAAATTGACTAAGAGATTAATACATTAGGTGAAATACATGAAATATGATAATAATGTAACATTAGAAGAAATCCATAGGGATGTCGAAGAAATTAAAAAACAACTATCTTTTATAAGTGCGATACTAGTTGAAAAGATGAGTGAAGAAGATATAGCTGATTACGAACAGGCTATGAAAGAATATAAGGAAGGAAAAACAACAAAGCTTTCAGACTGGTAGTTGCATGGCTTATACTGTTCACATTGCTAATAAACCGAAAAAATTTGTAGAAAAACTTTTCCCTGATTATAAAAATACTATAAAAGAATGGTTGAAACAATTAGAAAACGACCCTTATCCAAGAGGCTGTATACCACTTGAGGGCAAACCGCATTGCTATAGGGTAAGAATAGGGTCATTTAGAGTTCAGTATGCTGTTTCAGAGCAAGAAAAAATAATCATGGTTTTTAAAATCTCTAGGAGAGATGAAACTACATACAAATAAAGTTGGTGCCATGTCTCTCGAATCAGAATCCCTTGAATTACACAAAAAACTTCGTGGAAAGATTAGCATTGCTGCGCGAGCTAAGATAAAAAATACAAAGGATCTTTCATTACTTTATACTCCAGGGGTAGCAGAACCAAGTAGAATCATTGCAAAAAATAGAGACGCAGCATATGATTTAACTAATAAATGGAACAATGTTGCAATTGTCACTGATGGAACACGCGTACTTGGCTTAGGGGATATTGGCCCTGAAGCCGCGCTCCCTGTAATGGAAGGCAAAGCACTAATTATGAAAGAATTTGCAAATATTGATGCATTCCCATTATGTCTAAAAACAAAAGATACTGATGCAATTGTTGAAACTGTAAAAAATATAGAACCTGTATTTGGAGCAATTAATCTAGAGGATATTGAAACCCCAAAAGTATTTGATATAGAAGAACGCTTAACAGAAGAATTAAACATTCCAGTTTTTCATGATGACCAGCATGGAACTGCAATGGTTGTGCTTGCTGGCTTGATAAATGCATTAAAAATAACTGGAAAGAAAAAAGATGGTGTAAAAATCGCTGTTAATGGGGCTGGCAGTGCAGGACACGCGATTGCAAAACTATTATCTGCGTATGGAATCAAAGATATAACTGTATTTGATAGACAAGGTGCGATATACTCCAATAGACCAAATCTCGAATCGCATAAAGCAAAGATTGCAGATATAACAAACAGAGAAAAGTATAGTGGAACGATTGCTGAATTTAAAAACGCAGATGTAATAATTTCTGCTACTGCGCCAGGTGCGCTTCCACATGAAACAATAAAAAATATGCACCAACCAAGGATAGTTTTTGCACTTGCCAATCCTATTTCTGAAATTTCACTAGAAGAAGCGAAAAAGCGGGGCATTGCTGTTTTTGGAACTGGAAGAAGTGATTATCCGAATCAACTCAACAATTCTGTAGTGTTCCCAGGATTTCTTCGAGCGCTTTTAGACTTAAGAGTCAGGAAAATAACTGAGAAAATGAAAATTGCTGCTTCTGAAGGCATTGCGAAGCTGGTAAGTAATGCTGAGTTAAAAAAAGGAAAGATAATCCCAGATGCATTTGATAAAAGGGTTGTCAAAAGCATAGTTAACGAAGTGAAAAAATCTTTGAATTAAGATAACAAGGTAGTTTTTTAATTGTTGCTAGTAAAATAGGTATATGGGTGGGGCCCTACTAGCTAGAAGTGTTGTTGGACGATCAGCTAGTAAGCCAAGAATAAATGGAGAACCTTTATTAGATGAAAGAAAACCAACAGTTAGCGTCACTGCAAGTAGTAGAATAACTAATATGATAATAAAGACGCCAAAATATTGCCTAACTCATATCAAATTTAGACAACTGGGTTTTGAAAAACTTGTTGCTATTTCTCGTGCTATTACTTATGTTGAAAGGAATTTTGCATCTGGAAAAGGAATGTATAAAGAATGTGCCATTATTCTTGGTGACAGAAACGGAAAGTCAAGAAATAGAAGAGAGATAGAGGCAACTAGCAAAAAATGTTTTTGCTGTAATAGTAGGGATGATCTAACTAATCATCATATTGTCCCAGTCTCACGTAATGGGGCAGACTGCAAAGAAAATATAGTAAGAATTTGTAGTGGGTGCCACGCTGAATTAGAAACTAGGATATCTCGTATGGAACAGGACTCAGATACTAAAACATGCTACCTGGATTATATTGCAATATTAGTTGTATTTGAGTTAGAAAAGATGAATCGAACTACTTCTTCGCTATAGTTTCGCTTGGCCCTAAAGCACTTGCAATTATTCTTTCAACTTCTTTTTCGCTTAATAGCTTCTTTTCTATTATCAGTTGTTTAAGAGATTTGTTTCTTGTATATGCTTCTGTTACTAATTTAGAAACTTGTGAATAACCTAAATATGGATTAAATGCAGTTGCATATGCAAATGAATTGTCAAAATGTTCTCTACAGCGCTTTTCATCGACTCGCAATCCATCAATGCATTTCTCTCTAAACATTTTTGTAGCATTTTTTAGAAGGTCTAAAGCTTGCATTAGATTATAAGCTATTAATGGAGTCATCCAGTTAAGCTCAAGCTGACTGGAATTTGCTGCTTGCAATATAGCGAAATCATTAGCCATGACTTGCACACATACCATGTTAACTGCTTCTGGCGCGCTCGGGTTTATTTTACCAGGCATAATGCTTGAACCTGGCTCAACTGCTGGCAAGATTATTTCAGCAATACTGGTTTTTGGACCGCTTGCTAATAGACGCAGATCATTTGCAATTCTATTAAGCGTTGTTGCATAATTTCGCAATGATGAAGATGCAGATAAAAATGAGTTCGTATCTTGTGTAGTCTGAATGCTACTGTCTGCTGCTTTTAGTTTTAGGCCAGTTATTTTCGATAAATGGAAAACCATTTTTTCCTTAAACTTTGGATGTGTATTTATTCCTGTGCCTATCGCAGTACCGCCAATGCCTAAATACTCCAAGCACTCGAACAGATAGCCAATACGATAAACATCATCGCGAATAGATTTTGAATAAGCATCAAACACCTGGCCATAGCTTATTGGAACTGCATCTTGCAGATGCGTTCTTCCAACCTTAATTAGTTTCTCGTATTGTTTTGCTTTCTTTTCAAATGATCTTTGAATTGCTTCGGCTTCTTTAATTAGATTCTTTACTTCTAAAAGTGCTGCGATGCGAATTGCAGTTGGAGTAACATCATTAGAACTTTGCGCCATATTTACATGATTATTTGTATGGACTAAGTACTGGCCTTTTTTTCCCCCTAAGAGCTCGGTAGCACGATTCGCTAGCACTTCATTTACATTCATATGCATAGGCGTACCTGCGCCAGCTTGGAATGCATCTAAGATAAACTGATCATTGAATTTGCCATTTAGCGTTTCATCACATGATTTGATAATTGCATCTGCAACTCTCTTATCTAAAACACCAAGTTCGCTATTCGCTAAAGCTGCGACTTTTTTTATTAATATGTATGCACGAATAATACGCAAATCAACCTTCTGACCAGATAATTTGAATGTATTTGCAGCGCGCACTGTAAATGCACCATAATAAGCATCTGCTGGTACTTCCACCTTTCCGAGAAAATCTTGTTCTGTACGGTTTGCCATATCAAGTATTCATGATCTCATATTTTTAAATTCTTTCATTTACGTTTGAAACATGGCAGAAGAAAAGCAAAAACCGGATGAAAAGATTGATCTAGCAGTGGTCTTAGTATCGCATCTATTTTTAGGTGGGGGTATTTACATATTAGGAAAAACACTTAAAAACAAAAAAGAAGAGGTGTTTGGATTAATTTTTGCAATATTATCCATTGGTACATTTCTTTATTTTCTGTTTTTACCTTGCCAAGATGCAAAAAAAGAATTAATTGGTGGGGAATGTGAGTTGACAACTATTCTCTTTATTATTGGAGCACTATCATGGATTTATGTAATTGCAAGGGTAATACAAAATAGGAAGAAAGTTATATTGAGTCTAAAAAATCTAGGAGAGGCATAACGTCCTACTTTTTGCCAATCAGCACAAACTGAGCAAGCATTGCTTCTATTTGAATTCGCTCATTTGCGCCTTCGACCATTCTAAAATTATACTCACCGAGCTTATCAATCAGCGTAATCTTTTTCTCTTCTGCAATTTCCAGATTAGGAATCTCACGATAAACCTGTAATAAAATATCCTCACCACTAAGACCATAATTAATAATAAGCTGATCTAAATTTTCTCTTGCTTTTACAAAATCTCCTTTTAATGCCAGGCTAAGCATATCCTGGATTTCTTTTGGCCTGGCGCGAGAGCTTATTTTATGTACAAGCGCAGCAGTAATGTGTTTAGCATGCAAAGACGCACCTTGCAAAACATTGAGCGCTCGGCGCATATCGCCTTCACTAACATAGAATATTGCTTTTATCGCATCCTCATCTAACTTAAGATCCTCTGCCTTTGCAACGCGCTCGAGCATCTTCTTAACATCCTGTTCGTTTAATGGCAGAAATCTAAATAAAGCACATCTGCTTTGCAAAGGCTCAATAATTTTACTGGAATAATTCGCAGATAAAATAAACCTTGTAGCAGTACTAAAACTTTCCATTGTTCTGCGCAGCGCATGCTGTGCATCGCTTGTAAGTGCATCGCTTTCATCCAGAAAAATAAGCTTAAATGGTACATCTCCTAATGCCACACTGCGTGCAAAATCCTTTATACGACCGCGGACTATGTCTATGCCACGGTCATCGCTTGCATTAAGTTCTGCAAAATTTCCTGCAAAATCATGCCCAAACAGATCCCTTGCCATGGCGAGCGCTGCAGTTGTTTTTCCTACGCCAGGCGGACCAGCAAATAATAAATGCGGCATGTTTTTTTGTTTGACAAATGCCTTCAGACCTTTTACAACCTCTTCCTGCCCTATAATATCCTCAAGTGAAACAGGTCGATATTTCTCTGTCCAAGGTAAAAGCTCATTTGAATTTTCTTTTGGCATAATTAATCAACTAGTTTATCTTGAAATCTAGATCTGGGGCTTTTTCAGTACCTGCTGCAGCCTCAAAGAGTTTGCGTTCTTTGAATCCAAAAAGACTAGCAAAGAAATTTCCTGGGAATGTCTTTATTACTTTATTATATTCAGTTACTGCATCGTTATAGCGGTTGCGTTCTACGCGCACGCGATTTTCCTGGCCTTCATATGTTGTCCTGAAATCCTTAAACGCTTCAGCAAATTTTATATTTGGATAGTTTTCTTGTAGAACTATTGGAAAAACTGTGCTAATCGCGTTATCAAAATCTGCAGAAGCAGCAACCTTTTCATCAGTATTTCTTGCGCTTAAATAACGAGCGCGAGCATCTGCGAGATTCTTTAATATCTCTGTTTCAGCTTCTGTCTGTGCAACAACACTTTGCACGATACGTGGAATTAAATCAAATCTTTCCTGATAAACAGTTTCTACCTTTGACCAGGCATTATCCACTTCTAGATTAAGAGATTGGATAGAATTATATTGCATAATAGTAAACAATATGCCCAATACTACAAAACCAGCAAGCGCTGCTAATATGATCACAAATCCTTTTTTTGTTTGCATATATACCACCAGATTAATTACAAAGATAAGATATTAAAATATGAGGCTATCACCAGCTGCCGCTTGCGCCTCCACCTCCACTCATACCACCACCAAACCCACCCCAACTACTTCCGCTAGAACTCCAACTTCCTCCGCTGTAACCACCAGACCAGCTTCCGCTTGTATCAGACCAACCTCCGCTTGTATTAAACAGGCCACCCTGCCATTTTGAAATAGATCTTCCAATGTTTGTAAACTTCATAAAAAAAATAAATGGCAAAAACGCTATTGTTGCTGATATGAATAGATTTCCTACATATATCTCTAAGATAGCAAATAAAACCAAAGGCAATACAAAAGGAAGTAAAAATAGAAGAAATGGCAATGAAAAAATTACGATAAATAAACCCCCTATGATATCAAAGATATCTAAACCATCATCTTGTTTGGCAACCAAAGAAGGTTCGTATCCGCCAGTTTCTATAATCTGCTTTATTGCAAGTACTGCATTATAAATTCCTTCTCCGTATTTCTCTTCTTTAAATTTCGGTTTTATTATATTGTCTATTATATCCTTAGTATGAATATCTGTGAGTACGCCTTCTAATCCATAACCAACTTCAATGCGCATTTTTTGATCATTTAACGCAACTAAAATTAGCACACCATTGTTCTCATTTTTCTGCCCTATACCCCATTCCTTATATATCTCAACCGCATATGTTTCGATGTCCAAACCGTCCAAACTATTAACAGTAAGTACTGCAATTTCTACAGTAGTATTTTTTTCAAAAGCTGAGATAAGGGTATTTAGTTCCACTTCATACCCTTCACCAATAATGTCTGCATAATCATTAACATAACCGATTGACTGTGGATAATTTTGTGCAAAACTAACTGAAAAAAACAAAAATAACATTAAAAACGTGCGGAAGTGCATGCTAGGATAATGGTAAATAATTTATTAAATGTATTCGAAGAATATAGACTACTGCAGTGGGCAATGAGCAGTGAGCAGTGAGCCAAATGAAACGAGGCTCAAAGCTCAAGGCACAGGGCTCAAGGCCAAAAGAGGTAATATTTATGGATAGAGTAGCTACTGGAATAGAAGGATTAGATAAGATGCTTAATGGGGGTATTCCTGCAAGAAGGCATGTTGCATTATATGGCGGACCTGGTGCTGGTAAAACAAGCTTTGCTTTTGAATTCTTATATCGTGGTGCAAAATTAGGGCAGAATGGCGTATATATAACGCTAGAGGAAACAGACGAAGATATAATAGCAAATATGAAAAATACCTTTCCAATGCTCACTGACATTGATGACGTAGTAAAACAAAAAAAACTAGAAATAGTAAAACCCGATAAGTTGCAATTAGAAGAAGTTGCGAATGTTTTGGAGGATAGAATAACTGAAAATGATATTAAACGCGCTGTTATTGACTCTGCTACTATGATAAATCTATCATTTGAAAAACAAATAGAGTATAGGCAAACACTATTTGAATTTCTATCTCTTTTAAGAAACCTAGATTGCACAACCATAACAACATTAGAAGCAGCTACAAGTAGAAAAGAAGAGATGAGATTTGATATTGAACATTTTGTTATGGATGGAATTATAAGTTTGTATAATCTTGACAGAGAGGGCACGCGAATACGTGCTTTAGAAATACTGAAAATGCGTGGTACAGATCACGCACGCGATCTTGTTCCGTTTAAGGTTACGCCTTCTGGAATTAAGGTTTATGTAGGGGAAAAGGTATTCTGATTGGCCATGGGCTATGAGCAATGGGCAATGAGCAAAGTGATGTTTAATTTACATAAGAGAACATTGAATGACCGAATCGGGGTGCCGAACGTAGTGAGGTGGGGTCCCGATTCTAACCTAAGAAATCCATGAGTGCTGGAACATATGAACACACAAGAGATGCGAAAAATATTTTTTGTAATAACTACTACGATTGGACTAGCAGTATTGCTCGCTGTATTAAAGTTCCGTGGAATTGAGATGAAGCAAGCACCGCTATTGTTTGTTGGTGCACTGCTTGGGCTGATAATTTATATGCAAGAAAAAGAGCACAACATAATTGCATGGCTGCTTGCAGGATTTCTTGGGTTTTTAGTATTCCCAATAACCTATGAAAACAGGAATCTAAGCCAGCTTGCGATTTTTGCCTTGATATTTACGATTTTTGTATTGATGCCACCAATATTAATAAAATTAAGAGAACGGATTTTTACAGAAACAGTATAAATGTTAAAAAGAAAGGTGTAAACAATGTATGATCATAAGCAAGTAGAAAAAGACATAGCGAAATTTTGGAAAGAAGAAAAAATATACGAAAAAATAAAAAAGAAGAATTCAAAAGGCAAACCATTCTATTTTTGCGATGGGCCACCTTATGCTACAGGTAGTATACATCCTGGCACTGGTTGGAATAAAACAATAAAAGATTCTATATGCAAATACCTGAGATTGCGTGGCTATAATGTACGCGCGCAGCCAGGGTATGATACCCATGGCTTGCCAATAGAGGTAAAGGTCGAACAAGAACTAAAGTTGAAGCATAAGAACGAGATCGAAAAACTTGGCGTGGAAAAATTTATTCAAAGATGCAAAGAGTTTGCCACTAAATATATTGGAATAATGAATGACCAGTTCCTCTCTCTGGGCGTTTGGATGGAATTTGACAAACCATACATCACATACAAAGATGAGTATATAGAAAAATCATGGCAAACGCTTAAGCGCGCGTGGGATCGCGGACTTATGCATGAAGGTATATATGTATTGCCATATTGCTACAGATGCGAAACAACAATAGCGAATTACGAATTAGAATACGGCGAAGAAACGGATCCAAGCATATATGTAAAATTCAAAGTAAAAGACAATGAATATTTGATAATCTGGACAACCACGCCATGGACGCTTGTTGCGAATATGGGTGTAATGGTTCATCCAACACTAAAATATGTAAAAGTGAAAGTTGATGACGAGATTTGGATAATCGCAAAGGATAGATTTGATTTTGTAATGAATTTAATTGGAAAAAGCGCAACAGTAATAGAAGAATTAAGCGGTAAAAAATTAGAAGGAAAAAAATACGAGCATCCATTCCAAGATAAGATCGCAAAGAACTATGAACGACGCGTTGTATTGAGCGATGAATATGTAACAACAGAAGAAGGAACTGGCTTAGTGCATACTGCACCTGGTACTGGACCAGAAGATTTTATAATTGGAAAACGCTTTGGCATAGAGCCATTCTGTCCTGTTGATGAGCATGGGAATTATACAAAAGAGGCAGGCGAATTCTTCCATGGGAAAAACGTGAAGGCAACAAACCCAGAAATTATACAGATACTTAAAGATAATGGAACGCTTGTGCAGGAAGAACGCATTCGTCATAGATATCCTCACTGTTGGCGTTGTAAAACTCCGCTAATATTTGTAACAACAAAACAATGGTTTATAACAATATCAAAAACAAAAGAAAAAATGCTTGAAGAAATAGAAAAAATAGAGTGGTATCCTGATTTTGCAAAGCAACGTTTTAAGGAATTTGTAACCGTTGCACCAGACTGGTGTATATCCAGACAACGTTATTGGGGTATTCCACTGCCAATATGGAAATGCAAAAAATGCGAAAAAACAAAGGTTATAGATTCAAAAAAAGAATTACCAAAGATTAAGGAACTGCATCGCCCATACATAGATGAAGTAACATTCAAATGTACATGTGGAAGCGAGATGAAGAGGATATCTGATGTGTTAGATGTCTGGTTTGATTCTGGCAATGCAGTTTGGGCATCTCTAGATGAAAGTGATTCAAAAGAATTTAGTGAAAGAACAGATTTGATAATAGAGGGACAAGATCAGATACGTGGATGGTTTTACTCGCTGCTTGGCTCAGGAATTGTAAAATATGATGCATCCCCATACAAAAGATTGCTAATGCATGGATTTTTTGTTGATGAGAAAGGAGAAAAGATGAGCAAAAGCGTTGGAAACTTCGTCCCATTAGAAGAGATACTCACAAAATATGGTGCTGATAGCTTCAGATTATGGGGCTTAAGCAATACAATTTGGGAAGAGCTTAAGTTTAATTGGGAGGATATCAAAAAGGCAAGCAGTGATTTGAACATAGCACTTAACCTAGTTACATTCCTGGGGAGATTTTATCCAAATAAAAAAATACAAAAAGCTGAGCTTAGCCCTGAAGACCATTGGATAATATCTCGAAAGAATAGTGTAATAAAAAATTTTAGGGAAGCATTTGAAAAGTATGAAATAAATCAAGGCATTAAGGCATTACGTAACTTTATAGTTGATGATATTAGCAGATTCTACATGAAAATAGCCAAGGATAGAATAGGAAAAGGCGAGAACGCTGAGGCTGCATTGTACACGACTTACGAGTGCATCTTTGCATCATTGAAAATGCTTTCTGTTATATGCCCATTCATTAGTGAATATTTATATAGAACGTTCTTCAAAAAATTTGAGAAACAAGAAAGCGTATTTATGTTTGCCTTTGAAGATGAAGACTCAACAAGGATAGACGCAGCAGTAGAAAGGCAGGTGGAAATTGTAAGAGAGTTATGCACTGCTGCACTTAATGCTAGACAAGCAACACAAATAAAAGTACGCTGGCCATTACGAACCCTTTGGATAGAAACAAAATCCCAAGAGATAAAGGAGAGCATTTCAAGATTCAGTGAAATAATACTGCGCTTGGTTAATGTAAAAGAGGTTAAAGTAGTAGAACAGATAGAAAAAAAGGATCACGTAATGCAAGAGATCGTTAATGGAAAAATATATATAGAGAAGAAAATCGATGAAGAGCTTTATGAAGAAGGACTAGTTAATGAGGTTAAGAGAAGAATCCAAATGCTTAGAAAAGAGGCTGAACTTGTAGAGAAAGATAAAATAAGCGTGAGACTTAGTGGAGAGGAAGAGCTAATTGCAATAGTACAAAAGTTTCAGGATAAAATTGCCAAGGATGTTAATGCAAAGGAGATAAAGATTGCAGAGGAAAAAGAGATGAAAGAGTTTGAGATTGATGGCCGGAAAGTTAGGATAGCAATAAAAAAGGTTTGAACAACATGGAAAAAGAAAAATGTCCGAAATGTAGCTCAGAGAAAGTTGTAGCGATTCTCTACGGTAAGCCTGCAGCTACAGCAATGGAATCTGCAAAAAGAGGAGAAATTGTATTAGGTGGCTGTTGTATAGAGAAAAATGCTCCACACCGGCATTGTAAAAATTGCAAAAATGAATGGTAAACTCACTTGTTCCAATATTTTTCAATGTTATCTCTATTTATCTCCAAAAATTTCTCTCGAAAATGATAATTTCTAAGCAAGCCCTTATCTTCAATGCCCGTCACTATCAATTTAGCAACAAACATGCATTCTATGCTTCTTAAACCACCATCTGGCCTAATGCTGGATTTTTTGGTTCTTGGGTAAGCAGTCTTAAATCCACTAATGCTTCTTCTTTGGATGTCTTGGGGAAAACGCTTAGAAAGCTTTAGTGCATCCTTCCAGCCCATGTCAATTAAGATTAGATCTTTTCTATCATCTCTAGAAGTAAGCGGTTCTGCCCCAATCTGCAAAAGGATTTTATCAGCAAAATGCCAGGAACCTACGGTTCCTAGCGCAACCTCCCTTTGTTCATAGATAAAAACATCTTCTCTATCTTTAATATAATTTACAGAGCAGTCTCTATTTTTATCATTCCAGAAAATATGAAACTGAATCATACATAATATTAAATACTAAATAAATTTAAGTATCTTCATGAAAAGGAAAAACTTAAATGTAAAAAATGTGGCACGTGGCAGAAGGATTAATATCCCAAATGTACCAAACTTAAACTCACCAATTTGTTACTTATACAACAGCAGGTCTACGCTTTTGAACTGATGCCCCAAGTTCAGGTGTTTCTTTTGTTCTAGCATCATAAACTCTAATAATTATTAAATCTCCTTCCATCTTTAATTCTCCTAATCTTAAAACTAAACCAGGTTTATGATTATAACCAAATATTTCATTCCACACTTTTATCAAATTCTCAATAGCAACCTTTACCTCGCTAAAAGCCTTTTGTCTTTTGGCCATATCACTCTCTCGAACTCTTAATATGACATCTCCTTTTAGCCCTAGTTTAGTTGTCCGTCTTAAGCTGTCAAAAGTTTCAAATGAAACCCCCAACCTATCGCAGGATTCTGCTAACAACAAAAGATTTCTTCGATAAAAAGAATCTGAAACTGAACCCTTTCCTCGGTCTAAATGTCCTTCTCCTGCAAAGGAGAATCTATCAACCCTGGTTAACCCTTCTTTATACGTCTTTAAATATCTTTCAACATCTGCCTCTATTTTGAGAATTGCTGGTTTGAACCCTTCCCCTTCACTCACTAATACGCCTCCCTCAACGCCCTTTGCTGATGCACCCATATGCAAAAGTGCATTTCTATACCTAAGCTCGTCATCCTGCAATACAGGTACTTTCTTTGAATCTTTATCACCTGACATATTAAATCACCTCATTGCACCAGCACAGAAGGATTAGGCGTTCTTAAACTGCCTTCTATTTCTCATAACTCCCCAACAGTTTTTGCAAATTGCCATATGTTTAATCTTATGCACTTTCTTAGTGCTTCTTATACAAGAAACACAATCATTCTTGCTGCAATAATTGCATTTTGTAAGTTTTGCTGTTTGTTTGCTGCATCGTTCACAACTCAATATCATAAGTATACCTCCAACTAAATAAATAAATAGATTAAACTATTTCATATAGGAATATTTTTAAAGTTTAATCAATTTGTGAATACATGGCTAAAATAGACTGGTATGATGAATTTGTTGATTTTCATTATAAACCTGCAAAGGATGATTTAGTTTGTCTCTACTATTTTGAACCTGGAGAAGGCATAAGCGCAAAGGAGGCAATAGGCAGAATTGCAAGTGAAAGCTCTTCTGGAACTTGGACAACACTATATAAGCTGCCAGCGCGTGTTGCAAAGATTAAGGCGCGTGCGTTTGTAGTAAAAGGTAATTATGTGAAAGTAGCTTATCCAATAGACTTATGGGAAGAAGGAAACGCGCCACAATTACTAAGTGGAATTGCAGGAAACATATTCGGTATGAAAGCGCTTAAGAATTTACGATTAATGGATGTAACGCTACCGCATGCTTATCTTAAACATTTCAAAGGGCCAAGCTTAGGTATTCACGGAATAAGGAAAAAAATGCGTGTTGCAAAACGTCCGCTAACTGGCGCAGTTCCAAAACCAAAAATAGGCTTCAGCGCGCAAGAGCATGCAGACATTGCATTTGAAACATGGATGGGTGGATTTGATATTGTAAAGGATGATGAAAATTTGACTACAACAAATTTCAATAGATTCGAAGATCGAGTAAAGCTGATGACAAGATTGCGCGATAAGGCTGAAAAAGAAACAGGTGAGTGCAAAGATGCATTTCTCAATATAACTGGCGAAACAAACGAGATGATCCGAAGAGCGAAGCTGCTGTATGACAGTGGATGGAGATTCGCAATGATAGACGTAGTAACTGCTGGCACTGCTGCAGTGCAAACTTTACGCGATGTGTGCGCCGAGCTCGGCCTAGCAATACATGCGCATCGCGCAATGCATGCTGCATTTGATAGGAATCCAAAACATGGAATGACAATGTATTTCTTAGCAAAATTAATGCGATTAATTGGAGCTGATGAGATTCATGTTGGAACTGCTGTAGGAAAATTAGTTGGCACGGCCCAAGAAGTAAAATCAATAGCTGATATGCTAAGAGAAAATCGCATAAAAGAAGGAAAATTAAATCTTGCGCAGGATTGGGGCAATCATAAACCAATGCTTCCTGTTTCTTCAGGTGGATTGCATCCTGGCCTAGTGCCAGCTGTAATGAAAATATTTGGAAATGATCTTACGCTTTTAGTTAGTGGAGGCATTCATGGTCATCCTAAAGGCACGCGCGCTGGTGCTAAAGCAGCAATGCAGGCAATAGAAGCAACAATGAATGGCGTAAGCCTAGACGAATATGCGAAAAAGCATGTTGAACTTGCGCAAGCATTGGAGAAATGGGGATACTACAAACCGAAGTAAAAAGCAATGCGCAAACGTGGCTCAATGCCCATTGCTCAAGGCTCATGGCCACTGTTTATATATCTTTTTGAATAATATGATTCCACTAGTTATCGTTTTGGGTGGATGAATGTCTTTAAGAACTGAAACACCAGCAAGAGGGATAGTTGCGACTGTAAGTACGCATGACATAAGTAGGGTTGCCCCTCTAGTAGATAGGCCAACATTAGGCCAAACACTTAGATTTACAAGACTCAACTTAGATGAAACTGAAGAAAGAAAGAAAGCGATTGCAATACATAATGCAGCATGGCGTAATGAAGCATTAATGAGAAAGCAAGGATTTACAAGCACGGAAATAGAACGATCAAAAGCACTAGAAATAGATGAAGATGAATTAAGAGTAAGATTCGCATTGTTTCCAGAAGGTCAGATAGTTGGAAGAACAGAACAAAGTGCATTAGTTAGCATGTTAAATACCAGACTTATTTTTATTAGAAGCGCAGATGAGATACGCGCAGGATATAAAAGAATGTCTTCAGAACCAATGGAACCAGATGTTAGACAAATTGATGGTATTGCACAAATTGCAGATCATGTTGGCATTCTTGTTTGCTTTTCAATCGTAACTGATCCGCAATTCCAAGGAAAAGATGTCGCATTAGCAACGCTTGCACACGGAATAGAGATTGCATCACAACTCGGCTTGGCAGCAGTGCCTTATAGCGCGCCACGCGGATTTGGCGCGTACAGAAAAAGATTCCCAGAGGTAGAAATAATGACTTATTTGCATATTACCAAGCCAGCAAAGACTGATGATTCAATGGCTGAAATGTATAGAAGGTATACGCAAGCGCTCGAGCGATTTAATAATGCTAATACAGCAAGAATATATACACAAAGACTTAAACCAATCGATACCACATTATTCACAACTGAAGCATTTGCACCAGAAGGCTTTAGCGCATATTCAGAATTTAAATTTAGGCATGGCTCATGGTTTAGAGCGCAATACGGTCGAGAACCAACAGTAGTTGATTACATAAGAATAACTGGAAGGCAGCATGTTGATCCAGTTATGAATATGCATATCCAATTTGGCGCTGATTTTATTTATGATAGGGACGGAAGAATAACCTGCGTTTTTGAGGATTCTAGATCAGAGGATGTTATGGCAGGCGGCTATAACGTTGCGCTCACGTACCATCATAGAAATATTTTTGTCTAGTAAAAGAGAACAAGCACGAAATTTCGCAAAATTTTGTGCGCATTGTAAATTATCAAATTTACAATACAATTAAAAATCTAAACTTGGCGAATAAGAATATGGCAAAGGCACAGGTCGCTATTGGTTTGAACACCCGATTGTTCGACGAATCGAACAATGGGCCCATAAATCGAATGTCGATTTATCGGGAGTTCAAAGCTCGCAACTTACGCGGTCAAGTTGCGATTGAATACTTAATGACTTACGGCTGGGCAATATTAGTACTACTTATAATAATTGGTTTAATATTGGGAAGCGGTATAGCCTCGCCAATAATCTCAGAAGACTGTAATCTAGGTTCAAAAATTACATGCAGACATTTCCTATATAATGATGGTGCAAATCTAAAGCTATTAATAAACATGACAAATGGCTTTGAACATAAGATAAAAATAAAAACTATCACAGTAACGCTAGTTGGAAAGGGCAATATGGCAACTGTACTCACAAATGATGATCCTGAAAGTGGAGAGAGCTCAAGTATAGAAGCTACGTTCGCAGGCTATAACGCGCCAAGAGACAGCTCAAAAACAATCCAGGTTCTTATAAACTATTATTCGTGCGCGCCAGAGGTTAATCCTAGCTGCGTAGATATTGCAACGCACCCAATAAGCGGAAAGATAAGCGCTAAGGCTAACTGACTATCGCTTCCATTCTTTAATATCAGGATGAAAATCGACTTGATACTCTGGGATTCCTAAAGAAACACCATACTTTCTGGCTTCATCATACTGTGCTTTGCTAGTTCGATCTATTTTGAAAATTTTGTTGCGGAAAATTATATAGTGATATTGATCGTTTTTAAAATCCGCATACCAGTCATTGTGAACAGAATCTAAAGAGGTACTGATTTCTTCTGCTATTTCATCAGCCCGATTTTCAGGAACCTCAACATTGTATAGTGTCCACTTCTTCAAATATGGCGTTTGATGTCTCTCAGTAACTTTTTCAATTTTTGTAGCAAGTATCTTCACTTTTTTTAAAACATCTTTATTTCCAAGACTTTCTTCAATTATGACGCCCGTATAGTTAGACATTACGAGACCTCAACTTTAAATTCTCCTTTTTCCTGTTCAACTTCTTTTATTTTTCCTATTGCCTTAAGCTCATTTACTAATTCGTAGCTCAATAATGTATCCAATGATAATTTTATTTTTGTAAGCTCAGCATTTTGTGGCATTTTATTCTTAGATTTATATTGACGAACCTCGCCAATAACCTGATTAAATGGCCCCATTGTTTCTACTGACTTTTCATCAATCTCCTTAGCTTCTGGCCATTCGCTTAAATGAATTGATTTTGTTTTTTTCGCTTCTTGCTCGAAAAGCGCATGATATAACTCTTCGCTTATGTGCGAAGCAAATGGCGCAAGCAATTTTATTGTATTAAACAAAATATAGCGTAAAACATACTGCCCATTGTGTTTTGCCTTTTTATCAATTCCATATATTCTATACTTTACATATTCTAGATAATTATCACAAACATCATGCCAAAAGAAGGTATGTAATTTATTAATTGCCTGCTGGAATTCGAATACTTCCATATGCTCAGTAAATGATTTTATTAGTTCGTGCAATCTTGATAGAATCCATCTATCTACTAATGACAAATCTTTGAACGAAACTGATTTGCCAGTATAATCATCTGTGCTCTTTTCCACTAAACGGGCTGCATTCCATAGTTTGTTAAGAAAACTTTTCGCATATTTTATATCCTCATAACTAAATGGCCTGTCTTTTGCCATTGCTCCGCTCATGGCTGCCCATTGTCTAATTGCATCAGTTGGATATTCCTGCTGAAGCTGCGAAGGGGATATGATATTGCCTAAGCTTTTGCTCATCTTTTTGCCATCTGGTGCCAGCACATTCCCATTAAGCAAAATGTTTTCCCATGGTTTCTTGCCAGTTAAACCAACCCCGCTTCTATAAATTGTATAAAATGCCCATGTACGTACTATCTCTACTCCTTGCGGCCTAAGCGAATTTGGATAAAGCTTAGCAAATTTTTCTTTATCATCTGGCCAACCAGATATAATCAATGGAGTAATAGAAGAATCCACCCAGCAATCACATGTGCTTGTTTCTGGCTTTAGTTCTGCGCCACACTTGCATTTTTTTGGTGTTGATTTCTCTGCATAATATGGTAGCTCATTAATGTCTGCAGCAATAGTTGCGTTACATTTTCCACAGTAATAAAATGGTAATGGTGTACCAAATACCCTCTGTCTGGAGATAACCCAGTCCCATTCTGCACCCTCCACCCAATCAATAAGATAGGTAATGCCAAAATCCGGGAACCATTTAACTTCGTGCGCAAGATCTTTTATTTTTTTTCCAGTAGTTCTAATATCAGCAAACCACTGCTTACTTGGAATAAGCTCAACTAATGTTTTGCATCTATCATGAACTTTTACTACTTGCTTGAGATTTTTCTTGCCTACTATTTTGCCATCTTTTTCTAGTATCTCAACTATTTTCTTTTTGGCTTCTGTTGCTTTTAGCCCATCAATCTCTTTTATTCCAGTATTCTTCATTTTTCCGAATTGATCTATGCAATCAATAAGAGGCAATTTGTATCTGTGCATCCATACTACATCCATCTTGTCTCCAAAGGTACAAACTTGTAAAATACCTGTTCCAAATTCCTTGTCAACTTCTTTATCTGGAATTATTGGAACCTCTTTTCCTAAAGCAGTTTTCGCCTTCTTTCCTTGCAAGCTTTTATAGCGCTCATCTTCTGGATTAAACATTACTGCTACGCAAGCAGGAATGAGCTCTGGCCTAGTTGTCGCTATAATTAAATCTTCACCATTTGGCCCAGTAAACTTAATATCATAGATAATTCCATCCTTTTCTTCATCATCAAGCTCTGCCTTAGCTATTGCTGATACGCATTTCGGACACCAATAAACAGGATATTCAGCACGATATATTAGTTTTTTATTGTACATCTCAATAAGTGAGATCTGCACTTTTTTATGATATTCTGGATCCATTGTCCTGTATTCAAATTTCCAATCTGGGCTAAACCCCATTTCTATCATTTGCTGCTTCATTCTTGCTATGAACTCGCCAGTCCATGCTACGCATTTTTCTCGAAATTCTGCTGGCTTTAGCCTTCCAAACTTTTGCTCTACTTTTACTTCAGTTGGAAATCCTTGGCAATCCCAACCCTGTGGATAATAGACGTTATAACCGTTCATGCGCTTATAGCGCGCAACAAAATCAAAAAAGCTATAGCTAAGCACATGGCCCATGTGGAGTTCGCCACTGGTGAAAGGAGGAGGAGTATCGATTGAGTAATGTTTCGAGTTTCCTGTTTTCAGTTTCGTTTCGTCAAACTTAAAAATTTTATTCTCTTGCCAATACTCTTGCCATTTTTTTTCCATTGATTTGTCGAATCGTTCAGGTAACATAGAGATCACAATAAAAAAGAATAAATATCGTTTAGCTCAACTCTACTATAAGTCTCTTTTCCTTTGCTTGTGTAATTATAACTGGTTTCGAAGAACTTGAAATACCAAGTGCCTTTGCAACACTAGATTTAAGAGCAATTGCAAGATTTCCACCTATTTTGTAAATGGTAGCTTTTTCTGAACCGAATAAACCAAGTTCTTTCATTTTACTTTCTATCCTAGCAGCTTCTTTTGAATTAAATATCTGTTCGTCACAAGCATTACAAATCTCTGCTTTAAAATGTCCAACAAATATCCCATGACGGACAACGTCTACAATTTTTTTTGTTATCTTTCCTTTCTCACATATAGGGCATACCATAAAACCACCTACGTGCGATAGCACGTTATTATTAGCCAGTATCCTTTTTCCTTTTGCGCAACAACTTCAAGGCCGCGATAATAAAACTTATATTTTTTTTCTGAAATGCGTGTCGTTTGGCTAGACTTTATAATTGTCTCTTCTACCTCATTTGTTGTTATTTTTTCATCTGGCATGGATTCCAGAATAGCGTGCTTAGTGTACTTCAAGCGCATAGATATTTAATATATTAAATATATTTAATACTATCGTTTTATGATAAATAAAATTTAAACGGATTTACCACGCCATCTCTAAGAATAGATAATAAAAAATAATTACAAAAAATCCCAAACCCTTTTCCAAATCCTTTGCCCATCCTTCGCCGCAATGCATGCAATACCAGTAGCATTTTCAACCTTTTTCGCTTCTTTATCTGCTACAGGTATCATCTTCATGCCCATATGCGAAAGAATCGCCAGCTTTGGCTTTGCAATCTTTAATATTTCTATTACATCAAGCGTTGTCATGTGGCCATGATATGGATCTGGCAGGGGTTTTAGACAATTCAAAATTAAATAGTCGCATCCATGATAGCTTTCACCAATTCCTTCATAATACTCCGTATCACTAGTATAACCAATCACTGCACCATCAATCCAAAGCTTAAAGCCAAAGCAGCTTTTTTCATCATGTTTAGTTCTAATAGATTCTATTTCGAACTCGCCTTTTTTTGTTTTTATTTTTTTCTTTTCGCCCCAATTACCAGAATAAACCTGGCCAGCTAGGCCTTGGTGATATAAAGAAACTCCACGATCGCCACGTTCATCTCCATCTATCGTATATTTGCTACCAATGAGCGTGCCACCTTTCTTAAGCGTATTTCCAGACATTGCTTCTACAAGAAGTTGCGCATCGTTTACATGATCAACATGATAATGTGTAACAATAACAGCATCTAATTTATGAACATCTTGTTTCAATCGCAGGCTATGCAATAATGCACCAGGCCCCGGATCAACATGGATATTCGCAGATTTTGAATTAATTCTAAATCCAGCTGTTGCACGTATTTGCTTTAGTAGATTAAATCTACCGCCTCCTGTGCCTAAGAAGAGAATTGAGAAATCCGAAGGATTTCGAGAGCTTTGAACTCTGTTCAAATTAAGTTCCATACGAAAAATTAGAAGAGAATGTTTTTTAATAATAGCAAAGCTTAGAAACATTTTAATATAGTTGTTATTAATATAACACTATGAGATTATCTTCAAGTGCAGTTGCTGCAGTAATAACATCTAGCCCAGAAAGACGTTCCTTCCCTACACCAGTAACTGCAGGACCAAAAAGAATAAAGCTTGACATATGTTTTGTTTTTACTAACTACAATCCGAATGAAGTGTATATTATGATATACAAGGGATATATAAGTGATGGCGAGTCTACAGGTAGCACCACAAAACCAACACTGATAAAAATTGCATCCTTTAGTGAAAGGTCATTAAAGCTAAAGAGCCTAGCTGAGTTACTTCCAATGAACGAGAACTTAGAAGCACGTTTAGCTCAGCAACAGTCAGGAAAGGTATTAGGGGCTGCTGTTTTTAATTACTTAATAGAAGATATTGGAACAAATGGCAACGGCATTGAGTTAAATGGAAAATTAAAACCAGAGTTTGTTGAAGCTTTATTTGCTAAAGACCAAGCAAGATTAGATGATATCGCAAAAAGTAAAGATATTGAATTATAATTAGACGGTTTGTAATTTTTCAATCATTCCACAGAATACGCAAATTTCATTAGCAGAAGGCTCCTTGCATTGCTTGCAGTATTTCATTTCTAGTTTTTCGCCATCTTCTGCTAGACCTTTTCTAAGTGCTTTCTCCATTGCAAAAAAGCTGTTAACTATTTTGA
The DNA here is from genome assembly GCA_018304385.1 of Microcaldota archaeon. Taxonomy (GTDB): domain Archaea; phylum Micrarchaeota; class Micrarchaeia; order Anstonellales; family Bilamarchaeaceae; genus JAGVWJ01. The sequence goes on from JAGVWJ010000005.1 coordinate 51,205, forward strand.
ACTTTGTGCCTGTATACTTTTCTTCTGTTTCATTTAGCTGTTCACGCACATGAGCACGAAATGCATGTCTTGCGTATGGGCACTCTTGAAAATCTATTTCTATGCCACTTGTCAAAGCATACACAGCAACTTCTTTTTCTGGAGTTCGCATTAACGGACGAATCCGTGGAACGAATTTTTCATCCTCTACAAGCGGTTCGTTAAGGCGAGCAAGACGTTGTGGTTCATTGCGCATTATATTCATTAAAACTGTTTGTGCAATATCATCAAGATTATGCCCCAATGCTAGTTTATCTGCGTTTAGCTCGCGAGCTGCATTATTTAATAGACGGCGACGCATAACACCACAGTAACTGCATGGTATCTCTTCCTCACCTTTTTTCTTCATTATTTCATCTAAGCTTAGACCAACTTCTTTTTTATAAGAAAAAGTATGATGTTCTATGCCTAGCTTCTTGCATTCTGCTTTTGCAAATTCAAGTGTTTTATTCCTATATCCTTCAATGCCTTCATCAATTGTTATTGCAATTATCTCAAATGGTAATGTCTCTCGCAACCGTGCTAATGAATATAAAAGAACACAACTATCCTTTCCACCGCTTAGCCCAACAGCAATACGCTCATTCCTTTTAATCATTGCAAACTCGCGAATAGTTGCCCTGATGCGCTTATCAAACATTTCCTTGAAATGTTTTTCGCATAAATGTGTTTTTGAATATGGTAAGTAGATGATTGCTGGAGATTTACAAGAAGAACAGAACATAGATATTACCTAAATAATTAATGAATTCGTTCGATTCCTGGGATTAGATCAAAATCTGAGTCGAATGAAATTATTTTCTCAATATTGAATTTTTTCATTATGATAATATTGCTAGCGTCACCGAAACTAAGCCCATCGTATTTTTCTACAAAATACATAATCTGTTCTATCCCCTCCTTTATTTCTACAACAGCAATATCTGATTCAATAATTTTTTCCCAAGTTTCCATGGATTTTTTACCGCCATCCCTGCTCTTTATTACTGTAATGATTTCAGATAGAATAATAGTTGTTATAACACCTCGTTCTTCAGAACCTTGAACAAGTTCTACTGCTTTAGAATGCTCTTCTTCCCTATCTCGAAAAAAAGCAATAAGAACATCTGCATCTAAAAGAATCACTTAAACACCATATACGATTTTATCTATGTCTTTAGAAGAACCTTTAGGCCCGCCTTTTATGAACCCCGCATATTTTAATAAACCAAAACCCTTCCTCGCTTTTTTTCCTTCGAGATATCCATATTTTTCCTCTGCCACGTGCTCAAGCGCCATTTCGATTACTTGCGCCTCAGTCACTCGTTCGCCCTTCTCAAGTTGCTCATGAGCCTGAACATATTTGAGGATTACGTCCGCTTGCTTGGGAATCTTCTTGGTTATATATTCGCTTGCCATAAATACCACCTTTTACACTAATTACACTTTTTACACCAAAGAATTTAAAAACGTGCTATCCACCAAAAACAACTTTAATAACTTCTACTGTGTCGCTTCCATCAACCTTAGTTGTTTCGGGCGCTAGCTTACCATTCACCTTTATTACTACTTCCTCGCGGCGCATGCCTAATTGCTTTATAAGCTGTTCTGCAGTGCCTTTAAACTCTAGCTGTTTCTTTTCATTATTTAGAATAAGTTGCATTGCATGATATTACCTTGATTGAATTGTTTATTAAGGATTTACTATTGGCCAGATCTGCTTTCCTTTGTGATATACGCTCCCAGCACGTATTGCTGCTTCAAATAATGGCCCCGACATATTCCCATTAATGTGTATTTCACCGCCATACATGCTACATGCAACTGTTATTCCAACGTCGCCCATAACCAAAATACTGCCTCCATGCATCTCTGCACCTAGAGTATGGCCACAGTTTCCTTGAACGATTATTTTACCGCCTCTCATCTTCAACCCAACATAATTTGAAGCATTGCCTTTTATTTTGATAGAGCCTCCATTTAGCATAATCCCTGCAAACGGTGCAGCATTACCATAAACAATAATCTTACCTTTCATGCAATTTCCGAGCCGTTCACCTGCATTTCCCTTCACTATGACTGTACCACCATCCATTAGCGCGGCGCAATCATATCCTGCGTCACCTTCGACAATGATGGTTTTTCTATTATAAATTCCTAAAAGGCCTAGGTCGTCTAGATGACGAGTAAATATTGTGTAAGTAGAATCCGACCCATTATTTATCAATGCACTCAGGAACAAACCAGCTCTTTTAGCAAAATCTTTTTCATTCTGAAATTCTCTTATTTATCAATGCACTCAGGAACAAACCAGCTCTTTTAGCAAAATCTTTTTCATTCTGAAATTCTCCAAGAGCAAGGTTGAAATTCTCGATATCCGCTTTAGTGTATGCGAAACTTCGAATAAGTTCTAATGCTTTCTGGTAACTTTTTCTTGGGTCGACAACAGCCATATCGTCTTTAACAAGCTCGAAGTTTTGCCATGCCTGCTTTAGAGCTCTTAATGTTTCGTTTTCTTTTATCTCTGCTTTTCTAACTGCGTGTGTAGGCTCGCGTTTATATCTTCGAAATTGATCACTCGCTCGAGCATCCGAAACTTTTGCGATTCTCCTTTCAACTAGCATCATTATTCACCGGATAAATTAGTTTACCTTTATGAAATACCTTACCTCCCATCTTATTAACACCAAGCGAATGGTAATCTCCATTCAAATGAATTTCTCCGCCTTCCATTGCTAAACCAGTATCGTGACCACAATTACCTTCAATTACAATAAGCCCTCCTTTCATACATCTTCCGAACTCTTGGTAAGGAGCATTTCCATATACATGTATCCTTCCGCCCGTCATAGAACCTCCGATATACGGCCCAGCATCACCTTTTATTATAAGCTCGCCACCATGCATATTACTTCCGCTGCCATAATCGCCATATCCTTCAACAATAATTATTCCGCCTTGCATTTCAAGCGCAGCAAATGCAGACGCGTCCCCTCTTACAATAATAGTTCCTCTTTCCATTTTATGTCCTATGCGCGTTACGTCATTTCCATAGATTATTATGTTTTTAACATTACGAAAACCCAGATCATATATTGTTGCATCGTTAGGTGGTTTTATTAAATACCTGGTATCTACAGTATAATTTTCTTCGCTTCCAGTATTGATTAACGCACTTAGTAATAGCCCTGTTTTTTGAGCAAACCATTTTTCATCTTGAAATTCTATCAATGCGATAACGAATTTTTCTACATCTTTTGCAGAAACGCTTAGGTTTCCTATAAGTCCTAAAACCCGAACGTATGCCGCATCTTCATTATCTTGCCCATACGCGAATTTATTCCAGATATTTCTTAGTTCTTTGAGAACTACGTCTTCTTTTACATCTGGTGCTCGAACTTCGTGCGGAGTTTCGCGTTTATATTTACCAAAAATATCGCCTGCGTGTGCAATAGCTGAAACATTTGACACACCCCTTTGTCTTTTTGTAATTTTAATCATTTTAAATCACTCTTTTTCGGTACGGTCTCAGCCTATCATAAAAACGTCTAAAGGGGAAGCATTCCAATCAGCAAAGATTTTCTGCCTAGTTCCTCCTAGATAATCACGAACCAAAGGTCCAATATAAAGGTTAACTCTTTTTAGATTTCTAGTTGTGTTATCTACTTGTTGGTCCTCCATCTTATCTCCTATTGGAATTCTAAATCTTTCATCGTATTTGTACCAACCAGCTTCTCTAGGAAAGTTTTCAACTAAGCTAAGATTACTCTCATTGGTTACTCTAAGTTCATAGTTATTGCCCCCCAGGGCAACTAGCTCAAAATTCGGATACTCCACTACCAATGCACAATTTATTTTACTTTGGAATTGTTTTGGAACATGAAACTTAATACAATATTCTACATCTTCTTCATCTAACAACCTATATTTGATCCGCTTCCCAAATTTTTTATCAGGTGCTTCGTATATAATAAATGTCCCTGTTATTACTGGGTAATCTGGTGGTATTCCACTCTCTCCATAATTCGTTTCAGTTAAAATTCTATCATGAATATCATTAGGAACTATTAGCTTGTTTTCTCTTTGTGCTAAAGCTATAGCTTTAAAGAAATTTAAACTTCCACAATATTCCAATAGTGCGATTACTGCTTCGGGCTTCATACCTCTCAGCATTTCTCTCGTTCTTTGTATTCTTTCAGCTAAAGATTGATCTGTAACATCTGCCGATCTAACTGCTTGTGGTTTTTCTTTTTTGTATCTTCTAAATAGATCACTCGCCCGCGTAACAGCAGAAACAGATCGAACTCTTTCTATTTTCGTAGTTGTAATCATTTAACATCACTTTTTTCTGGCCATAGTTGTTTGCCTTTGTGATAAATTTTAATATCAGATTTAGGGTTACGATGTAGGAAAAGTTTTGAAAAACGGGGTTTGTCTCCATTAACATGTAATGTTCCTCCTCGCATGCTCATGGCAACCCAACTACCAGCACTGCCTTCCACTATTACCGTTCCACCGTCCATATTCCATCCCAAATATGCACCGCAATCTCCTTTTACTAATATCCTGCCTTGAGTCATGTGGTCGCCAATCCTTATTCCAGCATCACCGTTTATAGTTACGTTCTTGATATTCCCGTACACAGGCGTATTTATCCTTACTGAAAGATGATGCGTATGTATTGTAATTTCTCTATCTTCACAATTATTGATTAATTGGCTGAGAAAATACCCTGCCTTCCATTCAAAACCCTTTTCATGTTGAAATAATATAAGACTAAGGCTGAACTTCTCAATATCTTTTGCAGTATATGAAATACCTCTCAATAAGTATCGTGCCTTTGCACGCGCTTTCCCTTCTTGTAAACCTGGTCTAAATTTTTTCCATGCATCTGTTATTTGTTTTAGTGTTTGGTCTTCTTCGACTTTAACTTGTCTGACAGGTTGGCGCTCTTCTTTTTTATATCTCCTGAAATAGTCAGCAGCAGCTAATCGTTCATGTCCTTTTGGTGTTCCTCTTCGTTGTCGCATTTTTATCACATAAACTATGGTAAAAAGTGTTTAAAAAGGCATTGTTTTTAATGACAAACACGGTCGTGCTAAATTTAAATAATATACTGGCGAATATCTCTTGATTATTATGAAAATCAAATCTATCTTTGCTAGAGAAATCCTAGATTCTCGAGGAACCCCAACCGTAGAAGTAGATGTAACAATCGAGACACAAGACTCGAAACCGGAGACTGCTCGCGGCGCGGCGCCTAGTGGTGCTAGCACTGGTGCATATGAAGCAATGGAGTTGCGCGATGGTGAGAAACGCTATTTAGGAAAAGGCGTACAAAACGCAGTTGAAAACGTAAATAAAAAAATAGCAAAAGCACTTGTTGGTAAAAATTTAAAAGATCAGAAAGATGCAGACGAACGCATGCTAAAACTAGATGGTACGGAAAACAAATCAAAGCTAGGCGCAAACGCGATTGTTGCAACTTCAATGGCAATTGCTAGGGCATTTGCAAAAGAACAAGGAAAAGAATATTTCGAATTTTTAGGCGGAAAAAAACTTCCGCAGCCTATGTTTAATATCTTAAATGGAGGAAAGCACGCTGGCGGAAAGTTAGCAATACAAGAATTTATGATAATACCAAAAGGCAAGACTTTCTCAGAAACGCTACAAATGGCGAGCGAGATTTACCATATTCTTGGAAAGCAGCTTAGCGAAAAATATGGCGCAAGCGCTCGCAATGTAGGTGATGAAGGTGGTTTCGCTCCGCCAATGGATAAATGCGAAGATGCAATCATTGCGATAGTTAAGGCAATAGAAGAAGCTGGATATACGAAAGAAACAAAACTCGCATTTGACATCGCAGCTAGCTCTTTCTATGATGGAGTAAAGAAAACATATGCACTAGATGAAGAAGAGATAAGTAAAGACATGTTAATGGACTATTATATTGATCTAGTAGAACGCTATCCTACAATAGCAAGCATAGAAGATCCATTTCAAGAAGATGATTTCAATTCTTTTTCCACATTAACGAACGAACTCGAACCTAAAGTTATGATAGTTGGGGACGATTTACTAGTTACAAACCCAAAGCGCATTCAAAATGCGCTCAAGACAAAGGCATGTAATGCACTATTGCTTAAAGTAAATCAGATTGGCACAGTTAGCGAGGCGATTGATGCAGCTAAGCTTTGTAGAAAAAATAACTGGAAAATAGCAGTAAGCCATCGCTCTGGAGAAACAGAAGACACATTCATAGCTGATTTGGCAGTTGGAATAAATGCAGAATTCATAAAAACAGGTTCGCTTGCACGAAGCGAAAGAACAGCAAAGTATAATCAATTGCTAAGAATAGAAGAAAAATTAACAGATAACTATGACCATTAAACTAGGTCTGATGAAAGTTTTTATAAGCCTAATAAATACCATCGGCTCAATATTAGTGCTGCTTGGGTTTTTTATCTTTCTAAATGCTGAAGAAACGACATTATTAATTATTGGGTTATTTTTAATTATCATCACAGAGGCAGCAAGCATAAATATGCTTAATTATGAGGAGAAGAGAAAACTAGAAAACACAAAAGATGAGTTTCTAAAGAACATAGGCATGATATTTGCATGGCCCGTATTATTATTCATCTTATACATGATGTCGCCAAACAAAGCAGTACTATCTTTTACATTCATAATGACTATAACAGCAGCTATAAAAGCCATTTCGTTAATAATAAAAGTATATCTGATTGATAAAAGAATAGTAATTGGAAGGCAGGAATAAAATGGTTGACTCTAAAAAATCAAGTTCAGTAGATGCAAAAACTTACTATCAGCTAGGCAATGATTTCTACGAGAAAGCAGATTATGAGAAGGCTATTGAAAATTATAATATGGCAATACTGCTAAACCCAATATTTTCAGAGGCATATTTTAATCGGGCTTTATGCTACTACCAACTAAAGAACTTTGATAAATCTATAGTTGATTACTCAAAGGCTGCAGAACTAGATCCTCCAAACTCAATTATATATAATAACCGAGGCGACGCCTATTATAGAAAGCAGGATTTTAAAGAAGCAGTAAAGGATTATGATAAGGCCATTCAACTTAACCCTAATTATCTAAAGGCATTTTATAACCGCGGGTTATCTTATGCTAGCCTAGAAGAATATGAAAAAGCAATAGAGGATTTTAGCAAAGTAATCCAACTTAAAGAAGATTTTGCAGAGGCATATCACTTACGCGGATTATGCTTTGAATATGCAAATAATCTAAGTACTGCGATAGAGGATTATGAAAAGGCACTAAAGCTTAATCCAGATTTAACAGAGGCAAAGCAGCATTTAGAGGGGGCAAAAGCAAAGCAAGCGCAGGAAGGAACAAAAGAGGGAGAAGGCAAGGCAGGCAGTGATATAAAAATGCTCCAAAAACCCAATATGAGTTTTGAAGATGTAGCTGGCATGATTAAAATGAAAGAAGAAATCAGAGATACCATAGTTTATCCAATGATTAATCCAGAGCTTGCAAAACATTATGGGAAGCTAGGTGGGGGCGGCATATTGATGTATGGGCCGCCGGGATGCGGTAAGTGTGTTTCTGGTGATACCCCGGTACTTTTAAGCAATGGCGACCTTAAGCCTATCAGTGCCTTATACGAAGAAGCAAAATGCAATAGTAATGAGAAACGAATTAATGAAAATGAAACAATTGTTGAAAATCCTGATTTGGAAGTACTTTCATTTAATAGAAAAACGGCAAAAATGGAAAGGAAAAGGATTAACTTTGTTTATAAACAGAGATATAAAGGAAAATTATATGAGATTGTCACGCATTCCGGAAGAAGAATCGAGGTAACACCGGAGCATCCGTTTATTTCGATCAATAATGGCATAGAAAAAATAAAGGCTGACCTTTTAAGAAAAGGCACTTATATCGCAATACCACGCGAAATTTCTACTATTCCAAATCAATTAGATAAAAAAATCCAAAAACTCGAACAATTCAATAATATTTCAACTCCAACCGGAGATATGTTAAGATATATATCATATAGACATCCGCATACCAGAGCAATTCATCCAATATATGAAGTAAACCAAGAGCTTGCCAATTTTTTTGGAATGGTTTTATCAGAAGGATCGGCGATTCATGGTACTTTGTTTTTCTCTAATTCAGATCATGAGCTTATTGATTGCGTGGCAAACACCTCTAAAAATATGTTTGGAATAACACCGCGAATAAATCCTGATACTTCAGAGGGTGTTTATAAAGTTGAGATAGGTTCTGTTGGATTAATAAAATTCTTGGAGCTCGCTCATGGATTTAAAATGCAGGGATCAAGAAACACAAAAATTCCAAAATCTATAATGGAATCAGATGAAGAAATAGCTGGCGCTTTCCTAAGAGCAGTATTTGAATGTGAAAGTAATATACGAACAGATGTTCCTGAGATAGAATTTACAACTGCAAGTAAAGAATTTGCTAATGGAATTTCTTATTTACTTTTAAGATTTGGAATAGTGGCTAGAATAAAACCAAAGATAATAAAAGGAAACGATCATATTTATTGGAGACTTTATATAAGTAGTCATACTAATCTTACATGCTTTGAAAGAGAGATAGGACTAATTAGTGAAAGAAAAAGAAAGGCATTAGAAAAATGGACAAAAAGAAACATAACCGGCTCTACTAACGTAGATGTAATTCCGAACATAAGCGCATTATTAAAACGAGCCAGGGAATCACTTGGGCTCAGTAAAGAAAGATTCTATCAATCTAAAAATGGTTATAGGTATGAACTTTCAAAAAATATAAGTAGAGACTACCTTAAAAGAATAATGACTGGCAAGGAAAAAACAGAGGAAGTAAAAAAATTGAGTATTATCGTTGAGAGCGATGTCTTATGGGATGAGGTAATTGAAGTCAATGTTCAAGAGGTAAATTGCAACGTATATGATTTAACAGTAGAAGACAACCACACATTTATAGCTGGATTTGGCGGGATGGTAGTCCATAATACTTACATAGTGAAGGCTGCTGCTGGCGAATGTAAGGCTGGTTTCATAAACGCAAAATTAAGCGATTTATTAGATATGTACGTAGGTAACACAGAGAAAAATATACATAAGGTTTTTGAACTAGCTAGAAAAAATTCACCGTGCATATTATTCTTTGATGAAGTAGATGCTATTGGCGGAAGACGTGACCAAGGAGAGGGTGCGCAGTACATGAAAATGGCGGTAAACCAAATGCTTTACGAGATGGATGGTATAGAAGCGCATAACGAAAATGTATTAGTTATCGCTGCTACTAACGCACCATGGGATGTTGATCCTGCATTAAGAAGAAGCGGTAGATTTAGCAAGGCTATATATATCTCAGAACCAGACACTACATCAAGAGAGGCAATAATAAAATTACATGCTAAAAAGAGGCCAATGGCAAAAGGAATTCCGTTTAAGTTACTAGCCTGGGCAACATATGGGTATGCATCTTCAGATTTAAAGGCACTGGTTATGGAATCTACGGATATCCCATGGAAAGAGGCATACCTATCAATACAAGCAAAATCCCAACAATATATAAAACAAGGAATAGCCCAGGAAGAGGCAGATCAAAGAGCAAAAACAGAGATACAGCCAAGGCCTGTTACAACCAGAGATTTCCTAAATGCGTTAGGTAAAAGAGATTCAAGCTTGCCTCCTTGGTACGGCCAAGCAAAGAAACAAATAGGTAAACAAGAAGAGATAACAATGATAGATGGAAAAGAGCACAAAAAAGTCGGTGAACCAAAGATGGGTCCAGAAGAAAGACAGCAGTTTAAGGCATTGCTAGGACAGATAGAAAAACGAAACAAATCTTGGTATAAACTGTATATAAAAATGATAAGAGTATTTGCAATTGGATTATTACATTTAAAATCTATATTTTGATATAATTAACCGAACATCCCACCATCTGATATCTTTCCTGTTTTTTTACCATACATGTTCTGCATTCTTGCTAAATCATCATATAATTCTGGATAAAGCTCCCTTAACTCCGCTCCCATAATCATTCTACCAAGAGAGGTAAACCACTCTGTTAAATCAGATCGCTCTTTCCTTATTGCCTCGTCTATCAAATTATTTGTCACTGGTGCTTCCTTACCTGATTTTAAAGATTGCGTATATGCAGCCTCTGCTGCAGCCTCACAAACTGCTTGAACGTCTGCGCAGGAGAAATGCCAAGTCTGCTTTGAAAACTTTTTATGATTTAGATTTTTTTCAACTGGAATATCCTTTAGATACATCTTAAAGAGCGCTTCGCGCGATGCGCCATCTGGGGGGCTTACATAAATCAATTTTCCAAACCTACCGCTTCGTTTAAGTGCATCATCTATAAACCAAGGCGCATTTGTCGCACCTAAAACAAGAACGTTTTCATTTTTCTTATCAATCTGATCAATCTCAATAAGTAATTGCGCAATCATGGATCTCTCCCATGAATGCTCTGCCTCAGCCCTACGCCATCCTAGCCCATCTAATTCATCTAAAAATAATATACATGGCGCGTTTTTCCTTGCAGTTTCAAATGCTGCATGTATATTCTTCTCGCTATTACCAATCCATTTATCAAGAATATCGCTTACTTTTATATTTATTATATTTAGTTTTGTCTCTCCAGCTAAAGCCATAGTAATCGAGGTTTTTCCACAACCTGGAGGACCATATAATATTATTCCGCCGCCAATTTTTTTCTTATATTTCTTAGCCAATTCTGGATTCTTCAGTGGCTCGATAATAGAGAATTTCAAACGCTCTTTTAACTCGTCCATGCCAGCAACGCTTGCGAAATTAGTTTCTGGAATCTCTGGCTTGAATGATTCTGAGGTTTGAGCTCCTCTATTAACTGCTTGCGCACCCCCTAAATTATCTAACGCCTTTTTTGCTTCTCTTAGAAGAGGGTCGAGTTCGAGCGCTTTTTTATAGTCTGCCTTTGCCTCTTCTATTTGGCCCATTTGTTGATATACTAAACCCCGTAGGTCATACGCCTTTGCATACTTAGGATTAAATTCTAATGCATTATTAAGATCATTTAATGCGCAATCAGCATTTAATTTATAATAATAGTGCAATACTGCCCTACCGTAATAAGCACGCCAAAATTTAGGATAGAGAACTATAGAAGCATTATAATGTGCAAATGCATTTCCATATTCTTTTTTTTCATAGTAAACCAGACCCAAATCACAATGTACAGTTGCATGTTTTGGATTTATTTCGAGCGTTCTTATATAATCTAATAGGGCTAGATCAAACTCTGATTTATAATAATGCGAAACCCCCCTACGATAATGTGAATCTGCATTCTTTGGATCAAGCTTAATTGCCTCACTGAAATATCTTATCGCATTATCGTAATCGCTGCTCTTATAATAGCGCTCGGCCTCAGATAAAACCTCTTTTATATTATTTTTATTTGGCATACTTTATCACGCTATAATTTAAATAAATACTAGATTAAATAACATTATGCAAATAAATGGAAGGATGTTTTTAAAAAACCAGATAGTTGAAAAGGGCATTGTAATTGAAGATGGGATAATTAAAAAAATTGCAAATATTGCGCAGAGCGAGCAAGAGAAACAGGATCAAGTAATTAATGCGATTAACATGTTAATTCTGCCCGGCTTAGTTGACGTGCACGTCCATATGCGCGAACCTGGTGATACCTATAAAGAGGATTTTCTTACTGGAAGTAAGGCAGCAATTGCTGGAGGCATAACAACAGTTATAGATATGCCAAATAACAAGGTACCAACAGTAACTGCAGCACGCTTAGAAGAAAAGAAAAAGCTTGTAAAAAAAGCAATCTGTGATATTTTTTTTCATATGGGTACTACTTAGCATAACTTTAATTAAATAAAAAAGGCAGATCCGATTTCATTAAAAATATACGCAAGCGAGACAACTGGAAATATGAAAATAAATGATGAGAATATAATTAAGAAACATTTTGAAAACTTTGATAAAAATAAACCAATAGTTATTCATGCAGAAGGACAACAATTAATAGAGAAAATCGCTGCACTTGCAAAGAAAACAAAAAGAAAAATACATCTTGCGCATGCAACAACTGCAAAAGAAATAGAAACTATTAAGGCAATTGGCGCAAGTGTGGAAGTAACACCACATCATTTATTCTTATCAAAAAAGCATGAGGAAAAACTAGGTAAGCTTGCTCCAGTAAAACCACCTTTGCGTGATGAAACTAGCAGAAAATCGCTTTGGCAAAATTTAGATAAAATAGATTGCATAGCAACAGATCATGCACCGCATAGCCTAGAAGATAAAGAAAATGGTGCATATGGCTATCCTGGACTGGAAACTAGCTTAGCATTAATGCTAGATGCTTACAACAAAAGACTGCTTACGCTAAGCTGGATTGTAGAAAGAATGGCAACAAACCCTGCAAGAGTATTTGGACTAAATTGTGGCGAGATCGCAACAGGTAAGAAAGCAGACTTGATTATTGTTGATGTTAAGGGAGAGTGGCGCGTTAACGGTGAAGAACTAGAAACAAAATGCAAATGGTCGCCATTTGATGGCCAAATGCTTAAGGGAAGGGTAAAAACTGTAATTAGAAATGGAAAGGTAGTTTACGAGAACGAGGAATTTTATTAATTCTTAACACTAACTTTCTGTCCGTCATAAGAAATATTAAATCTTTTCAAGCCTTGTAATGGTTTATCTATTGTTAATTCATCAACTGGAAAGCGCACAACATTGACAAAATCAGTTTCTCCGCTTTGAGTAGAGGCTTTAACAATTACTTCACCACCACGGCCAAGGTTTTTCAACTTTACAGATTTCACATTTCCAGGAATAAATACTTCAACTATCAGAGAAGACCCCTCTCCTAGATTTCCAATCGCATTTATTAGACTGGCGATTCGACCTGATGCAAGTTCTGCTTGCACCTGCGCTAGCTGCTCATTTGCTTCGTTTGTTTTAAAATAAACATGCAAAAGTAGGGGGATAAAAAGAGCTAATATAGCGGCAATCATAACCATTAACTCAATACTTACCTGCGCCCTACTGCTTTTGTATCCCATACTATTCCTCAATACGTGATTTCTTCCTATTTTTAACTATGCCCTTCTTTTTATTTAATAATGTGTAAACCTCCTTGGATAATTTTGCAATGGTATCATTAAGCTTGTAATCCTCTGCTGAAACCGAAAGCCGATCTTTATCCAAGTCCACTAATATCTTAGCAATATAAACAGATTTGTTTTTCTTAATGTGCAAGGATACACTAACTATAGTAAATGATTTTGAAAATTTATCAAGTGTATCCATAATTGTTTTGCGAACATCCTCGTGGTATTGCTGATCATCTTCAGTCAGCCCACTAATCGAGATATCTATATGTTCTTTGGAGAGATCGAGGACTTCTTTGAAAATGTCCAAGGCAGCCAACAGGCCTACTGGTTTATTATTAGAAACAACAAGTAAAGACGGCGATGTATGCTCAATCATTTTCTTTATAGCATCCTCAAGTTGACTATCTTTATTTACAACAGTTAGACCCTCACGCAATAATTCTGACAAAGGCATGTCACCTTCTTTATCTACTTCTGTAATAAATCTCTCTCCCCTTCTACCTTTTGGTTTTAAAATCGCGGCCATATCAAATGTTGATAAGATCCCATATGGATAACTATCTTTCAGAACAACAAGGCGATGCGTCCCAAGTTCTTTCATTTTAGTCTTAGCATTAGCTAATGTACTATTAATATCGATAGTATACGCAGGTGTTTTCATAACCTCTGATATAGATTTTCTTGGAATTAGCCTAAGCGCCAATAGATCCTTAAGAACTTCAATCCTAGTAATTAAACCCAATGGTAAGCTCTTTTTTATATCAACAACAGGTAGTGCCTTAAAATGACCTGTTAAAAATGCGTTTAGCTTATCCAATATTGTAGATTCCTTGTAAAGCACTGATGTTTTAACACAGGAATGTTCACATTTTGCCTTACTAACATCCGTAATGCCTAAACGAATATTTCGATCGTCTATTAACCCTAAATAGGAACGGTTTTTCATAATAATAACTGCTGTTCCTGTACGCAATATCTCATTTAAAGCCTTTGATAAAGGCTCATCTGCATCAAGTATTAGTGCATCTTTTACTTCCATTTTCTCCCTCCAAATTAAGAATTATTGATAAGGACAAAATTGCAAAATTTTGTCCGCATTGTAAATTATCAAATTTACAATACAAAAACAAATATATAAAAACAAATAACATTAATAAACCTAGTATGCATCCCCATGCAACGCAAGTGTTCAGCTTAGAGTCTATAGTATCAAAACCAACCTGGAAAGAGATACTCCTAGAATTAATAGACACCAAAAGATTAGAACCGTGGAAGATAGATATAGTCCAAATAGCAGACAATTATATGAAGAAAATTAGAGAGATGGAAAAAATAAGCCTGGTTATACCCGCAAATATAATATTAGCTGCTTCTATTCTTCTAAGATATAAAAGTGAGTATCTACGATTTGAAGAGCCAGTGCAGGTAATTGTACCGCTTGAAGAGGGCGCAGAATTTGAAGAAATGCCGCAACTAGAGCTAAGCGCAAGGATTCCACCAAAAAGGCAGATAACATTGGATGAACTAATCCAAGAGATGGAAAAAATAATAAAATACGAAACGACTGAGCGCGTTATAAAACATCGTGGTGGCATAGAAGAATTTGTTAACCTGCCATTAAGGGATGTTGATATTGAGAAGAAAATGAATGAAATATTGGGCAAGATTAAGAATAGTGTTGATGATCAAGGCTGGACTCTATTCTCTCGCGTAATAGATAAAAATGATAAAATAGAGATAATATACACATTAGTCTCAATTCTGCATCTAACTCAAAAGCAAACAATAGATATAAAACAGGATGAAATATTTGGAGATATATTCATTTATTTATTAAATGAAAAAAATTAGAAATAAAAACATTATTTATTGGCGAACCAATAAATATGCCCATTGTTGCTGCAAAGCAACAATTGGGAAACTATAATGACCTACTTCCTGAAGATGCAACTGCCTTTGGTTTTGATTTAACGATTTTTACATTTGTTGGTGTTAATAAAACCGCATCTTGCGAAAGCAATGCAATATCACCATTCATTTTATTTGCTTGAGATTTCAGTTTTGCTAAAATACCTCGCAAACGATTTGGTTGTTTTGATAATGGTAGAATGTTCATTATAATTACATTCTTTTGTGAAAGTTCTTTTGCTGCAAGATCTGCATCACCTTCGTTTCGCAAATCAATGCGCTTCACATAGAAATCTGCTGGAGGACTTATTACATCTCCTTCAGAATCCATTACCTCTTCCAAATCTGGAAATTCAGCTGATTCACTCTTCCCAAAAAGCTTATCTAAAAGTCCCATCATATCACCCAATTTATAATTATTATATTCGCCTTATAGCATATAGAAACAATTAATTTTTAAATGCTCGCACAACGCATATTAAGAATTTATGACGTAGAATAACAAGATTAAAGCAATGATTACTGCTAATCCTGCATGCTTTCTTACAAAATTATCATCCTTTTTTGCGAGCAAACAAATAACTGTTCGATAAAAATCAGGATGTGTCATAAACAATGCAGCGAATAATAGAACAAATGCAAATGAAACTGAAATTACTTGTGCAAGCGTTAGATTAAGCAATAGATAATAAAAAATAGTTATTGATATGAAAAATAAAAGTCCGCCGATGATAATGAAATGTTTATCGCTCCATTTTAAAATTTTCTTATTCATGAAATCCTTTACTAATTTCGGAAAAAGAAAAATGAAAGAACGCGAAACTATTATTAGCGATAAGAATAGAATCGCAAGAGATTTTTCTAGTGACACAAAATCACTTTCCTTTGCAAGATGGGCACATATTCCCTGCATGTAATAATTTTCCTAACCCTGCTAGCACAAGTGCGCTTCCTGCAACCAGATGCGCTGTTTTTCCATCAAGCGAGCCCATGCCGAACATAAGCAGTGACACATGTCACCCATGAGAATCACCAAGTAAGCTAGGAAGAGAAGAATTAAAAGTATTTGGTTATGGGTTGTGAGTTTTCAGTTTTGTGAGAAACCATATTCATAAGAAATACATATGACCAGAGACCTGCGGTCTCTAGCTCTTCAAGAAAATCTTGAAGAACGGCCGACGTGGCATGAGAGAAACAATAGTCCACGTCACTCAAGAGAACATAAGTAGTACAACGTCTTTGTTATAATCCCGTGTCCTTCGGACACGAGCTCTTAAAGTTCTTCGAACTTCAAGATGAGAAACGATATGTAAAATACAGAACGACCGACGCAGCCTAAGTAAAATAGAAGACTGCGTCCATATAGAGAATATTGGTAGTACGACGTATTCATGATAATGAGAAACTAGAAGTAAGACCTAGTTGGGCACCTGGTTAGCTATAACAAATTAAAGTGGAGCTTCTATTTTCTGAGCCACGCTCCAGTCGGAAATGTGTCGTCTGTCGCGCGTCAGCTCCGTCCTGTATCTTATAAGCACGGTCCGCATAACTTATGGCTGCTTCTTTCGACCTCACCATTTTCGCTATGTAAACCGTCAAATAAGGCAGGGCATCGACCCGCCTAAAGGGTATATGCGGTGCGGGGAACCCTAGCCCCCATCTAGCCCAGTAATTATATGTAAACTTCTATTTAAATTTATTAGGGTTTAAGAAGAAGTTTCCTGTTTCGAGTCTTGTGCTAAGATTTACATGCAAACATAAACCGCAAAAACATGCACAAGTTGCGGTTTATAAACCGCAACTTAAAAGTAAGCACGGATACTAGTAAACCAAAAGAAAGTAAAAAATCAGAAAAATAAAAAATAAAAGAAAAAGTGTGGCTCAATGCCCATGGCTGAAGGCTGATTGCCAACTATCTTGCTTCTCCTAATG